>NZ_JBNOKM010000004.1:0-389187 GCF_050171015.1 Paenibacillus sp. TC-CSREp1 | reverse complement strand
TCCCTGGTTGTAATGGTTTACTCGCTTACGCCGCCATAACCGGATTTAGGCAGAGCATGAGGCTTAACACTTTTCGCGCGAAGCTTGTGCTCTCCACTTACAGCATTTTTGTGCAATTTATGTCCCTCTTTTTTGGCTTTCATATGCATTTTGTGTTCTCCGTGCTTCGCCTTCGTGTGCAGCTTGTGTTCTGCATGATGCGCGGATTTCTCCATTTTGTGCGTAGGTTCTGTAGCAGCAGATGCGGAAGCGGATGCAGCAGTAGCAGCAAACAGCATACATGCAGCAATTGCAAGGCCTGTCTTATTCATGTTGTTTTCCTCCTCAAACGTATTTGGATTTGAATTTACATCAATAAGGTTGGCAGTCATGGTGATTTTTATGTTGAAAAATTTTGCCTTTATTCACATGCGAGAGTCGATTTCATTTTCGAACAGTTTATCAGCAAAAAACTACCGAATCTATAAATTCGGTAGTTTTTTCCCGAAAACGTATACTCTTGCGGGTGAGAGTTGTGATCAAATTCATGATCTTATAAAATCGTATGCATCTTTTAATGCTTTATGTTCTTAATTAATTCAAAAATTCATGACAGCGAAGGAGGCGGGAATTAAAGCGTGCATTGCATACATCCTTAGGTTCGCGGTAAGTATAACCTTTAAAGTAACGACTCAAAATCTTTCAATGGAAAGCAAAATGGAATGTGCCAGAATGGTTGGAGGTTGTTTTTCGGACGTTGTCCGCTGTAACTCTGCTTTTTATCATTACAAAAATGTTAGGGAAGCGGCAGATCACTGAACTATCTTTGTTTGAGTATATTACGGGTATTACCTCGGGTAATTTGGTTGGATACATATCACTAGATACAGACACAAGTTGGTATTTGGGCTTTCTGGCAGTACTCGTGTGGGTTTCAATCTCCGTAGGTGCGGAGTATCTAACCATGTGTTGTGGACGGGAAATCAACGGTACTTATATTAATAGAAGTATTCTTTCTTGAACATGCAAATAAAAGCAAACCTTCCACCGTGAAGCTGAGTTTATATCGTAAGCATAATAACGAGTAAAGGGTGGAAACGATGAACAATACATTTTGGAAGAAAATATGCATCATTAGTCTCATTGCAGCTATAATGATGGTGCTAATCATTTGTCTGTTTGTTAATTTTGGTGAAGCACTCAACAAATCATATCAAATTCTAGGATAGTTCAATCAAGAGAGGCAGGTACTTATGCGAAAAAAATGGATGCTTTCAACTTCAACTGCTGTGTTATTCAGTGTTATTTTATTGGCTGTTACTTTCGATGACAATTCAAAAATGCAAGCTTCTGGAGATGATATGAGGAAATCTTACACGGATTTAATGGAACCACTGCCTGCTAGCTTGGTATATGACAGTGAGCATCCTGATGAAATCTACGTCAAAGATTGCGGTGTTTTTGTGAAAAGTAAAAAGCCTTTTATCGACTATAGCGGGATGGTGGTCGTGCATGATGTGCAGCAGGTGACGAAAGAAACAACTCTCATTGTGGCTTACGAAGCACAGTACATAAAACAAAGAGAGTGGAAATAATAAAGAAATAGTACAAGCGAGAAGAACGAGTGGCAGAGCTACTGGTTCTTTTTTGTGTGCATTATAAAAGGTGGTTTTCAGAAATTTACATCAATTATGTTTCAAATATATGTTGATAGTTTCATATATAAAAGGTATACTAATTTTAAATTTGAAGCAATATAATTTTAAATAATTTATTTGGAGATGTTCATATGAATCAAGCGAAACAACTGGTTGATACACAGCGCATGTTTTTTAATACAGGAAAAACGAAACAAGTGCAGTATCGAATTCAGGCTTTGAAAGACTTGAGACAAGGAATTGAAAAGTACCAGCAACGCATTCTGGATGCCCTTCGAGCTGATCTGAACAAATCTGAAGCTGAGGGTTACGGTTCCGAGATTCGCATTGTATTGGGAGAGCTGGATCATGCGCTGGAGCATTTGCGTGACTGGGCTGCGCCGCGTACAGTACCAACGAGCTCGGTAATGCCTGATGCAGTTAGCACGATATACCCTGAACCATACGGAGTTGCGCTGATCATTGCCCCTTGGAATTATCCGTTTCAACTGGCGTTTGGACCTTTAATTGGCGCTATTGCTGCAGGGAACTGTGCAGTGATCAAACCTTCTGAGCTTACACCTGCAACATCTCGTTTAATTTATGATCTTATACAGGAGGTATATCCTGAGGAGTATATTGCTGTTATGGAGGGCGAGGTTGAGACTAGCACAGCGCTGCTGAATGAAAAATTTGATTATATTTTCTTTACAGGCAGTACAGGAGTAGGTCGCATTGTCATGAAAGCTGCAGCAGAGCACTTGACTCCGGTAACGTTAGAGCTCGGGGGTAAAAGTCCGGCGATTGTGCATCATGACGCGGATTTGCAAACGGCAGCACAACGTCTTGTACGTGGTAAATTTTTGAATGCAGGACAAACCTGTGTAGCACCGGATTATTTGTTAGTTCATGAGCAGGTGTATGATCAATTGATGGAACAGATCCAGGCGGAGGTACACGATAAGTTTGGTGATGACGTGATGCAAAATGCCGATTTTCCGCATATCGTCAACACTCGTAACTTTGATCGTTTAGCTGCTTTTCTTGCGAATGGGAAAACAGTTCTGGGAGGCCGCTCGAGCTGCGACCAACTTATGATTGAACCGACTGTTCTCACTGACATCGATTGGGATTCACCCGTGATGCAGGAAGAGATTTTTGGTCCTATTTTGCCTGTCTTCACGTATAGTGACCTTAATCCGATGCTTGATGAAATTGTGCGTCGTCCGAAACCGCTGGCGTTGTATCTGTTCACGGAGGATGAGGCTTTGCAGGAGAAGGTATTGAATCAGGTTTCCTTTGGCGGGGGATGTATTAATGAGACTTTGTCCCATATGACCTCGCATTATCTTCCTTTTGGCGGCGTTGGCGAGAGCGGCATGGGTTCATATCATGGGCAGCAAAGCTTTGAAGTATTCTCCCATCACAAAAGCGTTCTTAAACGCAATAAATAACCTTTGTTTTTTATCAAAAAAATAGATGAGGTTACTTCATTACACATGAGCATGTTTGTAACATAGGAGAGTGAATAAAAGAGGTTGTCCTGTAGTCAGGGCAACCTCTTTCATATGGCGTGAAATATAACAAATATAGAAACTAGTTGTATTAATGAATATCACGGAAAAGACCGATAACCTTGCCTAAAATGCTGACATGTTTCAAACGAAGCGGCTCAAGTGTAGCATTCTCCGGCTGCAGGCGGATGTGATCCTTCTCCTTATAGAACGTTTTCACTGTTGCTTCATCATCTTCAGTCATTGCTACGACAATGTCACCATTATCCGCGGTCTGCTGTTGACGAACAATGACATAATCTCCATTCACGATTCCTGCTTCAATCATACTGTCCCCGACAACGGAAAGCATAAACACTTTCTGTTCGCCAACATAGTGAGTTGGAAGCGGGAAGTAATCCTCGATATTTTCGGTTGCTGTAATCGGAACCCCGGCTGTAACCTTACCTACAACTGGAATTCGTGCAACGCTGTGGGCAAATTGATGAGAATGCTCCGACTCCTCCTGGCTCAAAAGCTCGATCGCTCTTGGCTTGGTAGGGTCGCGTCTGATCAGTCCCTTCTTCTCCAAACGATCCAAATGACCATGAACCGTGGAGCTGGAAGCCAGTCCAACAGCTTCGCCAATTTCCCGTACGGAAGGAGGATACCCCTTCAACCGGACTTCATTTCGTATAAACTCCAGAATTGCCTGCTGCCTGCTGGATATCTTCGACATACCGTATCAACCCCATTTTAGTAACGTTTGGGAAAATTATAACATAGAACCTCCGTTCGTACAAACATAAGTTCTAAACAAATCGCAAGTTTTCAGTGTTTTTTTCGAAACTAAGACATGATCTGATAAGAACATATGCAAATCCTTGAGTTTATGAATTCTGATAGCTGTCGATTGTTCTGCCAGGACTCAGTATGAATCCGTTCTCTCAAGCTTAAATATTGAGTTGTGTTATCAAACTTCAACAATAAGCTGCTTTATTAGACTTACTAATAGGAGAAGTTTTCGTTGGTCTGATAAAGGTCGTTAAATTATCGGAAAAAGAGCGAACAATTGTTCTAAAAAGTTATTGAACAAAACAAATGTTCGTGTTATATTGATTTCATGAGATAGGAACAAACGTTTGGAGGCGGGATACACATGAGATATTCTACTTATCAAAGCATTTATGAACCGGTAAATTCAGTAGCTGTGAAGTCTAACATAGGGCAATTGAGAACATTTATGGCACGTTTCAAGCTTTCCTCAGGATTAATCAAACTAGCTATCGCTTCATTAATTATATTTATAGGCTGCAGCACTGTACTAACCGTTTTTGCCGGCAACGAAAATGATTTACTTCCAGGGGGAAAGATCGCTGTATCTCAAGGGGAAACATTGTGGAGCATTTCTTTGGAGCATAAGCCAGCAGCAATGGACACCAGGGTATATATAGAAGCAATCAAAAAGGTGAATCAGCTGGAATCAACAACAATTCAGACTGGACAAGTTCTGATATTACCTCAGTTTGCTCAATAGAAATTCGTATCAACAGGCATTGCCGCTTACCAACTTGACAAGCAGCCCTGATCATGTCAAAGTTAATATGACTTTGTATTTTTGGAGGGGACAAGCTTGGATATAGATAGTCTGGTAGCACGTATTAATGAATTGGCTCGCAAGCAGAAATCCACTGGACTGTCAGAGGAAGAACTTGTTGAACGTGCCAAGCTAAGAGAGATTTATTTGGGTAACATTCGTAGCAATTTCAGACAGCAGCTGGATTCCATTGAAATTGTAGATGACGATAAGGGCAAAGGCCACCAAGGCAAACTCAAACATTAATTCCAGAAACCTAAACATATCTTAATGATATTTAGGTTTCTTCATGTTATTTGAGGCTGCTTACTATAAAGGGGGAATATCGGTTTGCATATTGTTATGTAAGCCGATACAAGACACATAAGGGGGATTTACATGTCACGGCGTTCGTTCGAGAGAACGGTTCGGAAAAATTCGAAGCAATTGAATCAGCAGCGTAAAAAAAATGGTCAGCCAATTACGGGAAATCCAGGTGAAGATATTTTCAAGGGTAGAAGCCTGTTATTCCCCATTTTTCTGATTGGTCTTGCCTTTTTGTATCTGTTCATGAGTACTTTTTTAGTGAAGGCGCCTATGACAACCTGGGATTGGGTAACGATGCTGCTTTATGTATTCCTGGCAGTTATTTTTATGCTTCGTCGTCCTTACATTAAAATCAGCAGTAACCGGATCATTACAACCAAGGGCAATCGTGAACGCTCCATCGGGGTTGATGACATCATCAAATTCAGATTTGAACCGGGCACTGTAGTGATTGAACATAACAGCCGTGGCAAAAGATGGGTCTTCACCAAGCTGTTAAACCGTTACGATACGGATGCAATGACAGAGCGATTGTTGAAATTTGCAAAAGCACACCAGATCACCGTAGAAACCATTGATAAGTAATTCAATGTATAAAGGGGCAGATGAGCAGCATGGCATTGAAAGCGATTATGTTCGACCTGGATGATACTTTATTGTGGGACGAACGCAGTGTTCGAGAGGCTTTTCATGAAACTTGTTTAGTTGCAGCGAACGAGACCGGAGTTGACGCCGAAGCGCTCGAAGAGGCTGTTCGTAATGAAGCACGTGAGCTTTATGAGTCCTACGAGACATTTCCTTTTACCAAAATGATTGGAATTAATCCTTTTGAAGGTCTATGGGCTAATTTCACCGCTGGAGAGCAGCCGGAATTCCGCCAGCTGGAACAATTGGCTCCAATCTACCGTAAGGAGTCCTGGCGCCGTGGCTTGTTAAAGCTTGGTGTAGATCAGGAAGATCTTGCAGAGCGACTGGCTTCGCAATTTGGGGCTGAACGTCGATCCAGACCGCATGTTTATGAAGAAACAATGGATACACTGCGTCATCTGCATGGAAAATACAAATTACTGCTTCTGACGAATGGATGTCCTGCGTTACAGCAGGAGAAGCTGGATGGTGTTCCTGAGTTATCTCCGTTCTTTGATGAGATTATCATCTCGGGAAGCTTTGGAAGAGGCAAACCCGATCCGTCCATTTTCCAACACGCTTTAAGTAAATTAGGTGTGAAGCCAGAAGAAAGCATGATGGTTGGAGATAAATTAACTACGGATATCCGTGGTGCGTTGTCTTCAGGTATTCGTGCAGTATGGATTAATCGCGAAAACAAAATCAACAATGAAACCTATTCCCCAGATCACGAAATTAAGCACTTATCTGAATTAGAAGAACTGATTGCTAATTTTTAAAGCTGTGATTAATTCTTCTATCTTATTTCTTTAAATTAAACATTGGTTATGACATGAATGATGTTTATCTCGTTCATGCATTAACCAATGTTTTTTTATTATCATCCAATTTTATGAGTGTCTTTTGCTTACTGTTAGAAGTGATTTGTATGATTTATCGAGAAAAAATATTGAAATTTAAAAGGCTCTGTTTTAAAATACAACTAACATACTAGTATGACTAGTATTTCGCAAGAGGTTCGTTGACAATGTCGTTTAAATATCTATCTCATCTGAACAGTACAGTGGCAGACAATCTGTGAATGGAAAAACAGAGTGCAACATGAATAGCAACAATGATTGCTGCTTTTTTACATCAATGCGTTGTAAGCGCTTTATAACAATTGTTCTTGTTGGACTCATTCAAACATCAGCATGTTTCACTTGCTTCAGAAGCATATGCAGATATGTTTGAGTGTACATAAAAGAAAAAGTTGATACCGCTTACAATTTATTTTGAGTGGGGGTGAAATGTACAACAGGCCCGACCTCTGCGTACAGAGGTAAGGCAGAATGACGTCACAAGGTGCAGCACAGAATCTCGTTAATCAAGTTATGGATCGGAGTGAATGACACATGGAGTCAGAGACATCCAAGGCGACGTTACCAATGATATCTTCACGTAAAGAAAGCAGGCTGCAAACAGCGCTCATATTGATTCGTAAAGATTGGCAATTGTACTCACTGTTAGTTCTTCCCATCATTTATCTGATTATTTTCAAATACGGTCCGATGCTGGGCAATATTATTGCCTTCAGACGATTTGTCCCGGGAGGCAGTATATTTGGAGAGACCTGGGTAGGTTTACGTTATTTCAAAATGTTCATTGAGGACCCGACCTTCTGGCGAGTCTTTAGTAACACCCTGATGCTGGGCGGGCTTGCATTATTATTCACGTTCCCCATGCCCATTATTTTTGCACTGCTGCTCAACGAGGTGAAGAGCAAACGCTTCAAAAAGTTTGTGCAAACGGCCTCGTACCTGCCACACTTCCTGTCCATCGTGATCGTGGCCGGTATGATTCTGCAATTGACAGCCGTGAATGGTTCAATTAACGGACTGGTTGCTTTTTTTACAGGGGATAACATTCCGTTTATGCAGCGAGCAGAGTGGTTCAGAACCATCTATATCTCATCGGAAATCTGGCAGGGCATGGGTTGGGGAGCCATATTGTATCTGGCGGCGCTGACCACCATTGATGATTCGTTGTATGAAGCCGCACGGATTGACGGAGCGAATCGCTGGAAGCAAACCATTCATGTCACCATTCCAGGCATTTTGCCAACGATTGTAACGCTGCTTATCCTGAACATGGGTAACTTTCTGGCAGTAGGCTTTGAGAAAATTCTGCTCCTGTACAATCCGCTGATCTATGAAACTTCCGATGTAATCTCGACTTATTTGTACCGTGTGGGTCTTGAATCCAGTAACTTCAGTTACGCTACAGCCATTGGTTTGTTTGAATCAGTGATTGGGCTGACTCTGGTGTTCACTGTAAACGCCATCTCACGTAAATTGACCGAGCGAAGCTTGTGGTAGAGGAGGAGCATCATGCAGGAATCGAGATCATACAAGGTGTTTAAGGTGTTTAATGTTACATTTTTGCTGTTTATCGTTTTTATTACGCTGTACCCGTTCCTGAACGTTGTTGCACAATCCTTCAGTAGTGAAGCGTATATCAATTCAGGCAAGGTTAGTCTATTCCCACGCGGGTTCAATGTGGATACGTATAAAACCATTTCCAAGGACAGCATGTTCTGGATGAACTATAAAAACACGGTCGTTTATACGGTGGTAGGTACATTAATCTCTATGTTTATGACAACGATCTTTGCATACGCACTGTCCAAAAAGAGACTGATGGGACGTAAATTTCTAACGATGTTTGCCGTATTTACGATGTTCTTCAGCGGCGGGCTTATTCCAAACTACGTGCTGATTAATTCCCTTGGTTTCAATAACACCATGTGGGCCTTGGTAGTCCCGGGTGCAATAAGCATATATAACATGCTGATTATGAAATCCTTTTTTGAAAACATGCCTGAAGAATTAGAGGAAGCTGCTGCAATTGACGGCTTGAGCACTTACGGCATCTTGCTGCGTATCATTTTGCCTCTCAGTAAAGCGGTTATGGCTACGATGGTGCTGTTTTATGCAGTTGCACACTGGAATTCCTGGTTTCCGGCCTTCTTGTATCTGGACAAAAAAGAGCTGTTTCCGGTTACGATCTACTTGCGCAACATGATTGCCGGAGCGACGAGCGGGGCCTCTGCCGGTGCGACCTCTGCGGATAACTTGACCCAGATTGCTGCCAACATCAAATCGGTGACCATGGTTTTGACCATCCTGCCGATTTTGACGATTTATCCGTTTGTACAGCGATATTTTGTAACCGGTATCATGCTGGGCTCTGTTAAGCAGTAACAAGAGTAGACCTGGTTCAAAACAAAATAGATTAAAGGGGATGAATGGTTTGAGCAGAAAGCCACGAAAAATGCTTGGCAAGATGATTTTGGCAATGACAATGTCTGCAGTACTCGCTGCGTGCAGTAGTGGTGCTGGAACGGGTCCGGATATCTCTGAAGTGGGTACGAAATCAGCGATGGAGAGTTATAACGTCGGTGATACTTTCAAAGCAACGGAGCCGTTTAATCTGTCCATTTTGTACAGTGATCACCCGATCTACCCATACAAAAAAGACTGGATGTTATTCGAAAAAATTACAGAAATGACGGGTGTCACGCTGGAACCAACAATTGTGCCGATGAGTGATTATCCGCAAAAAAGATCCCTTCTGATCAGCTCGGGTGATGCACCGCTTGTTATTCCGAAGACTTACCCGGGGGAAGAGGCTGCTTTTGTATCCTCAGGAGCGATTCTTCCGATTAGCGACTACATTGATTTAATGCCTAACTTCAAGGATAAGGTGGAAAAGTGGAATCTGGAGCCTGATCTTGAAAGCCTTCGCCAAGAGGATGGCAAATATTACGTACTGCCGGGATTGCATGAGGCCGTATGGCCGGATTATACGCTGATTGTAAGAACGGATTTGTTTAAAGACAACAATATTGCTACTCCTACAACCTGGGATGAGCTATATACTGCCGCGAAAAAGTTAAAAGAAATCTATCCCGACTCTATTCCGTTCTCGGACAGCTTCAAGTTTAAAAGTACGCTCGGCATTGCAGCTACCGGTTTTGGCACCAAGGCTGGCTGGGGTTATGGAAACGGCTTGACGTACAAAGCAGATCAGGACGAATTCGTATACACGGCTACGACACCAGAGTACAAGGAACTGCTCACGTTTTTTAACAAGATGGTTGCAGAAGGGCTGCTCGATAAAGAAAGCTTCACACAAGACGATGACCAAGCCATTCAGAAGTTTGTATCGGGCAAATCATTTATGATTAACGGCAATTCACAGACGCTGGTGCTTCATCGGAATGACATGAACAAAACACTCGGTGAAGGAAAATTCTCGATTGCCAAGATTACCGTTCCGGGAGGACCCAAAGGACAGTTAATGTCTGGTTCAAGACTTGAAAACGGTGTGATGATCTCGGGTAAAATTAAAGATAGCGACAATTTCAAAGCCATATTACAATTTATTGATTGGTTGTACTACAGTGACGAAGGACAGGAATTCGCAAAGTGGGGTGTAGAGAACGAGACATACACCAAAGAAGGCGGCAAACGCAAATTGGCAGATGACATCAACTACAACGGTTTGAATCCAAAGGGCACCAAAGACCTTCGTGTTGACTACGGCTTCTCCGGCGGTGTGTTTGCTTACGGAGGCACAACAGAGCTGCTTCAATCCATGTTTAGCGAAGAGGAGCTTGTTTTCCAGAAAAACATGAAAGAAACCAAAGAAGTCATCCCGGCCGAACCACCTATTCCGTATTCCTCCGAGGATCGTGAACGTGTAACACTTCTCAGCACGCCGTTGAAAGACTACACAGAACAGAACACATTGAAGTTTATATTGGGTGAACGGAAATTGTCTGAGTACGATACTTTTATCAAAGAGCTGGAGAGCCAGGGGCTGTCGAATTACGTGAAGCTGGCCAATGATACCTACAAGACATATAAAGAAAACAAAAAATAAGTTAATTGATTCATGCCAGACTGTCGTTTCGCTAAAGATATTTAAGTGGAACGGCAGTTTGTGCTAATATGAAGGAATATGGCTGAGAGAAAGAGGTCAATTCATGTCACTTAATCAGAAAATGAGAGGCTCGACAAGGGCTTATTCCTATAATTTGGTCAAAGAACGAATTCTGCATCTGGAGCTGAAACCCGGCACCAAAATTTCAGAAAAAGAAATTGCAGATGAGCTGCAGGTCAGCCGGACTCCGGTCCGAGAGGCTTTTATGAAGCTGGCAGAGGAAGAGCTGCTGGATATTATCCCGCAGAGCGGCACGATTGTGTCACACATTAATCTGGAGCATGTCGAAGAAGGCCGCTTTATGCGCGAGAAGATGGAGAAGGAGATTGTCACCCTCGCATGTGCTTCATTCCCGGAAGAATACGTATTCAGACTGGAAACGAACATTGCGATGCAGGAAGTGTGCGTAGGCAAAAACAATTTTTATCGACTATTTGAGCTGGACGAGGAGTTTCATCAGATCTTGTTTCAGGGAACCGGGAAGCTGCGAACCTGGAAGATGCTGCAGCAGCTGAACATGCCGTTTAATCGGCTTCGTTTGCTGCGACTTGCAGAGGATTCAAACCTTGAAGTCATTATATCTCAGCATAAAGAGATTTTGCGGCTGGTGACGGAGCGTAAGACGGAGCAAGCAGTACTTGTAATGGAAGCGCATCTGCGGCTTGTCGTGGTTGAACAGGAGATGCTAAAGGCTAAATATCCTCATTATTTTATCTAGCGAACACATGATCTGGAGAATACAAAGCAACCCCCCGTTCCTAAGAGCAGGGGGTAGATTCATACATACAAATTTTAAATTCTATAATAAGGTACAAAAATTCCGTGATACGGTATAAAAAGATGCAATCATACCGCTAAGAGAGCCGAGGTTAGCTTAGGCGTTCTTGATAAACGTTGGATCAGGATATGGATCGGCGATCCAGCCGTCTTTTTCGATAAACAGGCGCACGGCAATAATTTGTTTGTTCTCCATCAATGTGAAGAAATGCGGTGTGTTCTCGGGAACAGAAATGACGTCTCCAGGAGACAATTCTACATTAAAGTAACCTGTGTCATCTGTCGCCTTAATCACAAAGATGCCTTTACCTGCGACAATTGCACGAATCTCATCTTCTGCATGGGTGTGGATTTCTTCAAACTTAGCGAGCTTTTCTTCGATGTCTGGTGTTTGCTCTGAAAGAGTGATGACATCCCAGATTTGATACCCGCGGCGTGCGGCCAAATCCTTGATTTCGTAATCGTAGGTTTCCAATACCTGCTGCTTCTGATCATCCGTTAAGCCGAAGTTATTCTGTAACTCCGGGCTTAATTTGGTAGCGTCCCATTTTTCATATAATACATCATATTTGTTCAAGAAATTTCGAACGTTTTCGTCTCCAGTGATGCGTTCGTTCGTATTTCGGATAACAATTTCAGCCATGATCTTTCCCTCTTTTCCACTTGGATTAATTGATATTATATCGGATTGCTTGACTTTTGTCGATTCACAATTGGCCTGTATTCCTGTGAATTCGCCGCCATTCGGGAGCAAAACCGATCTTTCACAATAAGTAAGTTTCTGTTAAACTAAGATTTAACGTTTTGCGGGGGTGAAGATATTGGATAAGCTTAGTCTACACGATGCATTAAAACAACGAATATTAATCCTCGACGGCGCAATGGGGACGATGATTCAACAGGTGGATCTGACCAGCGAAGATTTTGGCGGTGAAGATCTGGATGGATGTAATGAAATGCTGGTGCTGACACGCCCGGATTTAATCCAACGAATACATGAGGATTATCTGGAAGCCGGTGCCGATTTAATCGAGACCAATACATTTGGTGCGACTTCTGTCGTGCTTGCTGAATACGATATTCAAGATCGTGCACGCGAAATTAATCTGGAAGCAGCCCGAATTGCAAAAGCAGCCGTGGATCGTTTTTCCACACTGGAGTCACCACGTTATGTCGTCGGCGCAATGGGGCCCACAACCAAAACGTTGTCCGTGACGGGAGGCGTAACGTTCAAGGAGCTGGTTGACAGCTATTTCGAGCAGGCTCTTGCTTTAATAGAGGGAGGCGTTGATGCGCTACTGCTTGAAACTTCGCAGGATACCCTTAACGTCAAGGCTGGAAGCATTGGCATCCAGCAAGCTTTTGATCAAAGTGGCATCAAGCTGCCTCTGATGATCTCAGGAACAATTGAACCGATGGGTACGACCCTGGCAGGTCAGAACATTGAATCCTTTTATATATCCCTAGAACACCTTAACCCGATTTCGGTGGGATTAAACTGTGCGACAGGTCCGGAATTCATGCGTGACCATATTCGTTCCCTCTCTGGCATGGCGTCTGTCGCTGTGAGCTGTTATCCCAACGCAGGGCTTCCTGATGAAAACGGGAACTATCACGAATCTCCGGATTCGCTCGCACAGAAGATCGGGGCATTTGCCGAACAAGGCTGGCTGAACATTGCAGGTGGCTGCTGTGGAACAACGCCGGCTCATATTCGGGCTATGCGTGACACGCTTGCCAAGTATCCCCCAAGAGAATTGAACGGAACACATCCGCCCGCATTGTCCGGGATCGACCCGGTATATGTCGAGCAGGATAATCGCCCTTATATGGTTGGTGAGCGTACCAACGTACTGGGTTCACGCAAATTCAAGCGATTGATTGTCGAAGGCAAGTACGAGGAAGCTTCAGAGATCGCTCGGGCTCAAGTGAAAAATGGAGCACATATCGTTGACGTCTGTGTACAGGACCCTGACCGTGAGGAAACGGAAGATATGATCAAGTTCCTCGAGCTTGTTGTCAAAAAGGTCAAGGTGCCGCTCATGATTGACACCACAGATGCGGCAGTTATTGATACGGCTCTTCAATATTCTCAAGGGAAGGCGATCATTAACTCCATTAACCTTGAGGATGGGGAAGAAAAGTTTGAGCTGGTCACCCCGTTGCTCCATAAATACGGCGGAGCAGTGGTTGTCGGAACCATTGATGAGCGTGGTCAGGCGATCAGTCGTGAGGACAAGCTGGAAGTGGCGAAGCGTTCGTATGACCTGCTGGTGAACAAGTACGGCTTGAAGCCGGAGGATATTATTTTTGATACACTGGTATTCCCGGTGGGCACAGGCGACGAGCAATACATCGGTTCTGCCAAAGAAACGATTGAAGGCATTCGGATTATCAAGGAAGCCATGCCGGAGTGTCACACGATTCTCGGTATCAGTAACATCTCCTTTGGTCTGCCCGAAGCGGGCCGTGAGGTGTTAAACTCCGTATTTCTGTACGAATGTACCAAGGCCGGACTGGACTATGCCATCGTAAATACCGAAAAGCTGGAGCGTTATGCATCCATTCCGGAAGAAGAGCGCAGACTCTCGGAAGAGCTTTTATATAACACAAACGATGATACACTTGCAGCCTTCGTTGCGGCATTCCGCAACAAAAAGGTCGAGAAAAAAGAGAAAATCTCCAATCTTTCGCTGGAAGAACGTCTTGCATCCTATGTGGTGGAAGGCAGCAAAGAAGGGCTGCTGCCCGATCTGGAGCAGGCTCTCGCCAAATATTCCGCGCTCGAAGTTATCAATGGTCCATTGATGCGGGGCATGGAGGAAGTCGGCCGTCTGTTCAACAACAATGAGTTAATTGTAGCAGAGGTGCTTCAAAGTGCAGAAGTGATGAAGGCTTCCGTAGCGTATCTGGAGCAGTTTATGGAGAAAAATGAAACTTCCGTAAAAGGAAAGATCATTCTGGCTACCGTTAAAGGGGACGTACACGACATCGGCAAAAACCTGGTGGAGATCATCTTGTCCAACAACGGTTACCGGATCATTAATTTGGGTATAAAAGTACCACCAGAGCGTATTATCGAGGCTTATCGGGAAGAGAAGGTTGATGCCATCGGCCTGTCAGGGCTGCTTGTTAAATCGGCTCAACAGATGATTCTCACCGCTCAGGATTTGCGTACAGCTGGCATTGATGTACCGATTATGGTAGGTGGCGCCGCTCTAACACGCAAGTTCACCAAAAACCGCATTCGTCCTGAATACAACGGTATGGTTGTGTATGCGAAGGATGCAATGGATGGTCTCGATCTGGCGAATAAGCTGATGAATCCTGTTACGCGAGAAGCGATGCAGGCCGAGATGGATGCGGAAAAAGAAGCCGATGCTTCCAGTGCTGGTGAAGTTCAGGCATTGCCTGAGCTTACACGGGTGGAGCGATCAGCGATCTCCGCTGATCATCCGGTGCTTGTACCGCCTGATCTGGAGCGGCATACGCTCCGCAATTATCCGCTGTCCCACATCCTGCCGTATGTGAATATGCAGATGCTGCTGGGACATCATCTGGGGCTGCGCGGCTCGGTTGAGCAGCTTCTGGCTTCCGGCGATCCCAAGGCTACCGATCTGAAAGCGGTTGTGGATGGCATCATGCAGGAAGCGGTTAGAGACGGAATTATTCAGGCGCATGCGATGTATCGTTTCTTCCCGGCCCAGTCGAGCGGCAACAGCGTCATTATTTATGATCCGCAAGATACAAGCAACATCCTGCATACCTTTACGTTCCCGCGTCAAAAGGTAGAGCCGTTCCTGTGCTTGTCCGACTTCCTGAAGCCGGTTGAATCCGGTGAAATGGATTATGTTGGTTTCCTTGTCGTCACTGCGGGACATGGCGTACGTGAGCTGTCTACGGCTTGGAAAGATCAAGGGGATTATCTCCGTTCACACGCTCTGCAATCGGTAGCGCTTGAAGTAGCGGAAGGTTTGGCAGAACGCGTGCACCATATGATGAGGGATATATGGGGGTTCCCGGACCCGGCCGAAATGACCATGAAGCAGCGTCATGGTGCGCGTTATCAGGGTATTCGTGTGTCCTTTGGATATCCAGCCTGCCCGGATCTGGAGGATCAGGGTCCGCTGTTCAAGCTGATGCAGCCTGAAGATATTGGAGTAGAATTAACGGAAGGTTTCATGATGGAACCGGAAGCATCGGTGTCTGCAATGGTGTTCAGCCATCCTCAGGCCAAATATTTTAACGTCGAAAAAGCATAAAATCGTCAGTCGTCAAGCAAGCCCTCCGCATGGTCGGAGGTTTTTTGCTGGCAACAGAAAGAGGTGCGATCCAGAATGGAACTATATTTCCTGGGAACGAATGCTGGTGTACCTACGCTGCAACGGAATGTAACGTCTATTGGGCTCCGTATGTTGGATGAACGCAGAGCTTTGTGGTTGTTCGACTGCGGGGAGGGAACACAGCATCAGATTTTAAGCTCACCGCTTAAATTAAGCAAATTGGAAAAGATTTTTATCACTCATCTGCACGGTGACCACGTGTTTGGATTGCCCGGTCTGCTCTCCAGCAGAGCATATCAAGGCGGAACAAGTCCACTCACGGTATATGGACCGCCAGGGACAGAGCGAATGATTAAAACGACGATGGAACTTAGTCAGTCACACCTGAACTATGATCTGAACATTGTTGAGCATACAGGCGGCATTGTCTTTGAAGATGACAGCTTTGTTGTAGAGGCCGCCTTGCTTGAGCATCGGATTGACAGTTACGGGTATCGCGTGACAGAAAAAGATCGTCCTGGCAGTCTTGATCCTGCAAAGCTGGCAGCATATGGCCTGAAGCCGGGCCCCTTGTTTGGAAGATTAAAACGGGGAGAACCGATCTCACTGGATAGCGGAGAGACCGTGCGTCCCGAGGATGTGCTGGGAGCGCCCAAACGCGGAATGGTGATCACCATACTTGGCGATACCCGCCCTTGCGCTAATGTTCAACCCCTGGCACAGAATGCCGATGTCCTTGTTCATGAAGCGACGTTTATGCATGATCTTGCGGATACTGCTCATGAGTACTACCATAGTACATCCATAGAAGCGGCGGAAGCGGCCCGAGCGGCTAATGTGGGTCAGCTTATCATGACTCATTTCAGTTCACGCTACAAAGATGAAGAGCAGCTTCAACCACTTTTGGAAGAGGCCAGGTCTATTTTCCCGAACACAAGGCTTGCTGATGAGCATCAGCTTATTCCTGTTGTTCATCGTGAGCAGGACTCATTACCTTCAGACTGAGGGTTGGGGCTTACAGGCGAGGCATGGTGCATCATGCGGAGCTGAACCGTATGTGATGATGCGCGAAATGCACGATTTCAAGACCGGCGAATGAAACGGGACTGAGGGAGAATTGTTCCCGAGGTCCCTTTTGCAATCTGGTCAAAAAGCGTGTAGGATGGGCAATATGAGCAGGGAAATGATCTGAATTATTTTCCGGGAAAGCGCAGGAAATGACAAGCTTGTACACCAGGCGCGCGAGAGAAAACGTCTGAGTTCGATTTCGTTCGACTCGTTACGTGTCTCTGATAACAAGATTCATCCTGTATGCCTGAATACATATGATTATTATTTATTTTCATGCATGTGTTTTTTTAATGGCATGAACTGTTAATGGAATGAAGAAAGGAAGTGCTTGTATGATCAAAGCTTATCTGATCGATCTGGATGGTACACTGTATCATGGCAGACATCGAATTGATGGAGCTGATCAGCTTATTCGTACACTACAGGAGCAAGGTGTGCCTTATTTGTTTGTGACCAACAATTCCTCGCGTACACCTCAAGGTGTGGCGGATCATCTAAACGGCATGGGCATAACCGCTGATGCTTCTCAGGTGTGTACCTCTGCGGTGGCCGCAGCTGAATATGTTGCAGCAGAAGCTCCGGGAGCGAAGGTGGCATGTATTGGGGAGATTGGTCTGATTCAGGCGATTAAGGATGCTGGTTTGGTCCTGACAGAGGATAACCCGGATTATGTAATCCAGGGGATTGACCGTGAGTTTTCCTATCAAAAACTAACGAAGGCTCTTCGCTGGATTAATGGCGGAGCTCAGTTTATTATGACGAATCCGGATTTACAGCTTCCGGCTGATGACGGTCTCACGCCTGGTGCGGGTACAATTGGAGCAGCGATCGAGGCGGCAACGGGTGTACAACCCGTCGTTATCGGCAAACCTTCAAGTATCATTATGAGATCAGCCATTCGCCGTCTGAACCTGAAGGCTGACGAAACAGCGGTTATTGGTGACAATATGCGTACAGATATTGCTGCTGGTGTGGCGGCCGGCTGTGAGACACTGCTTGTGCTGACGGGTGTGACAACACGTGATAATATGGATGGTCATATTCAGGCGGCCAAGGCACGGCCTGATCATGTTTTTGAAGATTTGCATACACTGATTGCATGGCTGACCGAACAGGCAGACCCAGCTTCCAAGAAGGAGTAGATAAAGAATGCCAGAGTTGCCGGAAATGGAAAACTACCGGACGTTACTGTCCGAGCATATACTTGATAAACTGATTACCGGTGTCGTTGTGAATCGTGAGAAAACGATTAATACATCAACGGACGTGTTCGTAAGTGAACTGACGGGTAACCGTATTATTTTTGTCGAGCGCAGGGCAAAACATCTGATTTTTCACCTCGCAAATGGCAAACGTCTGGTGCTTCACCTGATGCTGGGCGGCATGCTGTTCTGGGGCACGGAGGACGAGCGTCCTGACCGCACCACACAGGTAGAGCTTCAATTTGGAGATCATATTCTGTTTTTCATCGGCTTGCGTCTCGGATATCTGCATCTGATGACTTCGAAAGAAACGGAAGCAGCCATGGCTGATCTGGGTCCAGAGCCGCTGGACCGGCGAATGAATCTGGAACGCTTTGCTTCCCTCCTCAAAGGACGCCGGGGAACACTCAAAACAACGCTGGTGAATCAGCATATTATTGCGGGCATTGGCAACTGTTATTCCGATGAGATTGCTTTTGCAGCGAGTCTCAGACCAAGCTCCAAAACACAGAATATCGCGAGCTCGCCCGAGTTGACAGAGCGTCTGTATCATGCGATGCAGTCCGTGCTGCGTGAAGCCGCATCCGAGGGTGGTTATATGGAGATGCCTTTGATGCAGGGAGATACCAAAACCGGTAAGTTTGACGAGCAGTGTCGGGTGTATGATCGGGAAGGCGAGGCTTGTCCGCGCTGCGGGGGAATCATTGAGCGTGTTGAAATTACGGGCAAAAAAGCATTTTTCTGTCCGAACTGTCAGCATGAGGCCTAAAACCGGCATCGGGGCACATGTCAGCACCAGAGGGGGATTTGTACAAGCGGCCAAACGGGCATATGAGATGGGAGCAACGGCTTTTCAGTATTTTCCGAAAAACCCGCGCAGTCTCAGCTTGAAACGCTTTGATCCGAAGGATGCTGCTCAGTGCCGGGATTGGTGTGAAGCGCATGGACTTGCCTCCATTGCCCATTCACCTTATCCTACGAATCCGGCGCTTGGCATGACCCGTGGAGAGGCGGGGTTTCATGCTGTAGTTGATTCCATACGTAATGATCTTGAAATCTCTGATGCGTGCGGCTCGGTGGGAACGGTTGTTCATTTTGGACATCTTCAGACCAGAGACCCGCTGGAAGGATACCACAATCTGATTCAATGTCTGGATACTGTACTTGAACAGTGGCAGGGTGAGGCCAAGATTTTATTGGAAAATCAAGCTGGCGATCATGGGCCTATGGGAACAACGATGGAAGAGATGATACAGATTCGCAAGCTAAGCCGGTACCCGGAACATATTGCTTTTTGTTTCGACACATGTCATGCTTTTGCTTCAGGGATGTGGACTGCCGGAGATGAGGCGGCTTTACTGGATAAGGGCAGGCAGCTTGGGTACTGGGATGCACTGGCCGCTGTTCATTTTAATGATTCCAAATACGCCTCCGGCTTGAACAAAGACAGGCATGCGAGGATTGGTCAGGGAGAGATCGGTTTTTCTTCCATGCAAAGTCTGCTGCAATCGCCGGAGATTCATCAATCCGTTGTTGTACTGGAGACAGAAGCGGGAGAAGACGGAACGCATCGTGAGGATATAAAGATCATGCGTTCCTGGTTATAAGTTGGGGAGGTGCGAGACGATGCATGTTTTTCTGGATGATTATCGTTCTTGTCCAAAAGGGTTTGTTCTGGCAACCAATGCCGAGGAATGTCTTATGCTCCTGAGAGAAGGCGATGTAGACATTCTTTCGCTGGATTATGAGCTTGGGCCGGATTCGATGAACGGTGGTGAAGTGGCTGCAGCGATTGTAAGAGAAGGGCTGTATCCAAGTCAAATCTATTTACATACTTCAAGTATGTATGGAAAGCGTCAGATGTTCGAGATGCTGTACAGCAACAAACCTGATTCGGTGGTTATTCATAACGGGCCGATGACAGGTGAAGTAATGCTGCGTGTAGCTGCAGAGGCTGAGAAGTTATGAAGCCGATCACATCGAAATTGTTAATGCGCGGTGTATGGGAAGGCGTGCCTCAGGCTGTTTTTATCTATACTCCGCTGTGTGGAACGTGCGCGGCGGCTCGCCGCATGCTGGAGGTTACAGAGCATATGCTTCCTGACAACATTTTATATGAGATGAACATTCATGACATTCCTGAACTTGTGCAGCAGTTCCAGATTTCAAGCGTACCTGCGCTGATGCTGTTTGATGGGGAAATGGATGTACCCTCGATGGTGTACCGCATGAATTCGGTGGAGCATCTGCTGAATGAAATTCGGAAGGTGGTAGTGAGATGAGTGTTGTCGCTATGGAGAAAATTTCGCTGCGCCGTGAAGAGCATCAGATTCTTGATGACGTTCATTTACGAATCGAACCAGGTGAACACTGGGTAATTCTGGGCCGTAATGGCTCAGGCAAAACCACACTGCTGGAGATGATGAACGGTTATCTTTTCCCAAGTCAAGGTCGTATTGAAGTGCTCGGCAATGTTTATGGACAATGCGACGTCAGGGAGGTTCGCAAAGAGATCGGTTATATCAGTCAAACGCTGATTGAAAAGCTGACCTTGCGTGATCCGGTGTGGGAAGTTGTCGCTACAGGGGCTTATGCCTTTTTACGCTTTTACCAGACGATTCCTGATGAAGTGAAGAACAAGGCCATGCAGCTGCTGCACGACATGGGCTTTACCAAGTTGGCGAATCAGCCGTTGGGCACTTTATCCCAGGGAGAACGCAAAAAAGTCATGCTCGCACGTTCATTGATGGCTGAGCCTAAGCTGCTTATTATGGACGAGCCCTGTGCCGGTCTTGATCTGTATGAACGCGAGAAGATGCTGATCGAGATTGATCGTCTGCGTCAGCGAAATATGACGGTGGTATACGTCACCCACCATGTGGAAGAGATTGTACCTCTTTTCACACATGTTGCTCTGGTTCGTGATGGACGGATTGCGGCTGCGGGGCCGAAGCATGAGGTATTAACAGAAGAAACAATTAAGCATACGTATGATATCCCGGTGGATATACAGTGGCATGAAGGCCGGCCGTGGATACGCGTACGTTCTGGAGGGTAACACAAGTTGAGTACACAATCGTCATGGGGAGAAGGCGACTTTTCCCGTTTCATATGCACGGCCAATCATGGCTTTGCACCTTATGCTCAGGAGGAACTGCGCCGAACCTTCGGTGCAGTGAAGAGCACTGTGCTGGTACCAGGTGAGATTTTGCTTGCCGGCCTGCCTGCTGCAGAGGAAGAGGTTTCGGTCAGGCTGCTGCAGGAGTCTCCAACGTTTTTACGTCATATTCAGCCTGTGCAATTTCAGGAAAATACAGAAGATGCTGCGCAGTCGCTGGAAAAACTGGTGGCCTTCATTCTAAATCATAAGGAATTGTCTGGTGCTCAGGTCGTTCTGCAAACGCGTAAAACAGAAGCTTCTTTCTGGCGCGAAAATGCCGCTTCCTTGAAACAAACGCTGACAGAGAAGCTGGATGAACTCGGATGTGAGTGGGTTATTCGGGACGCCGAGTATGTTATCTCGGTATTTGCTGCGGATGACATGTTATATGCCGGTGTGTCCAGACCTGATCAGAATCTGTCCGACTGGAGCGGCGGGGCAGTTCGTTTCCAGAAGGAAGAAGGACAGATTTCACGAGCCAAGTTCAAGCTGCTTGAAGCAGAGCAAACGTTTGGCATTGATTTTACTTCTTTTCACAAAGCACTGGATATCGGAGCAGCGCCAGGAGGCTGGACATCGTTCCTGCTGGAGCGCGGACTTGAAGTGACGGCTGTTGATCCTGCCAAAATGGATGCATCTCTGCTGGCTTCGCCCAAATTGACGTTTTTGAAAAAAAATGCAGGCGATGTCCGCTTCCGCGAAGGAGAATTCGACTTGCTTGTATGTGATATGAGCTGGAGTCCCAAGCTGATGAGCAGACTCGTATCGGATTTGTTATACAGCTTGCAATCTGGTGGAACCGCTATTGTAACGGTAAAATTGCTGCATAAGAAACCGCTCGCGCTGATCAAGGAAGTCATTGATACGTTTGAGCGTTCACGCATGCAGATTCAGCGTTCGAAGCAGCTGTTTCATAACCGTGAGGAGATCACGCTCTATATGATTAAATATTAAATCATATATGTTATGAAATTTCTGCTTTACAACGAATGATGCTGTATACTATAATGATACCAATATTAACCATAACGTTACAAATTTTGAGGGAAAGCATCCCAAAGTGAACTTAACCAGCATGCTGGTTGGTTCGTTTCGGTGAAGCTTTCCCTTTTTTGTGCTGTGTGGAAGGAGGTAAACCTATGAGACATCCGGTCAGGCTGGAACGCGGAAGCCTGCTGGGAGGAAGATATCGTATCCTGTCGGTGCTGGCATCAGGCGGGATGAGCTACGTGTATGAGGCAGAGGATCTGAAGCTGCCAGGGAAAATGTGGGCTGTGAAAGAAAGTGTCACGGAGATGCCTTACGAGGGAAGTGTAGAAAGGGAGGCGTCGCTACTCACATCGCTGCGTCATCCGAGACTTCCGCAAATTGTTGATTTTTTCGCACCTGATGAAGAGGGGTATACGTACCTGGTGATGGAGTACATCGAGGGTTTGACGCTTAGCGATTACATCAAGCAGTGCAGGGGTAAAATCCCGATCCAGCAGTTCGCTGAATTTCTGCTTCAGCTGCTCGATGTACTAAGTTATCTGCATAATCTGGACCCGCCCGTCATCTACAGGGATATGAAGCCGTCTAACATTATGATTACACCAGAGCATGAAGTACGTTTAATTGATTTTGGCATCGCTCGCAGCTACAAAAGGCAGCACACAGAGGACACGATCAAGCTGGGAACCGCAGGGTTTGCAGCACCCGAACAATATGGTTCAGGGCAAACGGATGCCCGCTCCGATCTGTATGGTCTTGGCGCTTTAATGTTATATCTGATGACGAGCGGAGCTTATACCGAATGGATTCAAGGGGTCGAAAGCTCGATACGAAGTGATGTGCCTCGCACCTATATTCCTGTAGCCAGGCGGCTGCTAAGGTATAACGCCGAGGAACGCTTCCAAACGGCCGATGAGGTGAGGAAGGAGCTTCTGCGAATACCGGGAGCGGCGGTTCCCGCCTCTGCTTCCGAATCACAGCTGATGTTTAGTGGAGGGACCAGAGTTATAGCATTAACGGGAACCTCTGCCGGAGCAGGAGTGACACACACCGCGATAGCCATCAGCCATTTTCTGGAGCGGCAGAACTATAAAGTTGCTGTAATTGAGATGTCTCCACGTTCCCAATCGTTTGCTCGCATTCAGCAAGTCGTGCAAGGTGGTAAAGCTGTGGCGACAGGAAGGAAGTTTGCCGTGGACGGTGTGCATTATTGGAAGCAGTCTGGCCGAGCGGATATTTTATCCCTGCTGGGTGGCAGCTACCAGTTTATTGTGATGGATCTCGGGAGCGGTCAGGATCAGAATCGGCTGGAAGAGTTTCTGCGTGCGGATCTGCCCATCGTTGTCGGGTCGGGTGCGGAATGGAAACAGGCCGAGATTACTGCTTTTGTCCGCACGCATCACAGCTATCCCCAAGATAAATGGATATATTGTCTTCCGCTTGCTGCAGCAGATGCTGTGGAGCGTGTACGCAGAAATCTGGATACGTCCAGTGTTTACGGACTGCCGCTGCAGCTGGACCCGTTTGACAAGGACTCACATACGGATAAGGTGTTTTCACATATTCTGGGGCATCTAATGGCAAAGCAGTCCAGAAAACGTTCATTTTTTTCACGAAGAAGACCAGTTGAATAGAGGAGATAACGAAAGGAGAGCCTCTTTTGTCCAAATTAAGAAAACAAAGTCGTGAGCGGATTTACGCAGGGCTGATTGGAGCTGGAGTGGTGGGGATGTTCTTTGCGGGATACGTGATATATGAGGTCAGAACTGCCGAGCATGTCAGGTCAGTGATTGAAGACCGTTACGCTTCAGCATACGAGGAAAAGCAGGCTGAATTGTTGCAGCAGTGGAATTCAGGAGCTCAGGGCTGGGTGACAATCAGGGATATTGAAGCTGGTGAGCCTGTCATGCCCGATGATCTGAAGCTGATTGCGATACCTGATGCGCAGGCCCCTCGAAATCTGTGGTCCAGTACAAAGAAGCTGCAGGGTCAGGTAGCCAAGATCGAGCTGAAAAAAGGAACAGCGATTACGACCGAAATGGTCTATGAAGATACGCCGGCTCCATCCGATTTAAGAAACCGCGAGCTGCAGGTGGTGTTGCTGCCTTCTTCTTTGGCTAAAGGAGATATGATCGATATACGGATTCAGTTTCCAACCGGACAGGATTACATTCTGTTATCCAAGAAAAAAGTGGAGCGGCTAAATGCAGCAACTTTATGGGTTACGATGACGGAAGAAGAGATTTTGTCACTGTCCAGCGCAATCGTAGATGCTTACTTACATAAAGCTTCAATCTATGCTCTGACGTATGTTGAACCACAGTTCCAGACAGCGGCTATTCCCACATATCCAGCCAATTCCGAAGTGTTAAAGCTGCTGGAGAGTGATCCAAACATTGTGCGGCATGCCGAACAGGAGTTAACCAGACAGGTGCGCAGCTCGCTCGAAAGCTCGTTAGCTGCTTCCATGTCTGCACCATCCAAAGGCATAGAACAGGATGTCGCCCAATCGTCGGTTACATATAACAAAAGACCGTCCGCACAAGAGTCATCATCGGCGGGAACCTTTTGGAACGATGGTTCAGGAAGTACATCGGATCAAGCGGGGAATGCATCGAATGTTCTCGATTCCTCGACACTTGATGAGCAGCAGCAGTTGTTAACGGGAAATGAATAGATTTTGAGACAAGAAGGGAGTGCTTTTTCATGCATATATGGATGCTGGCAAGTTTATGTGAGAAGCATGATTTAATGTTATACCTGTGCAAAATACTTGCTTCAACGGGTAAGCGTGTGCTGCTGGTCGATGGTACGCTGCAGCAAAAATATGGACACAGTGTTGGAGATCATCGTCACCAGTCACTGCGAATTGTGGAATTTGAGGGCTTTGATATTGCATGTCAATTTGTGACTTCAACGGCAGTAGAGCAGCATTTGCAGGTAAACGGCGACAGTATGGAAGGGTATGATTATGTATTATACGACCTGGAGACGTTACACTTTGCTTCGCGAAATCTGTGGCTTGCGGCAGAGGTGCGTGTCTGGGTAAGTGATTATGAAAGGTACAATCTGGAGCGCGGCAAAGCATGGCTGGAGCAGCTGCTTGCTGAACAGGAGCTGCCTCCAGAGCTGACCTTCCACCGCATGCTGATCAACGGCGTGGACTGCAAGCTTGAAGCGCATTATCTGTGGGCTTATCTGGAGGGAAGTCCCTTCACATGGACCGGGGAATCGCTGATCCTTCCGTGGGACGAGCTGAGTGCAGCCGTTAAGCTGGAAAACGAGCATCATCACCGGGTAGAACTGGGGCATTTATCGCGAAACTACAAAAAAACGTTATGTCGTGTTGTGCAGCAATTCACTGGCTGGGAGCGCATGCACAGTCGTCGTGCAATGAAGGCTGCGGGGAGGATGAGGGCATGAGCACAATCTCCTTCTGGAGCCCTTTTCCTGCAACGGGCTGCTCCTCAAGTACTCTAATCGGTGCTTATGCGTTGGCACTCCAATATAGAACGAGAGTGCTGCTGGTGAATACAGGCCTGGCAGGCGAGGGTATCGAAGCAAGTTTGTTTAAAGACGAGAAACTTTCATCCGAAGTGTTGTTTTCTTTTGAAGAGAACGGCCTGGATGCTGTAGAGCGATTGTTTATTAGCGGTAATCTGAGCAAACACAATTTAAGAGACTACACCAAGCCGCTTCTGAAGGATCGATTGGATCTGCTCACCGGAAGTCAGAACAGGGCCGAGCGTTCCGCCGGATTCAAAGGGGAAATGCTCAAAAAACTGCTGCATACGGCTAATCAATGTTACGATCTGATTCTTCTGGATGCGCCTCATGACCATGTCGATACACCGCTAATGCTAAGGGAAGCAGACTGTGTTGTTGCTGTGCTGAATCAGAATATGAGGAACCTGGAAACCTTCTTTGGACAGATTATGCCAGATCAGCTGCGTGAAAAGAAAGTGCATGTGCTCATTAATAAATATGACTCTCAATCTCGTGCAACTCTCTCTAATATTAAGCGTGGCTTCAAATATAAGGGAAGTTTGTCTGCGATCCCGTACACGACCAGCTGCCTGGATGCTATGAATCGCAGAGATGCGGCCAGATATCTGCAGCTTGAGATTCAGGGAGACAGCAAACATGCCCGTAAAGGGAGTTTTGCCGCTGGTCTGGGTGAACTTGCCCGCCTGATGATGGATGGTGCGGAGATGCGTACTGTACTGAAGAGGCTGGAAAGGGGAGCCTGAATATCCAATGCTCATGAATTCGATAGGCATAACGATGATTGTTATGGCCGGTTTGTATTTTATCTGGTTTAAGTATCGCGCCGTACTTCGGGAACAAAATGAAGCATTACCTGAGCGAGAAGCTCTTACCATTGAATCATTAATTAATCAGGTTAAACATTCATTGCATGAAATAAGCCACAGTCAGCTTGCGGATGCGGGTTTACATGAAGAGGAGTATCGCCGAAGAGTAAATCAGCGTGCCGAGATGAGAAAGGCACTGAAGGGATGTGTATCGGGAAGCATCAGTGACAAAACGTATGTCAAAAACCTGATCGCAGATCTGCTGACAAGAACGATTGGTCTGAACAAGTCTAATGCGGATGAAGTTATGATGTTTGCAGAGCCCGAACGTTTGACTGCACAGGATCGTTTTGAAATTGTCTTTTATATTTATCGTCAGCAATTTGGTACGGATGCACTTTCCAGAATGATTGACACGTATGATCTGGGTAAACTCAGGCTGGAAGCGAATTCTGAAGATGGTGGAAGCTATTATATTTCCGAGCAGGATATCCAATATGTCTTTGAATGTGAGTATCGCGAGCTGGAATTCAGAGAAAAGGTCGAAATTATTGTGCAGCGTATCTACCAGAGCTATAAAGGATTCTCGGTTGTAGATGAGATTCGTGACCAACGGATTGACGGGGTAAGCGGAGGGGTAAACGGGATTCCAGAGGTGCTTCCACATATGAATCATTACACTCCTGCTTCCTGGAATGACCTGCTGGAACATGCTTTCGAGGATCAGCAGTACGAAGAACCGGTTAGCGGCGTGCAAAGTGTCTGGATATTTTATAAAGGAAAGTCGATTCATTTGTCCTTTTTAAGCTTTGGCAGCAACCGGGAATTGAAGCGTGTATGTCAAAACATATACAAATACAACTATCCTGGTCAATTGTCGGAGGCTAGTGGTTATAAAGTCAATGAAATGAAAGACGGCTCGCGTGTTGTTGTGGTTCGTCCGCCATTTGCCGAATCATGGGCGTTCTTTGTACGAAAATTTGATATTCCTAATGCATCACTTGAACAGCTGATTACAGGTAACAACGCACAGTTACCAATCCAACTCCTTCAATATTTGATGAAAGGCAGCCGGATTACAGCGGTGACGGGTGCACAAGGGTCTGGTAAAACGACATTACTGATGGCTATGGTCAAGCACATCTATGCTTCGTACACCCTCAGGGTACAGGAAATGGCGTTTGAACTGCAATTAAGACGGATTTACAGCCGCCGTAACATTCTCAGTTTTCGTGAGACAGAGCATATATCTGGACAGCAGGGGTTGGATTTACAGAAAAAAACAGATGGTACAGTGAACATTCTCGGTGAGGTAGCAAGTGATGAGGTGGCTGCATGGATGATCCAGATGTCTCAAGTGGCATCCCTGTTTACCCTGTTTACGCATCATGCCAAAACATTTCGTGATCTGGTATTTTCACTTCGCAATTCATTGCTGAAAACAGGCATGTTCCAGCATGAACATATTGCAGAGGAACAGGTCGTCAGTGTGATTAATTTCGATGTTCACATGAAAAAGGATGCAGAAGGACGCAGATATATTGAACGAATCACCGAATGTATTCCACATGCTGGCCCTGCAGGAATGGCTCAAGAGAGGAATGGATTTGCATCTCGTAATGTTGTGGAGTATCGGGACGGGACATATGTGGCAAATGCGCCGCTTTCCCTTTTAAGCATAACGGAGATGCGGGAGCAGATGACGCTGCAGGATGCGGAACATTTCGCTCGATTCATCGGGCAGTATTGGGGGGAAGACCAATGAGTGTTAAGTGGCTCTTGCTGCTGGTATTAGGTGTCTGTGCAGTTGGCCTGGTAATTACCCAGATGATCCTGTATGTACTGCGGAGAAAAGGGGCACTGCCGATACATGCTGCTGCCCTTGTAATTCCCATTCGAGGCAAGAGATATAAAGGCTGGGGTTCCCTCCTGCTGCAGGCATATCGGCTTGGCATCAAGATGCCTGGGATATCGACATATATTTTACAGGTCAGAAAAAGAATCTCCTATCGCTATGCCAGGGATGAACCTACACTCAGACGTCTAACAATGAGTATTGTGCTTATCATTATAGGCGGGTATGGAAGTGTTAGTATTGTGCTGTTCTTGCTGCAACCGGGACTTGCTTTTGTTATCCTGTCCATTCTCTGCGCCGTTGTTTTAAATAGTCTTGTGCTGGATATGTGCCTGAGCCGGATGGAGAAGAAGCTGCTTGTACAGATGCTTGATCTGTTTGCAGATGTGAGACATCGGTATCATCAGCATGGAATGGTTGAGGAAGCATTATATGAAGCCGCCGAGGCGGGAACAGGGGAAGCTGCCGAGCAAGTAAGGCTGATCTATGAAGCACTGACCTCTCCCGATCCCAATGAAGCGCTGGAGCGCTATTACGAGATTGCGCCCAATCGTTTTCTGAAAGGGTTCGCCGGTATTTCTTATATGGTTATGGAGTTTGGTGACAAGCACAAGGAGCAGGGATCTATTTATCTTCAAGGATTAAGTCATCTGACTCAGGAGATTCATCTGGAGATTTTGAGACGTGATCGACTCGACTATATGCTGCAAGGATTAAATGTGATCGCGCTTGCCCCTGTGCTGTTTACAGGTCCGATTGAGCGATGGGCCAGGCTCAGTTTCCCTACAATGGATGAGTTTTATCGGAGCAAGCTTGGCTTTATCACGAAAATATCCATCTACGTGATCATCATTGTTGCCTACCTGCTGCTGCAGCGGCTTCAGCAGTACGATGAGACTCGTTACCGTTCCGGACAAAAGCATTCCAGACTGGATCGTTTTTTGTATAAGCAGCTCTTTTTACGAAGGCTGGCTATGCTGTTCACCCCCAAGCCAGGCAGTGCTTCATATCATCAGATAATCCGGCTCATGAGAGAGAGCAGTATCGAGTTGAAATACGAATGGCTGGCGATACGCAGACTTATGTTATTTGTCAGCTGTCTGGTTCTGACTGTGGGTTTTATACTTCTGCTGCACCAGGTTCAGCGTAATCACATCCTGTATGATCCCATCAGGGATGACCGCATGTTCGGTGCGATGTCTGAAGCAGATCTGAAGGTGGCTGAAGTCAAGACACAGCTGGACCGTTCGGTTATGGAGTACGTGGGGATGCAGCGTGGAGTTTCGTATGAGGATATTTCTGAAGCAATGCAGCAGCTTGCACCGCTTGCAATGAATCACGATGCACAGGCGGAAGCAGTTACACGCATTATGGAAAAGATCGAATCGTATAACAAGCAGTATATGCGCTGGTGGGAAGTGGTTTTGGCCATAAGCATTGCTCTATGCGGTTATCATCTGCCGATCTGGCTTATGTTGTTCCAGCGTAAGATGCGAAGCATGGATATGCGGCATGAAATCTATCAGTTTCAAACGGTGATTTCGATTTTGCGTGAGATGGATCGCATGTCTGTGGAGGAAATGGTTGAATGGCTGAATCGATTTGCTGTCATTTTCAAGAGGCCGCTGCAAAAGTGTTTGTTACACTTCGAGCATGGTCCCGAAGACGCGCTTGAGCAATTAAAAGAGGAGGTGGGGCTGCCTGAGTTTCAGCGTTTGATTGATAAGCTGCAGCTTGCGCTGGGTAAAATCTCTATCCGTGAAGCGTTCGATGATCTGGAGAGCATGATGTCCTTTTATTTTGAACAGCGTAAACAGGAGTACAGCAAAATGATTGATATTAAAGCAGGCTGGGGAAGAACAATCGGTTTCGCACCGATGTATGCCTTGATTTTTCTGTATCTGGTCATTCCGCTGGTTGGTATGAGCTTTGTGCAGATGAACATGTACTATGAACAAATTCAGAAGCTGTAGCATACAGAACTGATTCGCGAAGCAGTTGGAGACGGGATATTAACCAATATAAATTAGAGGAGGGTATTTCATTTATGAATAATGCATCAAGTGCCTTGAAGGTAGCCGCAGGAATCTTTTTGACCATCGCTTTGATTACGATTGTGGTGTTGTTGTTTATATCAGCGCAGGAGGCTACCAAAACAGCGCAAAATAATTTTGCAGATATTCAAACAGAGCTGTCCCAGGCTGCATTTACGGTATATGACGGGACAACCATAAGCGGATCACAGGTGACAAACGCTCTGCGTAAATACGCGGACAAAGACCAGTTCGGCATTCAAGTGATTACAGGGAAAAATAGAGGTGGACAATGGTATGGCAATCAGCTCAACATCTCTCAAGACATTAACAACGCGGACTATGGCTCTGTCCTTGCACCAGATGAGAAGGTAGGCAGCATCAATCAGACGATGAGTGAAAAAGACAATCAATATGTTAATCCGAGTGGTAAGTTCAAGGCTATTATCATCAAGGACCGATCCAACGTTGTGAGAGGGCTGATTTTCCAGCAGTCTTGACTGGAGCTGTTATAACATGTCACGTAATACACAGCATCTGATGCTGTTCTGTACGGCGGTTGTGCTTTTTGTGGCAGCCTGCCTGTACGGGCAGCGGAACATCGCTATCTTAACGGGTGCCCTGAATGAAAGAGCAGCAAGCGTTACAGCAATGGATGGCAGAATCCATACGACGCTGCATTCAAGTCAGCTGAATCGTTACACTGGAGCTGAAGTGCTGCATACTGTGCGGCAAATGACAGGCACCGGGGTCCAGGTGGAGGTAGATGGTCATGAATATGTCATTGATCCGCTTGCTGATTCGTCAGCCACAATTCCGGTCGAACTGGAAGGCAGTTACCTGCCTGTGTATAACCGTAGCGACGCGGGAGAACTGTTAAAGCTTTCTTTTCGGAAGGAGGTAGAAAGCAATGATTAATGCAGCGTCCAAATTATTGGCCGTACTGCTGGCCGTGCTGCTGCTTTATATTTATCCTGCAGCCGAGACGGCTCAACGTCAGGATGACATAGCACGGATGACTGCGTCCCAGAGTGTCACTCGTTTCGTTGATGCTGTGCGGACCAAAGGATATATTTCTCCTCGAATGCTGGCAGAGTTTGAAGAGCAGTTAGCGCAGACGGGCAACAATTATGAACTCTCCATGGAGCATTTGCATAAAAAATATGTACCGCGTTATACGGACCCTATGAATCAGAGCAGCTTTACGGGGACCTATGAGGTCGTTCATGACGGCTATTATTTTTACCAGATCCGGGAACGCCTCTTTCCGGTGTCAGGCACATTGACAGTGGATGATCCTGGGCGCAGATATACGCTAAGCGTGGGGGATTTTTTCTCTGTAAGCCTTAAAAGCACCAATCGTACACCTTCTATGCTTATTCGGGAATGGCTTCAAGGTGGTACGGCGCAGGCGGCCGCGATTTTTACTGCACATGGAGGCATGGTGCTGAATGAAGATTACTGAGCTTGGCATCGTGTTTGTATTGATTTTCTTCCCGTTCTTTTACATGCTCACACTTCATACGGATGATGCACAAAAGGCGAATCTGCTTGCAACCCGTTACCAAAAAGCGCTTCAAACCGCAGTAATGGATGCAGGTGCAGTTATGCATCAGAACGAGAAACCGCATGCGGAGGCGGCTTATGATTCTGCCAAGTTTGTCAGAGCGGATAAGGAGCTGGCATTGTCCACCTTTACACAAACGATGGCTCTAAATATGGGAATTCAGGATGATATGCGGGCTATTCAGCATATGTTTGATTACATTCCAGCCATCGTTGTACTGGATTATGACGGTTATTATATTTTTGCCAAAGAAAACGAGATGACCGGGGATATGCAGCAGTCCTTCAGACAGGTGTGGAGCCCCAAAAGGCCTTATACATATACAGATTCGGATGGGAACAGCATTAATTTTACACTTGATCGATATGTGTATGCATATGATGCTGGTACTGGTAAATGGATCGAGGGCTTTCAGCAAGAACTGGCTGACAGCAGCACGATCGGACTGCTTCAGGATTCAACTGTATTTGAACAGGTACGGCGTAGTCGAATCGTGACTCTTGTTCAGGACGAGCTTGCAGAGGTCATTAATCGGCATAATGAGTTTGCAAGAAAAAATGGTGTGTCCTATGTATTCACGATGCCGCTGATTTCGCAGGAAGATTGGTACAATTCGATCAATGACATCGGTATTATCGCTTTTATGCAGGGAATCGCCGTGGGGGATCAGAAAATAAACAATTTTGCGATCGGCGGGGGCAGACTGGTCAAAAGAACAGCAGTTGTTGGCGGGCTCGATCCCGCAACAGGTATTAAATATCATTATCCTGCCACCTGCAATCCTGGCTTTCGTGCTCAAGAGGTGTTTACGACATCGAGGCAGGCATCGGCTCAAGGTTATTTTGAATATAATTGCTCTGCTCAATTTTCATTACTTTCAGAAAAGACAGAACCTGTGCTAAAATAAAGGTTCAAAAATTAACTAAAGTCATGTAAATAGATAGGAGCAGCCTCATCTTATGAGTTTATTGTCTGTAGAGAATGTCAGTCACAATTTTGGAGACCGTACATTATTTAAAAATGTTTCTTTTCGTCTGCTTGCCGGAGAGCGCGTCGGCCTGGTCGGGGCCAATGGTGCAGGTAAATCAACCCTTATGAATATCCTCACGGGTAAACTGCTGAAAGACAGCGGTAAAGTGGAATGGACGCCTAAAGTCCGTTATGGATATCTGGATCAGCATACAAAGCTGACCCCTGGCAAAACGATTCGTGATGTACTGTAGGATGCTTTTCTGCCACTGCTTGAGCTGGAAAAGGAGCTGATGCAGATCACCGATCAGATGGCCGATGCAGATCCGGACAGACTTGAGCAGCTGCTGGAGGAAATGGGTGAAATTCAGGAGCAGCTGGAGCAGGGCGATTTTTATCTGATTGATGTCAAAGTGGAAGAAATGGCAAACGGTTTGGGGTTAAATGCGATTGGTCTTGATCGGGATGTTGCTGCCCTGAGCGGTGGACAGCGCACTAAGGTGTTGCTTGCAAAGCTGCTGCTGGAGAAGCCAACTGCCTTATTATTGGATGAGCCGACAAACTATCTTGATGTAGAGCACATTGAATGGCTGACGCGTTATTTGAAAGACTATCCGCACGCCTTTCTGTTGATATCACATGATACAGAATTTATGAATGAAGTTGTGAATGTGATTTATCATCTGGAATTTGCCAAGCTCACACGCTACGCTGCCAATTATGAGAAGTTTCTGGAGATGGCGGATATGCAGAAGGCGCAGCATATTGACGCTTATGAAAAGCAGCAGGAATATATTAAAAAGCAGGAGGACTTTATTCAGCGGAATAAAGCTCGTGCATCCACCTCGGGACGCGCAAAAAGCCGGGAAAAGCAGCTTGGCAAAATTGAGCGGATTGATCGTCCGGACGAAGCGGCAAAACCAACTTTTAAATTCAAGGATGCCCGTGCAAGCAGCAAAACCGTGTTTGAAGGTGTTGATTTTGAAATTGGTTACACGTATCCGCTCCTGCCAAAGATGACGATGACCATCGAACGCGGAGAGAAGATTGCTATTGTGGGCTGTAACGGTGTCGGCAAATCAACACTGCTCAAGACAATTCTGGGTAAAATCCCGCCCATTAGCGGTAAAACCTTTCTCGGAGATTATCTGGAGACGGCATACTTCGAGCAGGAAGTACGTGCTGCAAATATCACGCCGATTGACGATGTGTGGAATGAGTTTTCTCATCTGACTCAAAATGAAGTGCGTGGACATCTGGCCCGCTGCGGCCTCAAAAATGAACATATTACACGTCCTTTGAACATGCTGAGCGGTGGGGAGCAGGCTAAGGTTCGTTTGTGCAAGCTGCTAATGCGTGAAAGCAATTGGGTGCTGTTTGATGAGCCAACGAACCATCTGGATGTTACTGCGAAGGCCGAGCTTCAGCGTGCGTTGAAGGAATACAAAGGAACCGTTTTGCTTGTATCCCATGAACCTGATTTTTACGAAGGCTGGGTCACCAAAACGTGGAATGTGGAAGAATGGTCTGAAAAAGCACGATGACAAAAAAATCCGACTGTGGTAATATAGGCTACAACTTCAACTTCATATGAACACTAGGGGGGCCGCACGATGCGGCTGAGATGGAAGAATGCGATTCCGGACCCTTTGCACCTGATCTGGATCATACCAGCGTAGGGAAGTGGCGCGTTTCAGCATAATGACAGTAAGTGATCCTTTTATGAACGAACAGGAACCTTACTATACAGTGATGCAGGCATGAGTTACCGCCGAACGGTTATGGACTTAACTGTTTAACAGGTATTAGCTGCACGCTCGTTATTTAACTGGACCTTTGTTTATACGCAGCCACTCCTACGGGAGTGGCTTTTTTGTGTTATGCCATTTCCGTACTTTATGCTGAACCGATGAGAGGAAGGACAACGTGAACAAAACAGAACTTGCGGCAGAAAGTAATGAAAAGAATAAACCGCTGATCGCTAACTCTCCAATGCAAATGGACACATGCAGCCCGACATGCTGCCAAGATGACTCTTCCTTTGAACTGCATGTTGTGTCTACCAATAAGGGTGAGCGAACCACGGTACTGAATGTTGTCAAGCAGATATGGCCTTGGGTGGATTACATTCATATCCGGGAAAAACAGCTCTCGCTGCAGCAGCATTTCATCTGGGCCAGCCACATGACAGAGTCAGGGGTTCCATCCTCACGTATAGTCATCAACGGGGCCAATCCGTTTGTGCCCAGCGAATTTTGCCGGGGTGCACACTGGAGTCAGCAGATGCTGACGAAGGCGGATGTGAGCATAAATGCTGTGAATAAGGGGGAACGGATGCGCTTGGGAGTATCGGTGCACTCCTTAAATGAGGCACGTGTGGCAGCGGATTACGGTGCAGATTACCTGTTCTTCGGGCATGTGTATACAAGCCGAAGCAAGCCTGACTTAACGCCCAGGGGGTTGGAGGTGCTGGCTGAAGTATGCTCAGGCGTTGACATTCCTGTGATTGCCATTGGTGGTATCCAGGCATCCAACATCCAGGCGGTGCGGTTAGCGGGAGCTCGTGGCGCTGCTGTGATCTCGAGTGTATTTCAGCATGAGGACCCAGCTCATGCGATCCGTCTTATAAAACAGGCTGCAGAAAGAGTAATATGAATGTTTCAAAATCAAGGAGATGAGCACATGCAAAAGCGAGGAACCGTCACACGGGATCAAGGTTCTGATGATCAATCCAGATGGAATGCATGCTATGCCTCGGATGAAACATATGAATCCGATACTTCATATGAAACTGCCAATATCCCGCGATCTGTATCATCCGGCATGCAGCATGCAGAAACCATTATTGTTGGCGGAGGCGTTATAGGCTGTGCTATTGCCTATGAATTGACACGAAGAGGACATGAAGTGCTTCTGATCGAGCAAAACGAGATTGCCAGCGGAAGCTCCTGTGCAGCTGCGGGAATGCTGGCTGCGGATAGTGAGGATTTTGCTCATCCTGTTATTGCTCAGGCTGCTCTTGAAAGCAGAGCATTGCTGCACAGTCAAAAGGATCAATTGTCTGCTCTATCGGGCATGGAACTCGGGTTGAGGCAGAGCGGATTCATCACACCGTTCAGATCATACAGTGAAATAAGTCGTTATAAGGAAAATCGAAGAGTCTTGCCACTGACGGAACAGCTTTGGTGGGATAGAAATACGGTGCAGCGAGAAGCAGGCTGGCTTAATCGGGATACGTATGGTGCTTATTACCGATCATTGGAGAGTGAAATTCTGCCCGTGTCGTTGACCAGAGCTTATGTGAGGTCAGCACACAGGATGGGCGCCCGGATATGGGAAGGCGTCAAGGATATTCAATTAATAGTGAATCAATTTGGTGTACAAGGGATTGCTACCCCGAAGGGAAATGTTACCTGTAAACACGTAATTATAGCCGCTGGCTTGAATGGTGAAACGCTGCTGCAGCAGGCTGGTATCAACCTGCCTTCAACTCCGGTCAAAGGCGAGGTAGCTGCGATTCAATTTCCGGCGGACCAAACAGCTTACAAACCGGATCGCACGCTTTATGCGGAGGATGTCTACATCGTTCCAAAAGCGAATGGAGAGGTGTGGATCGGGGCTACGAGCTGGCCCGGGAAAAAAGATCACAGCGTATCAGCCTATAGTGTGCAACGATTGCTTAGTAGCGCAAGCAGCTGGGTTCCTGGCATCAAAGAAGCTCATTTCTTGCGGGCGTGGGCAGGTGTAAGACCTTCGACTCCGGATGGTCTTCCGTATATAGGAGAATGCGAAAACATGCCTGGTTTGTTTACTGCCTATGGGCATTACCGCAACGGAATATTGCTCAGTGCGGTAACCGGACGCTGGATTGCAGACATGCTGGAGGGCAAAAGTGCTGAGGATATTGGGATTGAAGCCTTATCGCCTAATCGATTGAACAGAAAGGAAGTTGTGCGTTGAACATTATCGTGAACGGACAGAAGATGGAAATTGATGATGATTTGAATCGGGTGGACAAATTGCTGCAATCCTTTAACCTGCAAGTGAAAACGGTTGTTGTAGAGCTGAATCGTAACATTTTGACAAAGGATCATCATGAAACAACAGCGCTGAGAGAAGGCGATCGAATCGAAATTGTTCATTTTGTCGGTGGGGGCTAAATTAAGATAGGTCGCAGCATAGTTAATCATTTAAATTTGGGAGAGTGATGATATGCTTCATATCGGAAAATATGAATTTAATTCAAGACTGCTGCTGGGAACAGGCAAGTTCACGGATTTGCAAGTTCAGAGCCAGGCTGTGGATGCCTCGGGTACAGAGATATTGACCTTTGCGGTACGCCGTTTGAATCTGGAGGAGGCGGGTAAGCAGCATTTTCTGGACACGCTGGATTTAAGTAAATATACACTCCTGCCAAATACGGCAGGTGCCTCAACTGCAGAAGAGGCGGTGCGGATTGCGGAGCTTGCACGGGCGTCAGGACTTTGTGATATGATAAAAGTTGAAGTCATCGGAGACGGAGTAACGCTGCTTCCCGATCCGCTTGAAACGTACAAGGCTTGCAGCATTTTGCTGGAAAAAGGCTTCACGGTGCTGCCTTACATTTCGGACGACGTTATTTTAGCCAAACGACTGCAGCTGCTGGGAGTTCATGCGGTGATGCCGGGTGCTTCTCCGATTGGTGCGGGCCGAGGCATCATTAATCCATATAATCTGGAGATAATTATTGAGCAGGCCGTTGTGCCCGTCATTGTTGATGCAGGTCTGCGCTCACCCAAGGATGCTGCTTATGCCATGGAACTGGGAGCAGACGGTGTACTCCTGAACACGGCGGTATCCGGATCTGCTGATCCGGTCAGCATGGCGAAAGCGATGCGGCTGGGGGTGGAGGCAGGAAGGCTCGCGTATACGGCAGGCATGATCCCGGTGAAGCGTTATGCGGCAGCAAGCAGTCCGGCGGAAGGAATGGTTCATACATGACAGAACAGTTATACCAAGCGGAGCAGGGCGATCGTTATTCCAGACAGGAGCGATATGCTCCTCTCGGCCCAGAGGGTCAGGCCAAATTAAAGGACAGCAAGGTATTAATTATTGGAGCAGGCGCACTTGGAACAGGTATTGCCGAAACGCTGGTTCGCTCTGGTGTTGGACAGATAACTATTGTCGATCGGGACTATGTGGAATGGAGCAACCTGCAGCGGCAGCAGCTCTATGTTGAGCAGGATGCAATAGAACGCATGCCCAAAGCCATGGCGGCAGTCAAACGTTTAACTGCGATTAACTCGACCGTTCACATTGAAGCCAAGGTGATGGATGTACGCGTAGACGAACTGGAAGAGCTCATCCCGGAGGCCGATCTGATTATGGATGCAACCGATAATTTTGATACAAGGTTACTCATTAATGATATGGCTCAGAAGCATCAGATTCCATGGATTTACGGGGGCTGTGTCGGCAGCTACGGGATTACGTATACGTTTTTGCCCGGGGAGACACCTTGTTTGAACTGCCTGCTGGGCGAAGTGCCTCTTGGCGGAGATACCTGTGATACGTCGGGAATCATTCCTCAAGCGGTACAGATGGTAACGGCGAATCAGACAGCGGAAGCAATGAAGCTGCTTAGTGGCAACACAGCGGCTCTTAGACGAAAGCTGTTGTCTTTTGACGTGTGGCGCAACGAGTACATATCCATTAATGTGGATGGAGCGAAAAAGCAGGACTGTGCTTCATGCGGCCCATCTGCCACGTATCCGTTTCTTTCGGCATCCAATCTGGAGAAAACGGATGTACTTTGCGGCAGAGACACGGTGCAGATTCGTCCTGCGCGGCCCATGCGGCTTGATCTTCAGCAGACAGCTGATCGTCTGACTCGGCTTGATGAAGGAAAAGTGGAGAGCAATCCTTTTCTGGTGTCATTGACAACAGGTAAGCATAGATTGGTCATTTTTCAGGATGGCCGTGTTCTTGTTCACGGTACAAAAGACACTGCTGAGGCGCGTTCTCTGGTACATCGCTATTTTGGCTAAATAAATAAACTCAACGTACACTCCAATGTGATGAAGGTTTAAAGTCTGTTCCCGGTGGGAATGGACTTTTTCTTTTTAAGGCATCCTAACGGTACAATGCATGCCAGAGAGCGGCGGAAAACAGACGGGCCGGGTGAGATGTATGAAAACAGCGATTATGTTAGCAGGTTTGGGTGAGGCAGCTCAACGTATAGAGCATATTTTGCAAGAAGAGGGTTATGAAGTGAGGCAGCTTGACTGGTCTGAAATTGATAAGCCGCGAGAAACAGATGCTGCTCGGGAACAATTAATCATTCTTGTGGATCGGGATACAGAGGATATACAGAGGACCGAACAGGATAGAATGACTTTGAGAAAATGGATGAATCAAGGAAACGTGACCCCCATTCTTGTTATTATTCCCGAAGCTTCTCCGCAGCGAGTAATTGACTGGCTTGATTTTGGAGCAAACGACGTTATGGAGGAACCGCTGCATCCGAAGGTGATGTTAGCCAGAATACGCAGCTTGCTTCGGCTTTTTGCCAGTGCTTCGTATGATGGGGAGGAAATCATCGTTGTGCAGGACCTCAAAATCAATCTTCGTTCACGCAGAGTGAGCCGTGCGGGGCAGTACCTGAATCTGACTCCCAAAGAATATGAATTATTGGAATATTTAGCGACACATCTGAATGAAGCTTGCACGCGTAGTGATATTTTACGTGAGGTGTGGGGGTATGACTTTGCGATGGATACAAATGTCGTAGACGTGTATATTAAACATCTGCGGGGCAAGGTTGATAAAGGGAGAGATGTGAAGCTGATCCAGACGGTGCGGGGGGTTGGATATATGTTATACGGTTAATGAAATAAATGGTAATGGTTCTCTGTATTAAAGGGAGAGCATCCACCATTATCCAGTTTGAACGGAACAGCATATCGGGTAAATATATAAAACAGAAACAATGAACTAAATGGGGACTTTGAGGAAATCTATTCCGTTATTCGGTTAAATATGAAAAGACCGGATCAATATGACCCGGTCACGTATCATTATTTGATTGTAAGGTAAAGGCGTACTAGAGTACACGACGAGCTGTAATGTAAGTTCTTTTCCAATTACCAGAGTTCAGATCCGACAGCGTTACGCCTGGAGAGCCATACGTATGAAGAATCTGTCCGTTGCCAGCGTAAACACCCACATGGGTAATGTTCGAACCGGTTGAGCGGCTGCCGCTAGAGAAAAAGACCAGGTCGCCTACACGAAGATTCGCTTTTGAGACAAATTTACCTTCCTTGGATTGTTTTACGGACGTGCGCGGAAGGTCTACACCATACTTTTTGAAAATATATTTCATGAATGAAGAGCAGTCAAAGTACTTGGTTGTTGTAGTCGAAGCGCCAAATTTATATGGAGTTCCCATAAAGTTTTTTCCATAGTTCACAATTTGTTGTCCTGTCGATACAGATGCTGTTGCGGCTTGCGCCACAGGTGCATTTGTCATTAGTACAGCTCCAAAACCTAGTGTAGCGCACAACCCGACGGTTACGGCCTTTTGGATCAAGAAGTTTGTTTTCATGTTGTTATTACCTCCAAAATTCGTTTTCGTTAAGTTGCTAGAGCGAGTATAACAGGTTTGTAACAACCTAGAAATTGGATACATAAGCAAAAAGGCTGATAGATCAGTAGTTTTACTACGTTTATTAAAATACGATTAAAAATGTCAAAAAATTAATCATTGACGAATGATATAATAGATTGAAATTAAAAATCCCCTTGATTATCAAGGGGATTCTGTTGTTTGTTTATGTTTTTATCTCTGAAATATAGGTTACAAAAACGTAATAATTAAAGATGGCTCAGGGGGGAATCGAGCGAAAGAATCAGTCTTTGCTTTGGATAATCAACAGAAGACCACTGTCTATTGTCACTGTGCCAGAATCACTTAACAGCTTGTTGCTGATCCCCAGGGACTGTCCCATTCGGATGGTTGCCTGATCCAAAGGGTACATAAATCCTTCAAGACATATGCCGGTAACCTCGTGCGTTAAAGGAAGAAGTGACACATATGTATATCCACGTTTTTCTACAACAGCACTTGAGGTGGTCAGCGTCATATAATTATGCTCGTCCTGCAGTGCACATGTAATATGATGCTGCATAGCCCGAACCATAATATGAACATTCGCAAGTGTGTGGTCCATTCGTGTACCTGTTGCTCCAAAGATGAGAATATGGGTAGGCTCCTGATCCAGAGCTGTCTCAAAAGCCATTTCTGTATCAGTAAGGTCCTTATGCACAGGATCACATGCAATAAACTCTACACTATTACGGCTGACGATCTCCCGTTCCGCTTCGGAGATAGAATCAAAGTCACCTACAGCGATATGTGGTTTAATTCCATGTTCGATTAAATACAGGGCTCCGCGGTCAGCCGCGATGACGATGTCATCGGCCTTGATTTCCTGAAGGAACTCTTTAGCGAGCAAACCGCCTGTAAAAATCACGATACGTTTATAATCCATTCTATTTTCATCCTTCCTTATTATATAGAGGAAAACCATTTACATTTATAGTAGGTTGCAATACAACAAATGATACAACTGTACACAAAACCAGTATAATCGACAAAATGTGGTTGCACAATTTCTACACTCGCGGATACAATGGGGAGAGCGACATGGAGATGACTTGAAAAGTGAGGTTTGAACAGGTTGGACTTACACATTTTTGAAGTATTCAGCATTATCGGTACAATCGCGTTTGCAATGTCTGGTGCATTTGTGGCAATGGAAGAGGAGTATGATATTTTGGGTGTGCTGGTGCTCGGGCTGGTGACAGCATTCGGAGGAGGTATTATCCGCAATGTGCTTATTGGTGTGCCAGTAACGACGCTATGGAGTCAGGGTACGCTTATTATGCTTGCGTTGGTATCGGTAGCTGTTGCTTTTGTATTGCCTCTCAAATGGATAGGTCATTGGAAACGCACAGAAGCATTATTTGATGCGATTGGACTGGCTGCCTTTGCGATCCAGGGAGGATTATACGCAGCTAACATGGGCCATCCGATCAGTGCAGTCATTGTAGCTGCTGTGATGACGGGCATCGGGGGAGGAATCATTCGTGATCTGCTTGCCGGACGAAAACCACTTGTGCTGCGTGATGAAATCTATGCCGTTTGGGCAATGACAGCCGGGTTTGCAATCGGTATGGGCTGGTTTACTACGAACGTTGGTCTTCTGATTTGTTTCGTGACGGTAGTCTTTTTCCGGATGTGCTCGGTGCATTATAAATGGAAGCTGCCGCGCCGCTCATTGGCTGCAGGCGAGAGTACTATCGTAAAGTCGGAGAACCTGATCAAGCAGCATACACCGTCCGCAATTCAAGGGACTCTAAGCAAGGGGGATTAACATGATTAACGTTGTATTTGTATGTCTTGGTAACATTTGCAGATCACCTATGGCGGAAGCGGTTATGCGCCACAAGGTCATTCAGAAGGGATTTGCGGATCAGATTCAAGTGGATTCGGCGGGAACAGGCAACTGGCATATAGGAAAACCTCCGCATGAAGGTACGCGAAAATTGCTTGATTCGGTTCAAATTTCATATGCGAATATGACAGCGAGACAATTTGCGAGTGAAGATTTTACTCAATTTGACTACATTATATGTATGGATAACTCGAATGCGGATAATGTACGAAGCTTGCCGGGAGGAGAAGAGGCAGAGATCCTTAAATTTATGGACTTGCTTCCGAATGAAACGCTGAGAGAAGTACCGGACCCTTATTACACAGGCAACTTTGAAGAAGTGTACGAGCTGGTGAATGCTGGCTGTGATGTGTTGTTAAACAGAATTGAGCAAGAGCATTCGTTATAGATATCAAACATTGGTGAAATGGCAAAGAAGCAGGAAGGAAACGAGAATGATTCAGAAGCTCCTGCTTCTTTTTCAGGGCATTAATGTAAGCGGTAACAATATGGTGTGGGATCAAATCAAGTTTTCAAAAAAAGAAAAGCGGCTGGGCAGCCGCCTGACAAATGAATGAGTTAGAATCGTGCTTGTATTATTCTTGCAAAAAGTAGAGCAAAGCATCCGGCAGTTCCTTTTGCCAGAAGCCCCATTGGTGATTCCCGTCCTTCTCCTGATAGGAGACGTGAGCCCCGCGTTTTTCCAGCAAATCACGAGTATTCCGGTTCAGCTGTACAAAATCATACGTTCCAGTGTCGGCTTCGAAGGCCGTTTCCTGTAAACCGACAATCATCCAGATCGACAGCCATGACAGATCCTCAGCCGCAGCATAGATTTCCTGAGAAGCGGAGTAGAATGCGCCAGACATGCTGATTACGCGGGTAAAGAGTTCTGGATACAACAGTGCCAAATGGAGTGAAACACTGCCGCCAAGCGAATCGCCAGCAAGAACACGCTCCTGCGGAGAACGTCTTACAGGATATTTCTCTTCCACATAGGGAATAATCTCTTCTGCAAAGCACTTGGTGTAGGCTGTGAATCGACTGCCGAAAGGAGCGTACTCCTGAGTTCTTACGGGTACGTGCACTTGAACCCCTACTATTATGAAAGGTTCGGCACCTTCATCGAGAATGATGCGGTTGGCTGTTGTGGCGATTCGTCCAAAGTTAAAAAATTCCTCGCCATCCTGGCAGTACACCACAGGGTAGCTAAGCAGTTCGTTGTAGCCTGGAGGAAGATAGATGCGAAGGGTCCGTTTCTCACCGAGGTAACGGCTTTCAATCTCTTCCTTAACAATTGTCCGTTTCAAATAGCGGGAATCCGTCATAAAACGTCACCTTTCCGGGTTATTTTTGCATTCGACCGCGCAATACGGTAAGATTAACCTGGTGCGGGGATGGGTCAAACACGCAATCATGTATTATGCTGTTATACCAATATTAGACCCCTGTTATACATACAATCCAAAAGGAAACATAAAAATATTACGGATTTCTTTGACGTATGCAGTGAAACAGGTGTATAATAATAATATAACAGCGGAACTTGATATTCAAATTTTTTGTTGAGGTGAAGAAAAAAATGAGCAAGGTTCCTTATGAAGTATACACGGAGGATGTAGAAGCTCTGTCCGTGCTGTCTCCTGACGGCGAAATTGTTAACAAAGACATGATGCCTAAGCTTTCCGACGATCAATTAAAAGAAATTATGTATCGCATGGTATTTACCCGTACTTGGGATGACCGTGCAGTAAACCTTGGCCGTCAAGGACGTCTTGGTTTCTATGCTCCAGTATCTGGTCAAGAAGCTACAATGGTAGGTAGTGAGTTTGCCCTTGAAAAAGAAGATTTTATCGCTCCAGGCTATCGCGACATTCCGCAACTCGTGTGGCACGGACTTCCTCTTTATCAAGCGTTCCTGTACTCCCGTGGACACCAGCATGGTGGACAAATTCCAGACGGCGTTAACGTATTGATGCCGCAAATCATCATTGGTGCACAAATTCTGCACGCAATGGGTATTGCTATGGGTTACAAATTGAAAAAACAAAAACAAGTAGTTATCACATACACAGGTGATGGCGGTTCTTCCGAAGGTGACTTCTATGAAGGCCTGAACTACGCTGGTGTATATAAACTGCCTGTAATCTTCTTTGTACAAAACAACGGTTATGCCATCACAACTCCTTTTGCTAAACAAACAGCAGCTCTGTCCATCGCTCACAAAGCGGTAGCAGCAGGTATCAAAGGTGTTAAAGTTGACGGTATGGACATCTTTGCTGTTATCAAAGCGGTTCAGGAAGCTGCTGAACGCGGACGTAATGGCGAAGGCGCAACGTTGATCGAAGCTGTTACTTATCGTTTCCGTCCACACTCCCTCTCTGATGATGCTTCCAAGTATCGTACAAAAGAAGAAGAGGCTGAGTGGAGCGTAAAAGATCCAATTGCACGTTTTGCTAAATATCTGGAGAAAAAAGGTCTGTGGACTGAAGAAGATACAGCACGTGTAAAAGAAGAAGCAAAAGCAAAAGTGAACGAAGAGATCAAAAAAGCGGAAAAAACCGAGAAAATGACTATTTCAGGCCTGATCGACAGCATGTTCGAACAAACGCCTAAGCACTTGGAAGAGCAAAAAGCTGATTTCCAATAAGTTTTTTCCGATAAAGCATAAACATCCGGCACCTGCACTGGTGTCTCGGTATACATGTATGAATTCAAATGTGAACTGTCAATGTTTAAGGAGGAAATGAAGCAAATGGCACAATTGAACATGAAAGAAGCAATTCGTGATGCGCTTCGCGTAGAGCTGAAACGTGATCCTAACGTTCTGCTCTTCGGTGAAGACGTAGGTAATGTAGGCGGCGTTTTCCGTGTAACGGAAGGTTTGCAAAAAGAGTTTGGTGAAGAGCGTGTATTTGATACACCGCTGGCTGAATCCGCAATCGGCGGTCTGGCTGTAGGTTTGGGTATTCAAGGCTTCCGTCCGGTAGCTGAGATTCAATTCGTAGGTTTTATCTTCGAAGCCCTTGACCAAATGGTGGTTCAAGCAGCTCGTATGCGTTTCCGCTCTGGCGGCAAATACAATTCTCCAATCGTATTCCGTACACCATTCGGTGGCGGCGTTAAAGCGGCAGAATTGCACACAGACTCTCTGGAAGGTTTGCTCACGCAAACTCCGGGTATTAAAGTGGTAGTTCCTTCGAATCCTTATGATGCAAAAGGTCTGATGATCGCTTCTATCCGTGATAACGATCCGGTATTCTTCATGGAGCACTTGAACCTGTACCATGCATTCCGTGCAGAAGTGCCTGAAGAAGACTACGTTGTTGAGCTTGGTAAAGCAAACGTTGTTCGTGAAGGTTCTGACGTTACGATTATTACTTACGGTATGATGGTTCATACTTCTGTAAAAGCTGCTGAAGAGCTTGAAAAACAAGGCATCAAAGTTGAGGTTATCGACCTTCGTACGATCAGCCCGATCGATATCGATACGGTAGTTGCTTCTGTTAAGAAAACAAACCGTGCAATTGTTGTACAAGAAGCTCAGAAGAGCGCAGGTGTTGCTGCTGAAGTCATTGCACAAATCAATGAAAAAGCAATCCTGCATCTGGAAGCACCGGTTCTGCGTGTAGCTGGTCCGGATACGGTATATCCATTTGCACAAATCGAAGATACATGGCTGCCTAACCCTGCGCGTATCGTTGCAGCGGTTAACAAAGTCATGAACTTCTAATTCAATCATCTGACATGCCGCAAGGCGCAGTATGGTGATTCACATCGCAGCTCAGGCTGCACTGTAAACAGCCATTAGCCCCTTGATTGACAGTTATTTGCACTCGCAGTAACAGTTGGTTTTTGGAGCTAAGGGTTGTTTTCAGGATTGAGCAAATAATCAAGGAGGTTTTTCAGTTGGCTAAATTTGAATATAAATTCCCTGAACTGGGCGAAGGCCTTCACGAAGGCGAAATCATCAAGATGCACATCAAAGTCGGGGACAAAGTAACTGACGACGATATCATCATGGAAGTACAGAACGACAAAGCGGTTGTTGAAGTTCCTTGTCCGGTTAACGGCACAGTAACTGAAGTTTTCGCTAAAGACGGTCAAATTTGCCACGTTGGTGAAGTTGTAGCGGTAATCGATGCAGAAGGCGAACTGCCTGAGCAAGACGATGCTCCTGCTGGCGACCAAGGTGCACAAGAGAAAGACGCAGCACAAGGCGGAGCTGATACTAGCGGTTCTTCTGCAGCAGCTTCCAGCTCCAATGCAGCGCAAGAAGGTGGCAGCAACAGTGTTCCTGCAGTACCTGCAAAAGACGTTCTGGCTACGCCAAGCGTTCGCAAATTTGCTCGTGAGCAAGGTGTAGACATCGCTCAGGTTAACGGAACTGGCAACAACGGTAAAGTAACCAAAGAAGATGTGGAATCCTTCAAAAACGGTGGCGGTTCTTCCGCAGCGGCATCTTCCGAAGCTCCGGCTCAAGAAGAGAAAAAATCCGCAGCACCTGCAGCTGCAGCAGCTGATCAACGTCTTGAAGAAGAGCGCGTACCATTCAAAGGTATCCGTAAAGCAATCTCCAATGCGATGGTTAAATCGGCTTACACTGCACCGCACGTTACAATCATGGACGAAGTGGATGTAACTGAGCTGGTTGCTTTCCGTACGCGCATGAAACCAATTGCAGAGAAAAAAGGTACAAAAGTTACTTACTTGCCATTCATCGTTAAAGCATTGGTTGCGGCTTCCCGTCAATTCCCTGCTTTGAACGCAATGATCGATGAAGAAGCAAATGAAATTGTATACAAAAAATACTACAACATCGGTATCGCTACAGATACAGACAACGGCTTGATCGTTCCTGTAATCAAAGATGCTGATCGCAAATCCATCTGGATGATCGCTGATTCCATCCGTGATCTGGCAGCTCGTGGACGCGAAGGCAAGTTGGGTCCTAATGAAATGAAAGGCAGCACAATCTCCATCACTAACATAGGTTCTGCTGGCGGTATGTTCTTCACTCCAATCATCAACTTCCCAGAAGTTGCAATCTTGGGCACAGGACGTATTAGCGAAAAAGCCGTTGTGAAAAACGGAGAAATCGTTGCAGCACCTGTAATGGCTCTGTCCTTGAGCTTCGACCACCGTATTATCGATGGCGCAACAGCACAAAACTTTATGAATTACATTAAACAGCTGCTCGCTAACCCTGAGCTGCTTGTTATGGAGGTGTAAGATATGGTAGTAGGCGACGCTTCTCTCAATATCGACACATTAGTAATTGGTGCGGGACCTGGCGGCTATGTAGCTGCCATCCGCGCTGCACAACTGGGCCAAAGCGTATTGATCGTAGACAAATCCGAGCTGGGCGGCGTATGTTTGAACCGCGGATGTATCCCATCTAAAGCTCTGATCTCTGCTGCACACCAATACGAGTCTGCACTTCACGGCGATGCTTTCGGTATCTCCGCTGAGAACGTAAAAGTAGACTTCGCGAAAACGCAAGAATTCAAAAACGGCGTTGTTAAGAAAATGACTGGCGGCGTAGCTGGTTTGCTTAAAGGCAACAAAGTTGAAGTTTTTAACGGTGAATGCATGTTCATCAACGAAAATGAAGCGCGTGTATTCAACGATCACGAATCCCCGCGTTACAAATTCAAAAATGCAATTATCGCAACAGGTTCCCGTCCAATCGAACTGAAACCTTTCCCGTTTGGCGGACGCATCTTGTCTTCGACAGAAGCATTGAACCTGCCTGAAGTGCCAAAAAGCCTGATCGTTATCGGCGGTGGCTACATCGGTGCTGAGCTTGGTCAAATGTACTCCAAATTCGGTGCGAAAGTAACCATCATCGAAGGTTTGGATACTGTACTGCCAGGTTTCGATAAAGACATGACTAGCCTTGTTGCTAAAAACATGAAGAAAACAGGCATCGAAATCGTAACGGGTGCAAAAGCGGAAAGCGCTGAGCAAACAGATAAAGATGTTACTGTTAAATATTCTGTAAATGGTGAGTCCAAAGAAGTAACTGCAGATTACCTGCTCGTTACTGTAGGACGTCGTCCTAACACAGACGGAGAACTGGGTCTTGATATGATCGGTGTTGACGTTGACGAGCGTGGTTTCGTTAAAGTTGACCACCAAGGTCGCACAAGCATTCCTCATATCTTCGCAATTGGTGATATCGTATCTGGTCTGGCTCTGGCACACAAAGCTTCTTACGAAGGTAAAGTGGCTGCTGAAGCAATCGCTGGACAACCATCTGTAGTTGACTACAAATGTATGCCAGCTGTTGTGTTCACAGATCCTGAGTGCTCCAGCGTAGGTTACACGGAAAAAGAAGCAAAAGAAAAAGGCTACAAAGTAAAAGCAGGCAAATTCCCTTATGCGGGTAACGGCCGTGCGGTATCTTTGAACCATGCTGAAGGCTTCGTGAAAATCGTTGCTGACGAAGAAAGCGGCCTTGTACTGGGTTGCCAAATCGTTGGTCTGGAAGCTTCCAACCTGATTGCTGAGCTTGGTCTTGCAATCGAGATGGGTGCAACTTTGGAAGATCTGGCGCTTACTATTCACGCTCACCCAACTTTGGGCGAAATCGTAATGGAAGCAGCGGAACTGGTAATGGGTCACCCGATCCACATCATCTCCCGTTAAGATCATCTAAAGCTCGGATTCGTCCGGCATCATATGTACATCCGAAAGAGACGAATAGCGCTGATGCGCTGTTCGTCTTTTTTTTGTTAAGTGTGTATCGTGGTATTACGGTTTTACAGTGTTCTGGTACAAGTTTGATGAGGTTATAAGTCTCTTGCCATAGTGTGAAGGATTTATGGTACACTATTAAAATGATCAGACCTGAAATGTCTGTAGCCCATTTGGTTATTAGTGAGCAACATATATAGAGATGCGAGGAGATACCAACATGAAAAACTATCTCGATTTATTACAAGATATACTGGATAACGGCGTGCATAAAGGGGATCGTACTGGAACAGGCACGCAATCCGTGTTTGGCAGACAGCTCCGTTATGACTTGTCCGAAGGATTCCCGCTGGTGACGACCAAGCGAATTCACCTGAAATCGGTCATCCATGAGCTGCTGTGGTTCTTGAGCGGTGATACAAATATCGCTTATCTGAAGGAAAACGGTGTGAAGATCTGGGATGATTGGGCCGATGAGAACGGTGATCTTGGCCCGGTGTATGGCTCACAGTGGCGTACATGGGAAGCGCCCAATGGGGAAAAAATAGATCAGATAGCAGCTGTGGTGGATTCCATTAAAAATAATCCGGATTCCCGCCGTCATCTGGTAAGCGCATGGAATGTGGCCGAGATCAACAATATGAAATTGCCGCCTTGTCATTTTGCGTTTCAATTTTACGTAGCTGAGGGTAAGTTATCCTGTATGCTGACGATGCGATCTGTCGATACATTCCTTGGACTTCCCTTTAACATTGCCAGTTATGCGCTTCTGACACATATGATTGCTCAGCAGTGTGACCTTGAGGTTGGTGAGTTTATCTGGTCCGGTGGAGATGTGCATATCTATTCCAATCATGTGGAGCAGGTGAAAACCCAGCTGGAGCGAGAGCCCTTTGCCCTGCCCAAGCTGATTATCAAGCGGAAGCCAGATTCCATTTTTGACTACAAGTTTGAAGATTTCGAGTTCGAAAACTATCAGCACCACCCGGGCATCAAAGCACCAATAGCGGTATAACAGGCGGCATTTTCCCCTAAAGAAAAGGGAATCGAAAAAATCTGGGGATAACCGCTGCTCTCCAGATTGTTCTGTCATCGGAGTGGATGGTGTAAAATCTTTTGTTCAACCTTTACTTATTTTCATTCAACGGAAGGAGGCACGTTTGTTGAGTATTGAACTTGTATGGGCTATGGGAGAGAACGGTGTTATCGGGCTTAACAATTCGCTTCCCTGGCGATTGCCGAAAGATATGGCGTTCTTCAAACAGCAGACGATTAACAAAACAATTATTATGGGGCGGAATACATGGGAGTCCTTTGGCGGCAAGCCGCTTCCCCAGCGTCGTAATATTGTTGTGACCCGGGACTTGAATTACAAAGCAGATCAAGCGGAGATCGTACATACGATTGAAGAGGGGCTTGCTGCTGCACGGGGCGAGCAGCTCTGTGTTATCGGTGGTTCTCAGGTGTATCGGGAGTTCTTACCGTTTGCCGACCGTCTGGTCGTGACCAAAATTCACGCACAATTTGAGGGCGATACCTTCTTTCCTGAAGTAAATTGGTCGGAATGGGAATTGAAGGAGCAGATTGAAGGCGAGCAGGATGAGAAAAACGTCTATCCCTTCACGTTTGAATTTTACGAGCGTAAACAACAGGTGTGAAGCGTATCGTGTGATTCGAGTGAGAATACAATAGAACAAGAGGCATCGACTTGCGAATTTTTCGTGAACGGTGCCTTTTTATTTTTCATGGATAGTTAAAATTGAAGCAGCATTATGATATGACATTAATATGACACCTGAACTGGATGGTTTTGCATAATATACATTTGGCCGGATTGAGTTTTGGTTAAAAAGTGTAAAAACAGTGTGAGTCAACATTGTAAAGCTTTAAATCATGACTCTAATTCGGTATCAGAGTTATTTTTTCCAAAACTATTGATTTTAATGGTAATTTATCTTACATTTATATAACATTATTAAGAATTATCTCTGAAACTATCGGTTATTACGAAGGGCATCTTGCGTTTTAAAACCAAATTTCTGCTATTGACCATATGTTGATTTGAACGCTATCATGAATAAAATACAAATAATTATGCGGATAATCCATTTAATATTCATTGCCATAAATGCTACTATAATTGAAATATCTTTGAGTAGATTTTGTGATACAATAGACAAAAACTCAGGTAAACGAGTAATCCATTTCATATAGAGCCATGCGCATGAAGGGATTAAGACAAGAACGGATGGGGGAAACGTAAGATGTCTACACCTACTGGATTTATGGAATACAAACGGCAGCTCCCTGCCGATCGAGAGCCAGCGGAGCGCATCAAGGATTGGGAAGAGTTTCATAAACATATGGCTGAGGAAGAGCTCAGAACACAAGGTGCACGATGTATGGATTGTGGTACCCCGTATTGTCATACAGGTATAGATATGATTGGCGGGACGTCGGGATGCCCAGTTCATAACCTGATTCCAGAGTGGAACAATCTCGTCTATCGTGGTTTGTGGAAAGAAGCGCTTGAACGCCTTCACAAAACGAACAATTTCCCGGAATTTACAGGACGCATCTGTCCAGCTCCTTGTGAAGGATCTTGTACAGTCGGACTCATTGGTCAACCTGTAACCATTAAAACGATTGAAGAAGCGATTATCGAAAAAGGATTCGAAGAGGGCTGGGTAGTTCCACAGCCGCCGGAGAAACGCACAGGCAAGCGAGTAGCTGTGGTTGGTTCAGGTCCAGCGGGACTTGCAACAGCAGCTCAATTGAACAAAGCCGGACATTCGGTAACCGTATATGAACGTTCGGACCGTGTCGGCGGATTGCTGATGTACGGAATTCCAACGATGAAGCTGGATAAAAAAGTGGTACAGCGTCGCGTAGATTTGCTGGAAGCGGAAGGCATTCAGTTTATTACGAATACCGAGATCGGAAAAGATATTCCCGCTCAACAGCTTGTTGATGAATATGATGCAGTGGTTCTGTGTGGCGGAGCAACCAAACCACGTGAATTTAACATCGAAGGCTCTACTCTGAAGGGCGTACATTACGCCATGGACTTCTTGAATGGCAGCATCAAGAGTTATCTGGACTCCAACCTGGAAGATGGCAATTATATTTCAGCGAAGGATAAAGATGTGATTGTAATCGGTGGCGGGGACACAGGTTCTGACTGTGTTGCAACCTCGCTTCGTCATGGCTGCCGTACCATTACGCAATTTGGTACACACACGCAAGCACCAATGGAGCGTGATCGTATCAACAACCCTTGGCCGCAATTCCCTAACGTGTATACGCTTGACTATGCACAAGAAGAAGCAAAAGCTTTGTTTGGTCAAGACCCGCGTGAGTTCTCGATCATGACTACAAAATTTGTGGGTGATGATGAGGGCAATCTCAAAGAGCTGCACACGATTCAAATCGAGCGTATTGTTGATGAGACTGGCCGCAAAATCTACCAGCCAATCCCGGGTACAGAGCGTGTATTTCCTGCTCAAATGGCCATGATTGCAATTGGTTTCGATGGACCGGAACAAACGCTGGTTGAGCAGCTTGGACTGGAAACAGATCGTCGTACAAACGTTAAAGCACGTTATGGCAAATACAACACCAATGTGGACAAAGTATTTGCAGCGGGTGATATGCGCCGTGGTCAAAGTCTGGTCGTATGGGCAATCAATGAAGGCCGTGAAGCAGCTCGTGAAGTTGATAAATATTTGATGGGTGCAACGGTGCTTGCTTAATACTGCTGCATAAATGAGCTGTTATTATTACTGTTTATTAAGAAGTCAAAGCAAATAGCATATTGCATAAAAGATCAGCCCTCGCAGATGCGGGGGCTGTTTGTTGTTCATTGTATTACACCGCAATCGTTGCCGTATTTGTTGTGAAAGTGTGATTGAAAGCATTGCTTTTTACAAAATAAAGACTTATTATTAGATTATAATTATTATAAATAAGATAATGTGTAGTGTGAAACATGACCATGATAAAAATGTGAGTATATCTAAGAACATACGTTTAAGTAAAATAAGGTAGAATTATTAACGGAGGTGCACCCGCATGGCAGGTAATCGGGACAAGTCCATTACAGAGCAAATTCATCAAATTAAAAATCAATTGGTTGATAAAGGTTATAAGTTAACGCAACAGCGTGAAGTGACAGTACGTGTGCTGCTTGAACATGAGAAGGATCATTTCAGCGCAGAGGAAGTATTTTTGCTGGTCAAGGAGAAGTTCCCGGAGATCGGGCTTGCAACCGTCTATCGAACACTGGAGCTGCTGAGCGACCTTCAGGTTGTTGAGAAAATTAATTTTGGGGATGGAGCGGCTCGTTTCGACCTGCGCAGCACAGACGGCTCTCATCATCATCACCATCTGATCTGTACCGAATGTGGAAGTGTAGAGGAAATTATGGAAGATGGACTGCTGAAACTGGAGCAGCAGGTGCTGCGCCAGTATGGATTTGCGGTCACAGATCATCGGCTTGATTTTCAGGGAGTCTGCAAAGAATGCAGAGAAAAGCATAAGGTAGATGAGCAAGCGGCTGGATAATTCATTTCCGGTAGGTGCTCTTGAATCCAAAATCTGATATAATATGTTTCAGAAGCAAGGGGCTTCCGTCGGCGGAAGGCCCCTTTTTGCCGTCATACATGGCGGTGAAGGAGGAGAGATGGACGGATGAAGACACTGGTTATCGCGGAGAAACCCGACATGGGTCGAACCATTGCCGCCGTCATAGAACCAAAAGCCAAAAATAATCGAACATATCTGGAAGGTGAGCATTATATCATCACCTGGGCAATTGGGCATTTGCTCGGATTGGCTGAACCGGATGCCTATGATTCGAAGTACAAGCGCTGGAACATTGCAGACCTGCCGATCATCCCGGAGCAATTTAAAATTGTGCCCAATCCACGGACAAAGGATCAGCTTAAAACGATCGGAGAACTCGCAAAGCGGGCTTCGTCTATCGTGAATGCATGTGATGCCGGGCGGGAAGGGCAGTATATTTTTGCCCTCATTCAGCAGCAGTTGAAGCTGCGCCAGCCTGTCAAACGTTTATGGATATCGGACTTGACGGCCGAGAGCATCCGGCGTGGATTTGATGGGCTTAAAGATGCGTCTGAATTTGAAAATCTGACACATGCAGCGCGTGCGCGAAGTGAAGCGGACTGGCTGATTGGCATGAATGCCTCCAGGGCGTTCACGACAAGGCATAATGCTCTTTTGTCTGTAGGCCGTGTGCAGACACCCGTGCTCGCGCTGATCTATGATCGGGAGATCGAGATTGAGGCTTTTCAATCACAGACGTTCTATGAAGTAGCAGCCTGGTTTCGACAGGAGGGTGTCGAGTATCGGGGGGTACGTCAAGGCGACAAGCTGACGGATGCGGAAGCCGCAGAGGCCATAGCAGTCAGTGTGAAGGGCAAGACAGGGCACATCGCGAAATATGAAGCCAAACAAACGAAGGAGTATCCGTATCGGCTGTATGACCTTACTCTTTTGCAGCGGGAGGCGAATGCGAAGTATGGTTACGGGGCCAAAAAAACACTGGATATCGCGCAGGCGTTATATGAAAAACATAAAGTCATTTCGTATCCGCGTACCAATTCCAACTATGTGACGGAGCAGAACATTGAAGGCATGCACAAAACGCTGCAGCTGCTCAAAAATGGAACCTACAGCGAGCTGGCATTGGGTGCAAAGCCTGAGCTGGTGCACAAGAACAATAAAGGGGTATGTAATCCGACCAAGGTGGAGGATCACCATGCGATTCTGCCAACGTTGAAACGGCCAGGAACGCTGTCCAAGGATGAACAGAACATTTACGATCTGATTGTGCGACGTTTTTTGTCTCATTTCTATCCCCCAGCGGAGTACAAGCAGCATACCGTGCTGACGGTAGTTGAAAAGCATGAGTTCAAAACGTCTGTCAAAGAGCTGTTGTCGCTTGGCTGGAAAGTCGTACTGGGTTCCAATGATTCGGAGCAAGGGGCTTCGGGCAAGAAAAAAAGCAAAAAAAACGGCAATGAAGAAGAGGAAGCCGAGGAATGGACCGACAAAGCGTTTGCGGTACAGCCTGACTTGCCTGTTCATTGTACAAAGAGTGAGTTTAAAGAGAAAGCAACCCAGCCGCCCAAAAGTTACACAGAGGGAACGCTGCTCAAGGCAATGGAGAGCGCAGGCAAACAGATCGAGAATGAAGAGCTGCGGGATGCGATGAAAGACAGCGGTCTGGGTACCCCGGCGACACGTGCCGCAACGATTGAGCGACTCAAAAATGTAGGTTATATCACGATGCAGGGGAAAAAGATGCAGTTGACTCTGAAAGGACGGACAGCCATCGAGCTGATTCGTCGTGCAGGTGTAGATTTGCTGACTTCCCCTGAGATGACCGGGCAGTGGGAACGCCGATTGCACCAGATTTCCAAAGGTGAGGCAGGACAGGACAAGTTCATGGAAAACGTCAAAAAATTTACGTTGTCCATTATTGAGAAGGTACGTGTTCAGACTCCGGCTGCGGCCAATGCTTTTGGTGAAGATACACGTGGAGGTAAGGGCAAGGGTAAAGGGACTTCAGCTCGCAAGTCACTGGCAGGAAACACCTCCACTAATCGTGCCGGTTCAAGGAAAGCTTCCGCAGCCAATACAAGCTCAAGTACACAAACGGCTGTGCGAACAAGCGCTTCACCGCAATCAGGTGTGAGAGAGGTGCTTGCTTCATGTCCTTCTCCCGGCTGCAGCGGGCAGATCATTGAGGGCAAGAAGGGGTACGGGTGCTCTCGTTTCAAAGAAGGCTGTACGTTTGTCATCTGGAAAGAATATGCGGGTAAAAAGATTACAAGCAGCATGTTAAAGTCGTTAGTGGAGAAGGGCAGCACGCAGGTGCTCTCGTTCAAACGCAAGGACGGCAGCACGGTGAAGGCACGTATCATTTTGAAGAATGCTGCGACAGGCGAGTTATCAGGGGAGAAGCAGGAAACCTAAAAAATCCTGAAAATCTGAAAATCCTGTCCGTATACACAATGAAAAAGAAACCCGTGTTACCGGTGAAATGTCCTAAACAAAGGATGCATTCGCCAGGAAGCAGGGTTTCTTGTCATTTGCAGGACTCATTATCCATGGGTTCTTTGCTTCTGCTGCTGTTCTATATTTTCATGAATTACTTTAGGGACCTCTTCCAGCGCAGTGATCGTATACATGGAGGTTTCCGGGTTGGGCTGCAGCTCCACGATATTATACTGCCATTCATTGGGCTGTTTGATATAGATGCTGTGAATTCCGGCGTTCACGGCAGGCATGATGTCTGTGCGAAGCGAGTTGCCGATCATCCAGGTTGCACGCCGGTCAAACGGGCCGCTCGCGAGAATGCCCTCCAGTGCTTCGATATTTTTGTGCTGACGAATGTAAATACGGTCATCAAAGTAAATAGAAAGTTTCATCTGATCAATTTTACGCTGCTGAATCACCGTTTCCCCGCCAGTGTAAAGATAGAGCGAATGTCCAGCGGACTTCAGGTCTTCTAACGTTTCTACCATATGGGGGTAAGGTTCAACTTCCTGTGTGTATACACTCATGCCCAGCTTGCTCAGGTATGTTTCTTCTTTGGTTGAAGTAGGCCGGGCATACTTTTTGGAAAAGTAACGATACGTATCAATCAGGGACTGCGGAAAATGGTGGCTTGCGAACCCGACCTTGTTTACACCAGTCACGTCTATTTCAAGCTGCTTCTCCCGAATCTGCTGCGTGGTCAGGGGATGTCCATCAAACCATTGCATCATGTTCTCAAAGAACTCTCCCAGAACCAGATTAAAGTATTTATTACAATACACAAGGGTATCATCGAGATCAAACAAAATATGTTGTTTAATTAAAGCCATAGTTACTCACTCCTTACAGCCGGCAAACTTCTATTGCTCACATCATTCAGATGCGAATATAGGATTCCAGAAACATATTTAATTCAGATACGCCGTCTGGCCGAATGCTGTATTTTTCTTTACGATTGCTTCCAAGCAGATGCGTACGCAGCAGACCGGCAATACGAAGGGCCATGACCTGATCTTTCACTGGATCTTCATCTTTGCCAAGCTCTTCACACATCTCTGCAAGCGACTTCGGTTCGTCCGATACATATCTTAACAGGCGAAGTCTTTCGGGATCTGCCAACGCATGCGTGAATCGAAGCAAACATGTTGGCGGCTCGTCTTCGCTTTCCTCGGGTGTATCTACAGGATACTGTATAATCATCATGCCTTCATAGAAGCAGTACATGTTAATTGGACGGTTATGCACAGTCGGGAACAGAATAACTTCGTTAAGTCCGGGCATCGGTTCAACAATTACACCTGCTGTGGCGTATTCAATTAATAATTCAGGCCCCATCTTTTCAAGCAAAATACGTTTTTCTTCAGCGTCTTCTTCAAGCCATACACGATAATCCTCGCTTATATTCTTGCAGTAATGCTGATCCCATAGTCGCAATAATGGGACATAGCTGTTCCGAATACGCGTGGATTCTTCTATTGTAAGCTCAGGCATTAAAGGAGATACGCGTGCAAACAATTCTTCTGCTGAAAGTTCGGAGAGCATATTCAGAAAGTCCTGGTTCTCCGAGGTTGTATTCTGATAAGCTGCCCATGCAAACAGAACATCGAAATCGTCAAAGGGCCACGTTGCGGCTGGTGCAAGTGCGGCTCTCACATTGGAGCTTAGCTTGCCTTCAACGTCCTGAATCCATTCAGGACCAATGTCCAGATGCTGAATCCATTTCTTAGTAACATAGACCAGAAAGCTGTTAAGCATCTCATATATCGGTGAGACATCAATTTTAACGTGATAAGCCATAATGATGCAGAATCCTCCCGTCACATCTAGATATACACAGCGACTTATGTACTATTATGGCTTGTTTTGCAGGGCGTTGTCCACTATAATGTTCAAGTTCGGGATTATATCGCTTCACAATCGTTAAAGTATACACCTATATAAAGACAGACTAAAGATCGTCAGCGATGGCGATTTTTCTTTGTTTGCGCTTGCAGGAGGAATAAATTATTGTGACATCCCTATTCAAATCTAAAATATCACCTTCCACATTAAACTATTTGATCCTGATTACTGTTATTGTTGCAGCAGGAGTCAGCCAAGGGCTGTTGCTGCCTGTGCTATCCATTTTCCTGGAGCAGCAGGGCGTTTCTCCCGGGGTGAATGGGCTAAATGCTGCAGCGCTCTATGTGGGCTCCTTTGCCATGACACTGGCTGCCGAGCGTCTGCTTGGGGCATTGGGATTTAAAAAGCTGATTGTTGGCGGTTTGATTTTGGTCATGCTGCCTTTACTGTTGTTTCCTTACTTTCCTGGACTGAAAATATGGTTTGTGCTTCGCCTGATTGTTGGCATTGGAGATAGTGCTTTGCATTATGCTGCCCAGCTATGGGTGCTACTGGTCACGGCACCTGAGAAGCGGGGGCGGTACATATCGCTATACGGTATGTCTTATGGACTGGGCTTCAGTATCGGCCCGCTAGGAATTAAACTGCTCACGTTCGGTGATGCTGTTCCGTTTCTGGTGCTGTTTGCAGGTATGGCCGCAGTGCTTGTTCTGGTCATGCTGAAGCTGCCAGATACCAGGCCAGAAAAAGCAGAGCATGGTCATTTGCCGGAACGGCGTTTTCGCCGCAGCTTCGCCTGGGCATGGTATGCCTTGCTGCCGGCACTATTATACGGTTATATGGAGGCTGGCATGAACAGCAATTTCCCGGTGTATGGGCTCCGAATCGGATATGATGCAAACGAGATTGCTTCCCTGCTTCCTTTTATAGGGATCGGGGGATTGTTTCTTCAGCTTCCGCTTGGCATGTTAAGTGACCGATATGGTCGAAAACATGTTCTGATGACAGCTGGTATAGGAGGAGGCCTTGCGTTTATGCTAGTTCCTCTTGTAGGCACGCATTTTTGGTTAACGCTGATACTCATGCTCATTGCGGGCGGGCTTGTCGGTTCCTTTTTCTCTCTCGGTCTGGCGTATGCCGCAGATATTTTGCCGAAAGCCTTGCTGCCTGCAGCAAATGTAGTCGCCTCATTTCATTTTACGATCGGAAGCATCGTTGGCCCCAATCTGGGGGGGCAACTGATTAATTGGGTGTCCCCTGGCAGCATGTTTACGATGCTTGGTTGCCTTTATATCATTTTTGGCATCACGGGTGTATTATTTCGGCGTAAACGTGAAGCGGAATTTGTGTTAAAATAGAAGCGGGTGTTCGCATGGAAATTGATGTCCATTTCCGAGTACACTAGTAGCAGGGAAAAACATGGACAAGAGGAGACATCGCGATGATCAGAGTGGAGAACTTGAGTAAATCCGTTGGAGTGGATCGTATTCCCATCCTGCGTGATATTCGTTTTGATATGCAGCAAGGAGAGATGATTGCGGTGGTCGGCTCCAGCGGGAGCGGCAAAAGCATGCTGCTGAAATGTTTGGCGATGAAAGAAAAGTGGGATTCCGGCAGTTTCACGGTCGATGGCATCGATATTTTGAAAGAGGGCTGGTCCGGTAAACAGAAAATCAGAAGAGAATGGGCATACTTGGAGCAGAACCCGCAGTTGTATCCGAGAAAAACGGCGCTTAAAAACGTACTTATTGGACGTTTTGGTCAGACTCCGTTATGGAGGATGGCAACAGGCATGGTGCGTTCAGACGACTACATGGGAGCGATGGATCATCTCGAAGGCCTTGGTCTCTTGGACAAGGCTCATCAGACTGCCGAGAAGATGAGCGGCGGCGAGAAACAGCGTGTTGCCATTGCACGTGCTCTTGCACACGGGGCCAAGGTTGTTCTGGCGGATGAACCGGTCATCGGTCTTGATCCCCACACCGCTGACGCCGTACTGGAGACTTTGCGCAAATTATGTGAAGAGGAACGAGCAACCATAATTACCGTGCTTCCGATTGAACTCGCAGAGAAGCATGCTTCACGAATCTGGGGCATTGCGGAAGGCCGGATTGTGTTTGATATACGCGGACGCAGATTGACACAGCAGGAAAAAAATCAGATTTAACCGATATAATGAAAAGAGTGATGAGATTGCTTAATTCGCGTTGGGGGCGCTGCATAGCAGCAGGTTCAATGGCTGTTCTGCTTGGAGCGGTGCTGAGCGGCTGTACGGTAATTAGCGACCCCAAGCTTCTGATGAAGCCGCCGATGATGTCTACGGACAAAGAGAAGCTGTATAATATTGTGCAAAAGGAAACTCCGCCCGAAAGCAAGCTGATTCGTCCTAAGGACATGAGCAACACGAGCATGATTCGTGTCGAGGACCTGAATGGCGACGGTATTCGTGAGGCGAGTGTTTTCTATGAGACGCCGAATGAAAATGTGCGTATCCATGGCATGATTTTGGAGGAGCAGGGAGGCTCCTGGGTCAAAAAACTGACGTTTGATGTACCAGGTAACGAACTGGAATCGTTTAAGGTAATGGATATTACGAATGATGGTAATCCGGACATCGTGGTGGGAGTCAGCCTGCAGGATCAGAAAGCTTTGACGGCTTATTCGTATAAGGGAGGCGTACTGGAGCAGGTACTGGGTGGTGTGCCGTATAATCAGGTGATTATTGATGATATGCAGGGCGATGCGCTTGATTTAAGCGGGGACGGCAAAAGTGATTTTGTTGTTGTTTCGTTAAATGCCAATGGATTCGCCACGATTGCTTTGTACCAGTATCAGGACGACAGCTTTAAGGAAATAGACAAGGTTGTTACGGACTATACGGTCAAAGAAGTATACAATGCGCTTGGCGGCGAGATTACTGACGGAAAAATGGGCATCGTGCTGGATGCAGACCTCGATGATCGCAGTTCCTTCACACAAATTATGTATGTTCAGGACAACAAACTCGTCAGCGCTTTTAAATCACCGGATCAAACGTACAGAGATGACAAAATTTTAAGCGGTGATGTGAATAATGATGGTATTATTGAGTTTGGATTAAAAGAAACACCAAAGGGCTGGGAGCATTACGTGTTTGATTCACGCATGTGGTTCTATACGTTCTACCAGTGGGATGGCAAAGAAGGCAAGAAGTTTGTGTCGTTCCAGTTCCGGGATGATGCAGACCTGTTCCATCTTAACCTGAAGCCGGAATGGTACGGCAAGATCACAATTGACACCAAATCGGAGAAGGAAAAATATATCCGGTTCAAAATGATCAAAACGGATGAAACCGTGGCCGAGGTCAAATATTTTACATTTTCACAGTGGGATCTTGAAAAGGGGAAAAGCTGGAAGGAAATTACGCGAACGAAAGATCGGGTAATTGCATCACGTGTTGCACAAGCGGAGGCGGGCAAGGATGCATTAAGTAAAACTTCTCAGCTGAATAGAAAGGAAGAACTTAATGAGTAAAGTACTTATTCTTGAGGATGAAGAATCCATCCGTAGTTTTATCGTAATTAACTTGAAAAGAAACGGATTTGAAGTCCTGGAAGCCGGGGATGGGCATGAAGCGCTTCGCATTCTACAATCCGTCCCGGATATTGATCTGGCGCTGCTGGACGTTATGGTGCCGGGAATTGACGGGTTTGAAGTATGCAGACGCATTCGTGAAACGAACGAACGGCTTGGCATTATTTTTCTGACGGCAAAGGTTCAGGAGCAGGATAAAGTATACGCTCTGTCAGTCGGGGCAGATGATCACGTAAGCAAACCGTTCAGTCCGACCGAACTGATTGCACGTATTCAATCCTTGCTGCGCCGGGTCAACGTGCATCGCGAAACCGCCGCCAAGGTAACGTTCCAATCCGGACCGTTCTCTCTCGATCTAATCTCCAAACAGTTTAAAAAGAATAATGAAGCGATCGAGCTGACGCCTACAGAGTTCTCTTTAATACAGTTTTTCCTTGAAAAAGAAAATACGCCGCTGAGCCGGGATCTGCTGCTGGATCACGTATGGGGCAAAGAGTACATGGGTGATCCTAAAATTGTGGATGTTAACATCCGTCGTTTGCGTCAAAAAATCGAGAACAATCCTTCCGAGCCTGAATACCTGCAAACTGTATGGGGTCACGGGTACAAATGGAAGGGCCGGGATCAATGATAAAAAAAGGTATTACGCGGCAGATTGTGCTGCATTATTTTATTGTAGTATTTCTCGCACTCGTACTGGTTGAATTTGTATTCATGCTGGCCGTGCAGCGGTTTTATTACGAGAGTATCTACAATACGATTAGCACCCACATCACCAACAACAGAGACTTTCTTGAGCCGATAGCCAGAGCGAGCAATGGAGAGGACGGCAATAACAATTTGTCCAGATTGCTCGTTCGCCTTGCTTTGGACAACACCGAGCTGGAGATTCTCGATCTGAACGGGCGGGTGTTAGCAAGTTCGACAGCATTTGAATCAGATCGGGCAGTGCTGCAGACAAGTGATATTATGCAGGCGCTGAACGGTGATATGGGACGCTGGATCGGCAGGCAGCCGAATACGGGTGAATCGGTCATGGCTGTGGCTAACAAATTCGATCTGGGCGGGGAGAACACGTACATTGTACGTTATCTGACCTCTCTAGAATCCGTCAACTCGAAGCTGCTCGTCATGGGACTGCTGGCTATTGCGGTCGGTGTTGGCGTACTTGCCATCGTGTTAATTATCAGTATAGGTATGGCTAACTCGATTGTACGTCCAATCAACAGCATTACAGCGGTATCCGCACAGATGGCGAAAGGACGGCTGGATGTGCGAGTCAAGGGCAATTACAAACACGAACTCGGCGAACTTGCTTCAACGCTGAATTTCATGGCCCATGAGATTGTGCGCAGTAACCAGATCAAGGATGACTTTATTTCCTCCATATCGCATGAACTGCGAACGCCGCTGACCAGTATCAAGGGATGGAGTGAGACACTCGACTCGGGCGGGTATGACCCGGAAGAAACACGCATTGGTATGGGAATCATCGCCAAGGAAACCGAGCGGTTGATTGGGCTAGTGGAGGAAATGCTTGATTTCTCCAAGCTGCAGCAAAATCAGATGAAGCTGGTTAAAGGTACAGTGAATATCCGTGAGATTGTACAGGAGACAATGCTGAATGTTTGGGCCAAAGCAGAACAAAAGCAGGTTCATCTGAAGCTGGAGACGGATGAGACGCGTGCCTACAATGTGTATGGTGACGGGAATCGTCTGAAACAGGTCTTTCTGAATATCGTGGACAATGCGATCAAGTTCTCGCATGAGAATTCCTGGATCTTTCTGTCTGTCAAAGAGGAGAACGGGCAGATTGTTGCTTCCGTTCAGGATACGGGTATCGGTATTAGCGAGGAGCATTTGATCAAGGTAAGAGATCGCTTTTTCCAGGTCAACCATCAAAATGGTGGAACCGGGCTTGGGCTTGCCATCACACAAGAGCTAGTGGAGCTTCATGAGGGTACCATTACGATTCAAAGTGAGCTGGGATCAGGTACAACAGTTACGGTAACTTTGCCTATGCTTATCGAGGAGAATTCGCTGGCTGAACAAGGTATGATAAGTACAGAGCCTGAAGTGAAGCCTGAATCGGGCAATGCTCTTGCTCAGTCGGAGCAGCAGCGTTCAGCTCAAGATTCGTCTGATCAAGAGAAGAAATGATCAATGTGGGTGAATCTCACTTACCAGGATGATATAGTTAAAAACGAAAGGCGAGCCGTCATGGCTCGCCTTCTTATCATATCGCATGTTCTTATGTTGTTATTTATGTTTAAATCCTGAAAATCCCAAGTTCATACATTATGAGGATAATCCACCTGTACGGAGACGACCACTTTTTTCGTAAACTTCTTTTAGTATACGCACCGGCTGTGTGCGAACAGCTGGTTTAGGTGTTACGACTTCATTTGGTCCAACAACGACAATTTCGTCAGCTGTACCTTTAACAATGGCACCGTCCTTGATGATGGCTCCTTCACCGATAATGGCACGTTCAATATGAACGCCGCGGCCTACGCGTGCATTTGGCATAATAACACTGTCAAGCACTTCGGAGCCTTTGCCGACTTCTGCACCACAGAAGATGACGGAGCGTTCTGCACGGCCTTCAATGGCACAGGAGTCGTGAACCATAGAGGAGATATGCTCCGTTTGTGGCTGTCTTGCTTTGATTGCACTCGGTTTAGAGCGCCATTCGCGGGTAAACATCGGCCAGTCTTCTCTCTGCAGGCTCCAGTTCTCCTCGTTGTACAGCAGATCCATATGTGCATCCCAAAGACTTTTCACCGTGCCAACATCTTTCCAATATCCATTAAAGTTGTATACATAAAGAGAGTTTGTTTCATTTAACATCTGCGGGATGACATCTTTACCAAAATCATGACTCGAGTTTGGGTTCGCAGCATCTTCAAGCAGATGCCGTTTCAAATATTGCCAATTAAACATGTAAATGCCCATCGAAGCGAGGTTGCTTTTCGGTTCAGCAGGTTTCTCGGCAAATTCGGTTACGCGCAGATTTTCATCTGCGGCCATAATGCCAAAACGATGAGCTTCGTTCCAAGGCACTTCCATAACGGAAATCGTCGCAGCAGCGTTGTTAGCCTGGTGTGCCTCAAGCATCTCGCGATAGTTCATATGATATATGTGATCACCCGACAAAATCAGCACATTTTCGGGGTTTTGCTGGTCAATATAATCCATATTTTTAAATATGGCATCCGCAGTTCCCAAGTATTCGTCATTTCCTGTATGATAAGATGGAAGCAAGGAGATTCCGGTCTTTTTTGAATCACCATGTGACCATGGCTCTCCTTGACCAATGTGTTCGTGCAACGATTCCGCTTGGTACTGCGTCAGAACTCCTACAGTGTCGATTCCTGAGTTAACGCAGTTACTGAGAGGAAAATCGATGATACGGTAGTGCCCGCCAAACGGTACAGCGGGTTTTGCAATTCTCGAGGTTAAAGGAGCTAATCGCTTTCCTTCTCCTCCCGCCAACAGCATAGCGATGCAATCTTTATTAAACATGATCGTTTCCCTCCCAAAATATTTGTGCATTGTAGTACATTAGTAAACGAAAGCAGGGCTTGTGAAACTATTGTTATTGTAAAAATTCTGAAAAACTACATCATTTTTTTAAATAACGCATTTTTCTTTTCAACTTGGCTAAAATGGGGTAATGGTTAGCGTTATATCTATTTTCTGGAGAAAAGAAGGTGATCTCTTGGCTATTCAACCGCTGACACATCCGGATATTTTGCCGGAGCATATTTATTTATTTCATGAAGGTAATCTTCATCACAGTTATCGAATGTTGGGCGCGCAGCCTGAGACTCGCGATCACCGTCAAGGGTTCCGCTTTACCGTGTGGGCACCAAATGCCGTAGAAGTTGGACTGGCTATGGACCGTAATGGGTGGAAGGGTGAAATGGAACCATTATATAAGATACCCGAATCAGGATTTTGGAGTCGTTTTTTTCCGGGAATTGAAGAAGGTACTTTATACAAATTTCGCATTTTAACGGAAGACGGCACCGAAATGCTCAAAGCCGACCCTTATGCATTTCAGGCCGAGGTTCGCCCTCAAACGGCATCTGTTACAAGTTCGATCCAAGGCTACAAATGGAATGACGGTGCGTGGAGACGCAAGCAGCGCACGATCTTCAATAAGCCTTTACATATTTATGAAATGCATTTGGGCACCTGGAAGCGGAAAGACGATGGAAGTTTATACAGCTATCGTGAGATGGCAGACTTGCTCGTTCCTTATTTACAGGAGATGAATTACACTCATGTCGAAATGATGCCGCTCAGTGAACATCCGTATGATCTGTCATGGGGATACCAAAACACCGGGTTTTACGCGCCAACCAGCCGTTATGGGCATCCAAAAGATCTGATGTATCTGGTGGATACTTTACATCAGGCGGGTATCGGCGTATTGCTGGATTGGGTGCCTGCTCATTTTGCCAAGGATGCTCATGGTCTGCGTCTGTTCGACGGAACACCGCTGTATGAATACGCAGATCCGATGTTAGCCGAGAAGCCGGGATGGGGCACACTCAGCTTTGATTATTCCAAACCGGAGGTTCGTTCATTCCTCATCTCCAATGCATTGTATTGGCTGGAAATGTATCATTTTGACGGACTTCGGGTAGATGCGGTAACAAGTATGCTGAGACTTGATTTTGAAAAGCAGCCCGGTCAGTATCGTACCAATGATGAAGGCGGCCTAGAAAACAAGGAAGCGGTAGCCTTTCTACAGCAATTAAATACTACGGTTTTTGAATATTTCCCCTATGCACTAATGATGGCTGAAGAATCCAGTGCATGGCCGATGGTTACGATGCCGGTGGACAAAGGCGGTCTGGGTTTTAACTATAAGTGGAACATGGGCTGGATGAACGATACGCTGGACTACATGGAATCTGACTTTCATGAACGTGCTTCCAAACATCATTTGCTGACATTCCCGGTTGTATACTCCTTTTCTGAAAATTATGTGCTTCCTCTGTCTCATGACGAGGTGGTGCATGGTAAAAAGTCACTTCTGAACAAAATGCCAGGAAGTTATGAGCAGAAATTCGCGGGTATGCGCGCGTTTCTCGGTTATTTCATGACATTCCCGGGCAAAAAGCTGTTATTCATGGGCGGAGAGTTCGGCCAGTTCATCGAATGGAAAGATGAGGATCAACTGGACTGGTTTTTGCTCGATTATGACAGTCACCGCAGCCTGCACAGGTTTGCACGGGAGCTGTCTAATCTGTACATCCGTGAAAAAGCTTTGTGGGAGCTTGATCATTCCTTTGACGGTTATGAATGGATCACTCCGGATGATCAGGGCCAAAGTGTCATTTCATACGTACGCAAAGGAAAAAAACCTGCGGATACACTCCTGGTGCTCATTAATTTCCAGCCTGTCAAAAGGGAGCGTTACCGGATTGGCGTCATGCGTCCCGGTATGTATACCGAAGTTCTGAACAGTGATCATATCGATTACGGTGGTTCAGGGATAACTAATAATATGCAGTTGCCTACGCAAAAGATTCCTTTTCACGGGCATGGACACAGCCTGGAACTGGATTTGCCGCCGCTCAGCGTTGTCATTTTAAAGAAGATGACACGTCGGAAAACGGAGCCCAGCGCTGAAGGTAGCGCTTCCGTGAAATCGAAAAAAAATATAGCAAAAAAAGAGAAAAAGACCAAAGTGAAAGCTATATAAGTTGAACTATTTATTTACACGTTAACGGAGAGGATAGAAAAAACCTGTAAAAGCGTAGCGGTCGCCTTTATCACCGGATTTTCCCCTTTGGAAAAGGGAATCCAAAAAATCTGGTGATAACAGCGATTGGAAGGTTGTTCTGTCATCGGAGTGGATTGTGTAAAATCTTTAGTTCAATTTATATGGCCCAGAGGACAGCACGCTTAAGCCAAAAAGGGGGACAAAAGCATGAACATTTTATTTGCCGCAGCGGAGGCACATCCGTTTATCAAAACAGGAGGACTGGCCGATGTCATTGGTGCTCTGCCTCAGGCCTTGAAAAAAAATGGAGCAGATGTACGTGTGATTCTGCCGAAGTACAAAGGTATTCCTGACGAATACAAACAGGCGATGAAACCTGTGCTTGTAACGGATATTCCACTGGGATGGCGCAGACCTTATTGCGGGATTGAAATGTTGGAGCATGATGGAATTCCGGTCTACTTTGTAGATAATGAGTATTATTTTGCAAGGGACGGGGTTTATGGATATATGGATGATGGTGAGCGGTTTGCATTTTTTAATCGTGCTGTGCTGGAGGTGCTGCCGCAGCTCGATTTCAAGCCAGATGTTCTGCACACGCATGACTGGCATGCGGGCATGATCCCTCTGCTTTTGAAGGCACATTATGCCCATGATTCGTTCTATAGTGAGATGCGAACGGTGTTCACTATACATAATTTGCTGTATCAAGGTGTGTTCCCGCACGAATTGTTTAGTGAGATTATGGAGCTGGATGACCGTTATTTCACGATGGATGGTGCCGAGTATTACGGAAATGTGAATTTTCTAAAAGCAGGCATAGTGTTCTCGGATCATGTGACTACCGTAAGCCCGACATACGCAAGAGAGGTACAGACTTCACATTACGGATACGGTCTTGATGGACTGCTCAGCTCATTGGGAGACCGCTTTAGCGGCATAGTGAACGGGATTGATACCAAAAATTATAATCCGGCAATGGATAATAAAATTGCTGTTAAATATAGAACGAGCCTGTCCAAAAAGGTTGAAAATAAAATCGAGCTGCAAAAGGAGTTGGGACTTCCCGTTCGCCCGGATGCTCCTCTGATGGTGATGGTGACAAGACTTGTGGATTCAAAGGGTTTGGATCTCGTATGTCGCGTGCTGGATGAACTGCTTTATTATGATGATATTCAATTTGCGGTGCTGGGGACTGGTGATGAAGCATACGAGCATTGGTTCCGGGAAGCGGCCAATCGGTATCCTCTCAAAATGTCAGCGCAAATTACGTTTAACGATGGTTTGTCTCGCCGCTTCTACGCAGGCAGTGATATTTTCCTGATGCCATCAAAGTTCGAGCCATGTGGAATCAGCCAGCTGCTGGCACTGCGTTATGGCAGTGTACCGCTGGTAAGGGAAACTGGAGGACTAAACGATACAGTGCAGGCCTATAATGAGTTTACCGGGGAAGGGAACGGCTTTTCCTTTACGAATTTCAATGCCCACGACATGATGAACACCATACGCCGTGCAGAGGAGTTCTATCGTAAGCCGGATCACTGGAAGAAGATTGTTAAAAATGCAATGGGTGGAGAGTACAGCTGGGATGTGTCAGCAGAGGAATACATGGAAATTTACCGTCGTATTCAGGTTTAGATCATCTCGTTGGGCTTGTCTTGTTTCTACTCAGAGAGCTTAGTATTGCCGCAGTGTTGAAACTGCGGTTTTTCCATTTAACAGCATGTTTAGAGTGAGATAGTGTGCTGTTTGATGAAGTTGAAATGGTAAAAATTGAAAAGAGTCAGCTTGAAATGAGAACAGCTGTGAATTAAATAATTCTTGTCTGTGCATTTCAAGCTAACACTGATTTTAAGTGAGGTGGTTTCTTATCGAACGGCCTGCTCGAATTCTGCGCGAACAGCTTGCAGCAGCTCAGGTTGGCTGATGACGTCAAACGCAGTTCCGGCGAGTGCTTTGGCGCCAAGAATCATGCCATCAAGGGCACGTTCTTGCAGGGCGAGATCACGGAATTCGATCGAGTGCAGCGTGTGTACTTCGTCCACCACCTTGATGTACGGGTGGATGGCTGGACAGCGCAGCGATACGTTGCCAATATCCATCGAGCCATGATCGTTTCCGCTGATAATCTCTTCCTGCGGAATGCCAAGCTCAATCAAATTATGGCTGAACGCGTTAGAAAAGGTTTCATTGGTTACCATCTCATCATAAGACGTTTCATAATTGGATGTTACGAGCCTGCAACCTGTCTGGAGAGCGGCTCCTTGTGCAATTTGAATGACACGCTCGGTTAACACGTTTAATTCTTTGCGGGTAGCAGCGCGAACGTAAAACTGAGCGGAGGCATAATCCGGGATGATGTTTGCCGCTTGTCCGCCGCTGTTAATAATGCCATGAATGCGAACAGTGCTTTTGACCTGCTGACGGAACGCGTTAATTCCGTTAAAGGTTTGAATGACGGCATCCAGTGCATTGATACCTTCATGCGGGCTGGCAGCAGCGTGGGAAGCTTTTCCGTGAAACTCGAATTGCACCGCATCAATCGCAAGGGAGCTGCCTGATTTTTCATACGCATAGAACGGATGGGCCATCAGGGCTACATCACATGTATCAAATAAACCGGCTTCCGCCATTGGAACCTTCGCTCCACGTGTTTCCTCCGCAGGTGTACCAAAAACCTTAATTGTGCCGCCCAATTCGTCAAGAACAGCTTTCAAGCCGACAGCTGCACCGAGGCTCATCATGCAGATCAGATGGTGACCACAGGCATGGCCGATCTCAGGCAAGGCGTCGTACTCACAGAGCAGCGCAATCGTAGGGCCGGGTTTGCTAGCAGTGTAAGTTCCGATGAAGGCAGTCTCCAGTCCAAGCACCGGCGCCTGTACTTCAAATCCATGATAGGACAATTCTTCCTTCAGACGGGCAGAGGCCAAATATTCTTCATTTCCAAGTTCAGGATGTGCTCCAATATATGATGAAATGTCTTTGAAACGGGAAGCATATTGATCAATCACGTTAAATATTCGGGTTTTATCTGATGTCATAGGTAAACTCCTTTGGTAAAATGAAAATTGTCTTGTAATCATAACATATTTGCAATGTTGTTTTCAGAAACACATCAAAATTCATCTCGAAAATGCATTGCATAATCATGCATTGTACTTTATAATGACTCAGTCATCAACACATTGACTGACGAATCAGTACGTAAAAGTAATTATAGCATTGTAAGGGGAGAACAAGGTTGAAATTAATAAGTCGTTATACCGTAATGCTGTTGACGTTTCTTCTTTTTCTGACGGCGGCTGCACCTGCGGCGCTGGCGAGCGGAACTACCAACAGCTCAGGCGGCAAGAAGCTGGTGCTCGGGACGAGTGCCGATTTTGCACCCTATGAATTTCACAAAGTAATTAATGGTAAAGATGAAATCGTTGGCTTTGATATTGCGATTGCCAAAGAAATTGCCAAGGATCTGGGAGCAGAACTTGTCATCGAGGATATGGGCTTTGACGGACTCCTGCCTGCGCTGCAAAGTGGTCGTGTGGATCTGGTCATCTCAGGTATGACACCGACAGATGAGCGCAAAAAAAGCATTGATTTCTCGGAATCATATTATAAATCAAAGCAAGTCATTATGGTCCGTAATGTTGACAAAGACAAATACCCGGATATGAAGGCGCTGGAAAACGCAAAAATCGGTGTACAAAAGGGCTCCATCCAGGAAACGATTGGACAGAAGATTCCAGGTGCGAAGCTGACTTCCCTGGATAAAATCTCCGACATCGTGCTTCAGCTGCAAACGAAACGTGTGGATGCGGCGATTGTGGAGGATACCGTAGCTGCCGGATATCTCGATGATATGATTGGTCTTGCCCCGGCGGTTCCGGACGAGGAACAGGTTGAGGCAGCAATCGGGATTCGCAAAGGCAACACAGAGCTGCTGACCGCAGTGAACCAAACGCTGGAGCGACTGAAAAGCGAAGATAAAATCAACCAGATGGTGACGGATGCAAGTCTCCTGATGGCTGACAGAGTCAACAAATCACAAAATATTTTTGAAGTATTCTGGCAGTATAAAAGCTTCTATGCAACAGGTATCGGTTATACGCTGCTGTTATCGGCATTGGGTGTATTGTTCGGGGTGATCATCGGTCTGATTATCTGTCTCTTCCGTCTTCATAATATGGCAGTATTGCGCTGGATCGGTACAGCTTATGTTGAAGTCATTCGGGGTACGCCAATGCTGGTGCAGCTCATGATTATTTATTATGGTGTTTCCTTGACTTTTGGCATTAACTTCTCGGCGCTTCAAGCAGGTATTATGACACTTTCCATTAACAGTGGTGCGTATCTTGCAGAGATTTTCCGTGCAGGGATTCAAGGCGTGGACCGTGGTCAATTGGAGGCAGCCCGCTCACTTGGTATGGGCAGAGGCGCTGCGATGCGTTATATTATTTTGCCACAGGCCTTCAAAGCCGTGTTGCCGGCGATCGGTAACGAGTTTGTGACCATCATTAAAGAATCTTCCATTATCTCGGTCATCGGTATGGTGGATATTATGTATCAGGCAAGTGTAGTCAAAAACATTACGTACCAGGGAATGAATCCATTCCTTATTGCGGCAGCGATTTATTTTGTAATGACATTTATTTTGTCCAAGCTGCTGGGTCGATTGGAAAGGAAGTTGGGTGCAAGTGATAGACGTTAGACAATTACACAAATCTTATGGAAAAAATGATGTACTGAAGGGAATTGACGTAACCATCGCCAAAGGTGAGGTTGTTGTGGTAATCGGTCCTTCCGGTTCAGGGAAAAGTACGTTTCTGCGCTGTCTGAACCTGCTGGAGCAGCCAACCTCAGGCCAGATTGAATTTGAGGGTGTATCGATTACTGACCCCAAGCACAATATCAACGCAACTCGTGAAAAGATGGGCATGGTGTTCCAGCATTTTAATCTGTTCCCACATAAAACGGTGCTGCAAAACATCACGATTGCTCCGATTAAGGTGAAGAAACAATCGACGGAGGAGGCCAACAAAATCGCCGAGGATCTTCTAAAGACGGTCGGTTTGGCTGACAAAAAAGATGTGTATCCCAATCAGCTGTCTGGTGGACAAAAGCAGCGGATTGCAATTGCAAGAGCACTGGCTATGCAGCCGCATGTAATGCTGTTTGATGAGCCTACATCAGCTCTGGACCCTGAGATGGTTGGAGAGGTGCTGGAAGTTATGAAACGACTGGCCGAAGGTGGCATGACGATGGTGATTGTTACACATGAGATGGGCTTTGCGCGTGAGGTGGGTGACCGCATCCTGTTCATGGACGGTGGAGTTATTGTTGAAGAAGGTACACCTGATGAGGTGTTTGGCGCTCCCAAGCATCCACGGACACGTGATTTTCTTGCAAAAGTTCTCTAATTGATTTTTATATTCCATTAGAATCAAAGCGTTATCGACCTGATGTGTCGGTAACGCTTTTTTTTAATTTTCGATCAAGAAATGTAACCTTTCTGTTACCTGATTGCTAATGATAATACCTGGGGAATGGATCTGAAATAGTGATTTTTTTATGAAAAAGCAGACTGGATCAGGCTGGTGAATCGCAAAATGGTAACATTTACTACAGCTCATGGTTACAAAATTGTGATATATTGAATGCGGCCGAAATTTCCGGAGAGGAAATGCGGGGGATGTAACAATGCAATTGTCCTGTCATATGGACAGCACACTGCTAGGGGTGAATTAGGAATACATAATGCATCAGCATGTTCAGTACAGCCTATAGGGTGGGTTCCTCCATCCGAATCCGACAACTAACTTCGCAGGCATAATGAGGAGGAAGACCATGTTTAACCACAAACGTATATCAAAAGCAGCCATCGCACTACTGACATCCGTACTATTGATTCAAGCTGTTCCCGCTCACGCAGAATCTGTACATGTTGCTAAAGAGGGAGATACGTTCTTTACGTTATCGAAGCAGTATGGCGTTTCCACAGACAAATTAATGAATGCCAATAAAAATATTTCACCGTATAACATCTATGGTGGTTTGAAAATTACGATTCCGGGCCAGGAAGAAGCAGCGGCGGCACCAGCAAAGATGAAAGCTCAAGCAAATACGGTTAAAGCTGCCAGTCTGGATGTGAATGCCGAGAATAAAGTTGTACAAGCCTGGGGTAAAACCTTTGATTACAGCAAAACCATCAATGTGAAGGCTACAGCATACTCCGCGGATGCTTCTGAAAATGGAGGATGGGGCGCTGTCGATTATTTCGGCAATCCGCTGGAGCTTGGAACCATTGCGGTAGATCCGAAGGTCATTCCTTTTGGCACGAAAGTGCTTGTAACGGGCCATTCACATCCGGGGCTGCCGAAGCAAGCCTTCGTAGCTACGGCACTCGATGCAGGGAGTGCGATTAAAGGCAATCGCATTGATATTTTCATTCCGGGCAGCAAGCAGTTTGTAAATACATTTGGTTTCCAGGATGTTGAGCTTTACGTTTTAAAGTAGTTGCTTGATTAATGGACTTGATTCTGGATGTATCCATGATTAAAAGCTAATAAAATTGAATAACAAACAGATACAGGGTGTTCTTGGGTATTATCATGATGTGTTGTCATGTTAACGCCAAGGAACACCCTGTTTATTGCAGTCAGCTATATTTACTGCTTTTCCTTGGATAGCTTCAGCATTTCATCCAAAGTAACGAGATCATATCCTCGATTCCGCAGTTCCTCAATCACTTCAGGCAATGCTTCAACGGTACCATTCAGATTGGACCCTGTGCCTCCACCGGCATGCTGCAGTACAATGGAGCCGGGTTTGACCGCAGAAAGAATGTTATATTTCACTTTCTCTTTCGGAAGGCCCTTCCAATCCAGAGAATCAACATTCCAGTTAACGATGCTGTAACGCTGCTTTCGAGCCCAGCGAAGCTGTTCCTCATTAATATCACCATATGGGGGGCGAATCATTTTCGGCGTGTATCCGGTCAGACGCTGGATAATGTCTCCAGTACGTAAAATTTGCTTGCGAAAAGCGGTCATGGATAACTTGCTGAATTCAGGATGATTATAGCTGTGATTGCCTATAACATGCCCTTCCTTCACCATACGTTTTACCAGATCTGGATGTTTCTCGGCCCGGCTGCCTACAACAAAAAATGTTGCGCGCACCTTGTATTTTTTTAATACATCCAGCACCTGACCGGTAAATCGCGGATCGGGAACATCATCAAAAGTAAGCGCAACCTGCTTGGTGGAAGGACCGTTTGTTTTAAAGGTGTCCGCATATTTCTGCCGCAGTTGTCCCAAGGTCAGCTGCTCTTCTCCGGTATCTGAAGTGGATGCAGGGGTATGAGACCTTTCCTCAGCGCCTTCTGGGGACACATAAGCATGAGCGGGAGAAAGCGGCAAAGCTCCTAAGCTGATAACCGTAATAAACACAATCATAATGAGGCGTAAACGCATATGTAAAGGCCTCCTTTTTTCAAAAATGACGTTCTTTATGGTATGCCCTGTGATAGTGACTTTTATGCGTGTGTGAGAAGTCTCATTGCACAGTAGACGTCTAGAAAGTCATAATTCTACCATATATCACATATAGAGAAGGACAGGTGGAGTGAGATGAGTACATATGATCTGAAATCCATTCGATTAGAGGTTATTGAAGCCGGAGTGGATAAAGTATTTCTGGTTACTGGCGGGAAAGCTCATATTGGGGCTGTATCGACCTTCTATGTGGACCAGGAGCGCGTTAGCGGTACGACAGTGCATATCCCTGGTCATAAGGAGCAGGAGCTATGTGAGCGGCTTGCCCGAAAGGCAGCTCTTCAATTAAAGGTAACCGTTACGGTAATTATGGGCATTCATTTTGACAGCATCACACGCATGCAAATCGACGAAATCGTGCACACTGCAGAGAGGCTTATGGACGAACATTTGAGCAGGATGCCAGAGCAAACGCAGCTATCTGAGGAGTCGCAGGAAGAGCGGCCGAACTAAAAACGAATATAAACAGGATGTAGAAATTGCTTCTGGTAATCAGGCTTTCATCTTGTTTTAATTTTTTTGTGCTAAAATTGAAACGAGTTACAGAATGCTGCGTATGTATCTATATATACGATGAACTATCACTAGGAGGAATAACCTAATGTCCATTTTCAAAAGATTACGTGACCTGACCATGTCCAATATTAACGCGATTATCGACAAAGCTGAAGATCCAATCAAGATGACCGATCAATATATCCGTGACATGCAAGAAGATCTGGAGGATGCCGAGAAAGCAGTAGCCGCTCAGATTGCCATTGAGAAAAAGTTCAAGCAGCTGTATGAAGAGCAGGAAGCTCTCGTAAAAAAACGTGAAGAGCAGGCCCACACAGCAGCTCGTGCACAGAATATGGATCTGGCGCGCCGGGCATTGGAAGAGAAAAAAGCAGCTGAAGAAAAAATGGTGGAGTACAAAGCCAGCTACGATCAAAACAAAGCTTCTGCTGACAATCTTCGCGGCAAACTGGATGAGATGCGTAAACAGCTGACACAAATGAAAAACAAACGCGAAACGTTGGTTGCTCGTTACAATGCGGCGAAGGCTCAAACCGAGATCAACAAAGCGCTGAACGGATTCAGCTCTGACACAGCAAGTGCAGGCATGAAACGTATGGAAGAGAAAATGATGCAAATGGAAGCTCAAGCGGAAGCCAGCAACGAGATGTCTTCCAAAGGCAAATCACTGGATGAAGAGTTCGAAAAGCTGGGCAAGGATGCCGCAGTTGAAGACGAACTTGCTGCTCTGATGAAGCAGTACGAGAATAAAAACTAAACACCTTGGCAGTCAGCAGGGTTAATCAGCGGAGGAGAACAAAGTTTCTCCTTCGCTTTTAAATGCGAATCATGTTGATAAGTGGAGGCTGTGTAAATGGATTTAAACATTTTGGCGATGCTGGTCTGGACTGCTTCAGGTTCGGTTTTGCTGTTTTTGCTGATGTACGTGGATTCACTGTTTACAAAATATAAAGATTTTGCTGAGGTAAAGGCTGGCAACATGGCGGTCACCACCCGGATGGTTATGAAGCTGTTCGCACAAGGGTATGTGCTTGCAACATCCATCTCTACGGCTGGGCATCTTGGGGAAGCACTTCTCGTTTCTGTAGTTTCCTTTGTTATTTTGTTGGTTCTGGAAAGTATTGTTCATTTCGTCATTCGCAGGTGGGCTGCTTTGGATCTGGATACAGGGATTCAGCAGGGCAAAACGGGATATGGACTTTTCTCAGGCGCTTTACATATCGTGGGCGCACTGATTATTGCAGCTTGTCTATAAGATAAGGAACAGGAGTAATTGGCATGAGTGTATGGAAACGTATTAAAGGAATACTAGCTAAACCTGAACCGCCTAAGGCAGAGAAAACGATGCTTCAGCTCGGACCTGGCGATATCTGTGAAGTGTCCCTCATTACGTACGAAGTTGTTGGCAGGGTGCAGAATCGGGCACGCAATGCCGTCGTGCTTACGCTGCAGGATGGCAGTTCATTCCGGTATTTGCATGTGGAAGAGCGGGAAATCACACGTTATGCTCTGTACATTCCTATTGACGGCAGGCTTGATGCTCCAGATGAAGTGCCGACCATTCTTGAGCTGGATGATCATGTGTATCATCTGGAGGAGGAGTATGGGGGAATGGTCCAAACGGTGGGCAGAACACCTTATGGTCAGGCTGGCGAACAGCTGGTATGGCAGTATCAATCGGATGATAACAAACTTCTTCGTGTGGAATGGCAAGACAGAAGGTTTAACCTGTATGAGGGTGAGTCCATTCTTCCTGCGGATATCAAAGTGATTCGTTCGAACTAGGAGAGGTTCCAATGAAAAAACGCTTGGCACATGGATTAAAATTAATGCTGGTCCTCAGCCTTGTGATGTCTCTGCTGTCTGCGTGCGGGGCAGCCCCTTCGGTTCAGGAGAACTACCCGCTTGAATCGGTCAGCGGCAGCGGCCAATCCACATCTTATGTGTACCGTGCTGCCGACCGCACCGTGCCAGAGGTAGCTCAGGAGCTTTCCGATCAGCGGAAGCCGGATCAAATCTCGGCCGAGAGCACGGAGCGAATGTTCCTGGTGTATTCCGATCAATATTACCACTTGCAGCAGGACCCCAAGAAACCGGAAGATACACTGGTTGAGGTGGATTCCAAGGAATATGTTCGGCAGAACTACAGCTCTTCCTTTTTACAAGGGTATCTGACAGCAACGCTAATCGGTAATCTGTTTGATACTTTCGGCGGGCGCGGGTCTGGTAACTATCGGGGTTATACAGAACGTGATACGTATAAACCGAGCGCCGGATCATACCGGGCACCTACGAGCAATGATAAAAAACTGGCCCCGCCACTCACCGTTGAACGCAAAGGTTCAATTACGAGACGTGGAAGTGACAAGGATACAAGCGTTGGTTCTGGCGGTGGTTTGTTCGACCGAAAGAAGGATCAGAGCAGAGGCAGCATCGATCGTAACAAAAGCAGCGGCGGCTTGGGTGGTTTGTTTGATTCTCCGAAAAAATCCTATAAAAAGCCAAAAACCCGCGTTGGCGGCGGCCGGATTATGAGGCGAAGATGACGGTCTGAGACCAGGTGGCTGAAGATGAGAACCAGCATAAAGCTAAGAGCAAAATAAGGAACAGTAACATGGTGAGCTGACAAAGTGTCAGCAGGCAGCGTGTTACTGTTTTTTTATGTTTTGCGGACGTGATGAGACTTCCGTACACGAGGTATCGTGGAAGCGGGTTGTTTACGTATCCAGCGCAGATATGGAACGATACGTTCATCTGCTCGCAGCGACTCCAGTGTGGTCAGACCGAGTGTGATCAGATCACGATTGGTGTATAACGAGTGAATCTGCTTGTGACAAGGGATGCATAGATTGGCTGTAGGCATAAACGTACCGCCCATCTCCTTCGGAGTTAGATGATGCACCGTTGTTTCGACGGGCTCTCTGCCGCATAACTCACAATGATTGCTTATATTCATGGTATTCACCTCCTGTTAACGAATGCTATTATGTGCAGTACGATCGTTTTTCATTTTGGCGTGGGATGCAGTGAGGTATCGACTTGTCATCTACACGTATTCGGGATACACTTTCTAAAATGAGATCACCACTTCAGGAGGTACTTTACAGTGAAACCAAGTTCGCATTCCTATGAGATGAGCACCGCAAAATTCCAGCGTACAGCTGTACAAGTACATGAGGCACAGGCCAGAATTGCTTCCCATGTTCCAACAGGCCGGATCGAATATGTTTCCCTTGCAGATGCGCATGGGCGCACACTGGCCAATACGATTACAGCACCACATGCATATCCTTTTTTCCGCAGATCAGGTATGGATGGCTATGCGATTCAAAGCGCAGATACTCTCCAGGCTGGAAGTGAGCATCAAGTGTGGTTACGTGTAATTGATGAGATTCCGTGCGGATACACTTCCGAACATATCATTACACCTGGAACAGCAGCCAGAATCATGACAGGGGCACAAGTGCCGGAAGGTGCGGACGCCGTAGTGATGATGGAGATGACCGAAAGCAAACAGGAGCAAGGTGAGCACTGGATTGCTTTGAAACGTCAGATTCAGGCGGGAGCGAATATTACACCGATCGGGCTTGAGGTTCAGGAGGGGCAACTGCTGCTTGAAGCGGGTACGGTAATCGGGGCAGGTGAACAGTCTGTGCTGGCGACATTCGGGGTAGCCGATGTACCTGTGTTTGAGCGCCCGAAGGTGGCAATTTTCGCAACAGGAACCGAACTGCTTGAAGTGCATGAGCCGCTGCAGCCAGGCCGGATACGGAACAGTAACAGTTATATGCTGCGTTCTCTTGTGGTTGAAGCGGGTGGAGAGCCAGTGATGTACGGAGCGATTGCCGATGATGTGAACACAGCAAGAGCCAAGCTGGAGGAAGCGATCCGCGACAATGATTTTGTTGTTACAACAGGTGGTGTGTCTGTAGGCGATTACGATATTATGGGGGAGCTTGTGCTGGAAGAGCAGATGCAGATGCTTTTTAATAAAGTCACCATGAGACCCGGAAGTGTTACTACGGCTGCTGTGTATAAGAACAAGCTGTTATTTGCATTATCAGGTAATCCGGGGGCCTGTTTTGTCGGTTTTAATCTGTTTGTTCGTCCGACTTTGCGTGCGATGCAGGCGGATGCTCAACCTTATCTGGAGGAATGGACGGCAATTCTGCAGGATGGCTACGATAAAGTCAACAATTTCACACGTTTTGTACGCGGACGTACGATCATTCGTGATGGCAAAGTCTACGCTTTACCGGCTGCTGCTCGTGTAGATGAATCCAGCGTCATGATTACGATTAAAGATAGCGATTGTCTGATTGTTGTTCCACCTGAGAAAAAAGGCATTGCCGCAGGAGAACAAGTGACCATCCTCAGGCTTCCCACCGGGCAAGCGAGGTAGCTGGCGATGATGAAGGAGAAGGGAATAGACGCTGGAATAGATGTTGGCTCACCGCACATCATTCAGGTTGTCGGGTACAAAAATACAGGTAAAACCACGATGACCGCTTCACTTATCGCTGGACTTGCCACCAAAGGATTGAAGGTTGCTGCCATCAAGCATGATGGCCATGACCATTTTGAGATGGATCAGGAGGGCACGGACTCATATCAGTTTGGTAAAGCAGGTGCAGCTGCCGTTGCTGTGATGTCGCGCAATAGAACGGCAATTCTGAAACAACAGCACACCGGCCTGGAGGACATGCTGAAGGAATTTTCTCAATATGATTGGGTTGTGGTGGAAGGGTTCAAGCAAGCTGCTTATCCCAAACTGGTGATGGTGCGACATGAGGCTGACCTCAAGCTGGTGAGCCAGCTTCAATCTGTCGTTGGCATTGTTTTTTGGTCACCGGACTTATTGGAGGAAGCCGAAAGCAGAGGGGATAAGAGTCTCTCAAGCTTCTTGTTTAATGACAAGGAGACCATTGTAGAAGCTGTGGTTCAACTGAATAGGCTGGTGGGTAAAGAGGAGGCTACAATGCAAGCTTTTAATGAAGATGATGATAAAGATATAGATAAACATGAAGATGATGGAGCTTAGAGTAGTGATTTGGGAGAATGAAGTTTTGTGTTGTAACGATCTCCAGTAACGCTATTTAAGCGATATTACACGGTTTATAATTCTAACGATCTCAGCAAACTCTATTTCGAGAGTTCAAGGTAAAAATAGGCGTTTTTGCTTTGTTTTCAATGAAATAAGCTTTCTTGAGATCGTTACAATTCGAAGCAGCGCTATTTTACTTAAATAAGCTTATCTCGAATCGTTAGGAGCATAATACGCGAGTGGAAACTTCACACTTTATGCCGAACGGGTTATGACCAGGAACGGATTATGAAAAGTAATATCAAGTTGGACGTGCCAGATCCTGTGAGTAGAAAGCAATTATTAAAATGAATTGAACGAATTAAACTGAAATTATACGTAACTATTATTATGTAAACCATCAAATTGACTGGATTGCATCATACGAAAAATTCAGGTTTCAGAGTAAACAGTAAACTGAAAGAGTAGATTGACATGTTTACGTCCTAGGCCGGAAGATTAACGCATTACGCGTTATCTTCCAGACGACGTTCAATCGCTTCAGACATCGTTTTATCGGTCAGATGAGCATAAATCTCGGTTGTTTCAGTGGAAGCATGTCCAAGCTGCTCTTTTGTTTTATAGATATCATTTTGCAAATAATAGTCTGTTGCGAAGGAATGGCGTAATTTATGCACCGTCAGGTAAGGCTTGCCAAAACATTTGGCGTATTTCATTATCATGGCCTGAATCGCGCGTTTGGTCATGCGGCTGCCTTCGGATTCTCCATTGCGTAGTGCGATAAAAAGTGCTTTTTCCCGTTTAGGGGTGCGGTAACGCGTTTGACGCAGGCTCATGTAGGTTGCGAGCTCATCTTTGGCTTGCTCCCTGAAATAAACGGGCGTTTTGAACGTTTCATCATTGTTACCTTTGCGGTAAACATAAAGCAGCTTGTTGCCCAAGTCCAGATCGTCCACATTCAGGTTGACCACTTCGGATACCCGCAGACCAGAGTTCAATATGAGGCTGGCAATACAAGCATCGCGTTCCTTGTTCAGCTCATGTGAGTATAAGGCCTGTTTGTTCTTCTGCATATCTGCCGCATACCCTTCCAGGATATAACCGATGAATTCAAGCAACTCGTCTTCTTCGAGAATTTTGCCTTTGAGTTTAGCAGCGGTGTCCTTCGGTTTATGCGTGCGCTTGATTTCGATTTTGGCCATAATGTTCCGTTTAAGCAGTGGATAGAATTCTTCATCCTCCGCAATCTGGCTTAAATAATGAAATAAGGAGCGGAGAGAGGACAGTTTACGTGAAACGGTAATTCTCGAATTCGTTCCCTCGCGTCTGGTGGTGAGATATAACCGATAGGCCGTAACGGAATCCATACGCAGCACCTCAAGTTCGGTTAAGGTCACGCTTTGATTCGAGTCAGCCTGAGACAAACCTTCTGCACGTAACCAGGTGAAAAAAGTATCATAGTCTCTTAAATATTCCAGCAGCGTGGACGGCGACAGATCGGGTAATTTATAGTCAATGAATTGCTGAACAAACCAGGGCATAGAAGGCAGCTTTTCATCCAGTTTGCGTCGGTCAATCTCTTTTTGCACGTTGGTCAAGTTCGGCACCTCCATGTGTACATGTTTTTTATCAAAAAAAATGAAAAACGTACTCCTCTATCAAGACTATTCGCTAAGAGGAAAATCTAAACCAGTCAAATGAGGCAAGCTCTATTTAGTGTACCATAATTTACATGAATCATCTGGCTTGATTTGCTTCGAGGTCACGAATGATCAGTCTTTTATGCTTTGCGAATCAGGCTCTACAGCGTTAATTTTGGCGCATTGTTGCCCTTCAACTAATAAAGCTTTACAGTTGTAAATATGCAGACACAAGAGGAGGCGGACCTAATGAATATACAGATCGAGCTGGTTCCCCGTGAACGTAGTCAGGTCATTCGGCATCTCATGCAGTTTTATTTGTATGATTTTACGAAATATCTGAATATTGATGTAGATCAGGATGGTATTTTTCCGGAGTATCCGGGTTTGGACGCTTTTTGGGTGGAAAAGGATCGCAAATTTCCTTTTCTCATTACAAGTGATGGAACACCTGCGGGTTTTGCCCTCGTAGAGAAATTAGATCCGGGAAGCAAGGATAACGATTATTATTTGACTGAGTTTTTTGTTATGCAGAAGTACAGACGGAGCGGGGTAGGGACCAGCGCAGCGTACGAATTATTCAGACGTTTTCCGGGGAGATGGAAGGTGACACAGGTACGAAACAATGTGATTGCACAGGCGTTCTGGCGTAAAATTATTGGAGATTATACCGGGGGACGTTTCCGTGAAAAGTTTCATCCCGAGCTTGGTAATCCCAGCCAGTATTTTCTGACCTGATACATATGAACCTGCGATGAAACGGTTATCGGACTATAGATAAAAGGAGCTCATAAACAATGAATGTACCGGCATTTCAACTTGATGGACAAACAGCACTGGTGACGGGTGCAGGTAGAGGCATTGGTAAAGCAATTGCCATCGGACTGGCGGAATCGGGAAGCGATGTGGTGCTTGTATCCCGTACAATGAAGGAAATTGAAGAAACAGCGGCATATATTACGGAGAAAACAGGGCGTAAAGCTCTGGCGCTAAGCGCTGATGTGACAAGCAAAGAGCAGCTGGAGGTCACATTTCAGAAGGCTATTTCCGAGATGGGGCGTATCCATATTCTTGTAAACAATGCGGGGATGAACATTCGCACACCTGCGCTGGACGTGACAGAGGAGCAGTGGGAAACCATTATGCAAACGAACCTCAAATCTGCTTTTTTTGCTTCGCAGTTGGCGGGTCAGCATATGAAGTCTTATGGAGATGGTAAAATCATTAACATTTCCTCCGTAGGAGGACATACCGCGCTTCGGACAGGCGTAGTATACGGCTCAACGAAAGCGGCTCTTATTCATATGACAAAGGTACTGGCGATGGAGTGGGGGAAATACGGCATTCGTGTGAATTCAGTTGGCCCTTGGTATTTCAGAACGCCGCTGACCGAGAAGCTGCTCGATGATGCCCGGTATTTGCAGGAGATTGTCAGCCGAACACCACTTGGCCGTGTGGGTGAGCTTCCAGAAGTGGTGGGGCCCGTTGTTTTTCTTGCTTCAGCTGCAGCGGGGTATATTACAGGACAAACCCTATTGGTGGATGGCGGGATGTCGATTTATGGTTTTTAAGGTAGAGGGGTGAGAAGGCTTAAGCTGGATATATAACCCCAAAAAAAGATAATAAAAAGTTGTGCCGCGTTGCGTATAATAGGTTAATAACATATGATAACGATGAGACAGGGACAAGTCATGAAACGATGGTGAGGTTAACGTAACTTGTATTACATGATTGCATGGATTCTGCATAGTTCACTAATTTGATATGGAGGACGATCACGATGGAGCTGCGTAATTATGGAAATACCGGGATGAAAGTTAGTACGCTTGGTTTTGGCGGATCTGAGATTCGTGATGCTTCGAGAGCCGATGTCGAACTGTTGTTAAACCATGCGCTGGACGCGGGCTTGAATGTGATTGATACGGCGGAATGTTACGGAGATAGCGAGGAGAAGATTGGTGAAGTACTGGCCCATCGCCGCGATGAATATTACCTTTTTACCAAATGTGGACATGCAGCGGGCGTAGATGGTCCAGATTGGGATGCTAAAGTGCTCGCGCAAACCATCGATCGCAGTCTCAAACGTTTGAAGACGGAATATGTGGATGTGGTGCACCTGCACAGCTGCTCGGAGGAAGTGCTACGGCAGGGTGAGGTCATCGAGGTGTTGCAGCGTGCCAAGGAGGCAGGCAAAACCCGATTTATCGGATATAGTGGGGATACAACCGATGCTTTATATGCGATTCAAACAGGTGTGTTTGACAGCCTGGAGACCTCGTTAAATATTGCAGATCAGGAAGCCATTGAATTGACTTTGCCTGAGGCACGTAAAAGAAATATGGGCATTATCGCCAAAAGACCCATTGCAAATGCGGCATGGACCTATGATTCAGTCACAGAGGAAGACTATGCTTATCACTATTGGAAGCGGTTAAAAGAGCTGCAGTATGATTTCCTGGATGAAGAAACACAGAAAGTGGTGGAAATCGCACTACGCTTCACACTGAGCACCGACGGAATCGATACTGCGATTGTAGGTACAGCCAAGCCGGATCGCTGGCAGCAGAATGCCGCATTGACGGCGAAAGGGCCGCTCCCACAGGAACAATATGATGCAATCCGAGCGCGCTGGAAGCAGGTTGCAGCCAAGGATTGGACAGGCCGGATCTGAACGGCTGGAGTGGTGCGAAACAAAGCAAACCGTATATGAACAAGTGGAAAATCCCTTTGGCAATAAGGCTAAGGGGATTTTTTTTGTTAAAACGCCAAATAACATGTTAAGTTTAAACGTCTAAAATATTACTTATTTTCAACATATGAAAAATTCACAATAATATAGCAAAAAATAATATCCGTCATAAGGAGGGCCTTTCCACCTTCTCCACCAAAAATCAAATCCAATTCAGCAAACCTATAAAGAAGAATAAGCCCCCTGAACAAAAGAGGGGGCGTGTTCGCACACTGTAACGACTTATTTGTGAATGGATGGAATGACATGAGGTCTGGAGGCGGCGGGACTTGTTTTCATACCTCCGTAAGTTAATCTGCGCCAGATCCATTCCATCGGGCCGTTCTTATAACGATTAAGCCAGAACGTACTGAAGGCGACCAGCAGGGCGTATACTGCAAAGCTAATGAACAGTACATGAATCGGCTGAACCTTCTCAGCAAGTCCAAAGCCATAACCCAGAAAAAGAATCGTACCGATAATCGAATGAAGTAAATAACAAGTTAATGACATCCGTCCTACTTGACCAAAAATCATGAGTCCACGGCGTAGAAAGGGAGCATACAGGAAGAGTATGGCAAGTGTGCTCATGTAAAACATACTTCCAGTCAATCCACTGATTTGACCTAGTACAGAGGAAAGCTCCATCATAAGTGTATTGTCAAAAGGAATAAGTGTGCCGAGCAGTGTGCTGCTCAGCGTAATGAGATAAGCGATGAAGCTAATAAGAAAAATTCGCTTCCAAGTCTGTTTTTTTGCTCCATGTTCTTAAACCATTTCATTTTGACAAAATACATACCCAGCAGAAACATAATGAACATAGAATAGACGGTAAAAAAAGAACTTGAAGCCATAAACGACATGTCAGCCCAGCGAGCACCGATGGATTGGATATAGGAAAGTCCGCTGCTGTGACTGTTCAGCGAGAAATCTGCAAAATTCAGATCAGTGGGAGCGCTGCTACTGAACGCTTTGAGGATCAAACCAAGCACGGGGGCCAGACATTGAACAACAATGAATGTGATGATCCAGCGCAGCAATGTTTGTGCTGAACGGTTGTAGAAAACAAGCAGCAGCAAACCTGCAATCGCATAATAGCTTAATATGTCACCGACCCATACAAAAGTAATGTGCAACAGACCAAAACCTAACAGAATCATCAATCTGCGGATGAAAAGCCTGTTTGGATGCGCTACTCTCTGTGCTGCTCGATCCATAAAAATCATAAATCCAACCCCGAACAGGAAAGAAAACAGCGTAATAAACTTACCTTCAACAAACCAGGAGACCAGATTATGTACCGGATCATCCGATGAAATCTCAAACCCTTTTACAGAATCGACGATGAGAAAATAGTTAACAATAATGATACCCAGCATGGCAAAGCCACGTACGATATCCAGATAATGAAGGCGTTCCTGCAGACCCATGGGCTGTCCATGGCCGTCTTTCAATAAAGTCATATCCATACTTCCTTTCTATATTATTATGATTGAAGAGGGTGTTCGGATCTGCCAGAGGCATAAGCAAGACCCTTACAATGGTAAATATAAGAAAAAAATCTTAACCATTTATGAAGGCTCCATATTTTCCTCGGAACTTGTGACAGATCAGTGTCAATTTCTCCGTTTCATAAACTGTTAAGATTTACGATGTAACCTGTAATGAATACCTGTCGTATTGACGAAATATAGTCAGGACACACAATCAATTGCATCATCAAGAGCATGAGGTGAGAAAGTATGAGCCATAGAGTATTAGTCGTAGAGGATGATCGGGATATCGGGGATCTGCTCCAAGAATCGCTTAGAAGAGCAGGGTATGAGGTGTTAAGAGCAACAGATGGGGGAACGGCTCTGCAATTCGTGGACAGTTCACTAGGACTGGTTATTCTGGATATCATGATGCCTGGTATGTCGGGCATTGATACTTGCAAGCAGATTCGAAGGACATCCAATGTGCCTATATTATTCCTGACAGCCAGATCAAGCGTATTGGACAAAACGGAAGGGCTTTTAGCTGGTGGTGACGACTATATGAGCAAACCGTTTTCGGAAGAGGAGCTGCATGCCAGGGTCATTGCACAGTTAAGAAGATATACCGTATATCAGGAAAAAACGGATCGTGAGGAGACTTTTCATGTTGCGGGCAAATTGCGAGTGAGTGATCAGTTTAATGAAGTGTGGAAGGAGAGCGAGCAGCTCAGGCTGTCTGATCTGGAATATCGCATACTCAAATTGTTGATGAGCAAACGAAGCAAAATATTTTCCGCACAAAATATATACGAAAGCGTGTGGGGCCAGCCTTATTTTTATTGCTCTAATAACACAGTGATGGTTCATATTCGCAAGCTGCGCGCAAAAATTGAGGATGATCCGGCACAACCGGTTTATATACTAACAGAATGGGGAAGAGGCTACCGCTTTGGCACATCGTAAATTTACATTGAATCAAAAACTGGCTTTACTGATTGTGGTGGCTGCCTTCGCAAGTGGTATCGTTTTTCTGACCCTGCAAAAGATCAGTAATGACTTAATCGACAGTTATATGAACTCTGACGAGTATTATCAAGAGACATCTGCACGATATATTAAGCGGTTCAGCCAGTATGTTTCATTGAATGAGCTGGCTTCGACGGATCGGAAAGCTTTTGGCGAGTGGGTGCGCAAGGAAAACTACATTATGCTTACGATCTTTAAAGACCAATTGCTGCAATATGACTCCAATTACACGACTGCAGATGAAGCAGCGTACGGAAAAGAAAAGGTCAATCAATACGTGCAGAATCACTCACATCCGGTTGAATTCAGTGATGGTGAAGGGAGAGTTATCATTGATGGCTTTTACTCTTCTCGCTACTATGACCTGGCCTTTACAGCAGAATTGATCGGGGCTACCCTTATCTTTTTAACAGTTGTTTTACTTGGCATTCGCCGCAGAGTTCGTTATTTGAGGCAAATCAATCAGGAGATTCACATGCTGGAGGGCGGAGAACTGGACTACCGGATGACGGTCAGAGGGCATGATGAAATCGCGCTGATTGCCGAAAGCATCGAAGAATTGCGTAAAGCTTTTCTGGACAAGCTTTTGGCTATTGAGAAGCTGCAAGCAGAGAGCAGAAGCCTGGTTACAGAAATGTCGCATGATATGCGTACACCGCTGACTTCGTTGATCATGTATCTGGAGTTCGCCAAGCAAGAGGATTTTCCGATCGTAACAGATCAAGGACGTTATATTGCGAGTGCATATGGAAAAGCTTTGCAGCTAAAGACGTTATCCGATAATCTTTTCGATTATTTCCTGCTGGATAAAGAACATGCGGCCGATCTGGAAAGTGTTGCGGTCAAGGAAGTGATCTACGATCTGATCTCGGATCAGATGTCGATTCTTCACCAGGAGCAATTTCGAGTCTGTATTACGGGGGAGCTGCCAGATACGTTTATTGATGTAAATATGGAGGAACTGGGCCGTGTATTCGATAATATCATGTCCAATCTGTTGAAATATGCGGATCGGCAGGAAACGGTTAATATCACCTTTGGTTCTGATCGGGAAAAATTCGAGATTCATATCAGTAATACAATTAAAGCAACAGACAGCACCACTGAAAGCACTCGTCTTGGTGAACGAAGCATAGCTAGGATGATGTCGCGGATGCAGGGGCAATTCTATAGCTCACAGGACAATACGATCTATAAGACCGTGCTTCGTTTCTGGAATACCCGGATTCAGCTTGCTGAAAAGACACCATGAAAAAATGAATACAGGAGCAAAAATGATGAAGATTCCTTTCCAATTCCAGAAAGTTCCACAGCTGTTACAAGGTTTATTAAACTTTTGTCTTTTCTTTCTCGCCATAGCTTTGAGCGTACTTCTAATCAGTGAGACGTGGTACATTGTGACCTTCGTATATAAGTCCTTGTTTAACAGAGCGGACAGTTATTATGAAATGTTGTCCGAATTGCTTGTATTTTTCTTATACTTCGAGTTCATCGCGTTAATTATCAAATACTTCAAGTCCGGTTTTCATTTTCCGCTCCGTTACTTTATTTACATTGGCATTACAGCCGTCATTCGATTAATCATCGTTGATTATGATGATGCACTCAAAACATTCTGGTGGTCTATCGCCATCCTGGTCATGATTGCTGCGCTCTTTATTGCCAATCGGCGAAAAACGGTAGGAGAACATGACTAGAATTGAATAACATCAGAGGACAAACGCTATGAACAAGATTACTATTCAGGGTTGCGACATAACCACACGGGAAGAGCTGTACAACGTTTTTCATCGACAGCTTGGTCTGGAGAAATTGTATTTCGAAAATTTGGATACATTACGAGATGGGTTAATGTGGAATGTTCCGGTGCCAATAACAGTAGAATGGACACATTATACCGTCTGCAGATATGCTCTTGGTGCTTATGCCGATCAAGTATTAAATGTGTTCTATGAAGTGCAGGAACAGTTGGAGGAACTATTTACTTTTCGACTGAAATTTTAGCATTAGATTATACTGGAAAATAATAATCAACGAAAAGGCAACGTCGAGTTGAAAAGACGTTGCCTTTTTTCAATTGTATGCAGTTTGTTTATACTATTTCAATATATGAAAAATTCACAATAATAGAGCAATCATCTCCTTTGCTTCTTCACACCAAAAAGAAACTACAGCTCTCCATATATTCAGAAAACTCGTATAAAGGAAGTCTCACACTCAAAGGCCAGAGTCAACCTCCATTTATCCACTGCTCAGCTTAGCTTCATTCGGAAGTAACCAAAATGAAAGGACTGCTTCTTTCAAGATGAAAGAGCAGCCCCTCTGAATAAACTATGTACAAACAATGTGAGATTTGTAAAAGCAATGAGACATACAAGAGCGAAAAGGGATGTTTTAAATATACTGCCAGACGGCCATGACAAACTTGTACAAAAAGTAGAAGGAAAAACCGATCAACAGCACGCCTGCCAGGCTGGATACGAGCTGAATCATTCGCGAGCTCATCATTTTACGTGTAACGGACACGATGGAGAGCAGTCCCAGATCATGAAGTAAAATGCCGCATAAAATGCCGATTGCCGCGATCATAAAGCTGAGCTGACCCGTGGATTGATAGGAATCCGATAAAACTGTACCGAAAACAGAAATCCAAAAAATGAGATTACCCGGGGAGACAGCGACAAATAAACCGTTCCGATAGGTGCGCCAGAAGGATGCATTGGTTTTGCCTGTCTTATCCGCTGCACTGTTCAGAGGAAGATCGGAGTGACGGATGGAATCGTAGCCTAGATAGGCAAGAACTCCTGCACCCGCAAGCCATAGCGGTATCTGTATGTAGGGAAGCGATAGCAGGGAAGCAAAACCAAAGTACATAGCCAGGATTAAAGCGGTATCCACGGTCATACCACCCAGACCTACAGCCCATCCATGTGTAAATCCATTTCTTAATCCCTGCTTGGTCATCTCAACGGTGATTGCTCCGACAGGCATGGCAACAGCCAAACCAATAAGAATGAACTTGATATAGATTTCCATAGTCATACCCTTTCCAGTGAGATGAGCTGACGAAAAGAAAGCTTGTCCAACAGTTAAAAGATAATGACTGTTTAAATAGCTAGTAAAAGATACAAGCTCTCCCCATGCCATCGGCTGGTATACAGCTTATTCAGGGAAGAGCTTGTTTAGAATACCAGAATACCTGACTTACGAAGGATATTATTCTTTTTCCTGCTGCTGAAGGGATCGCAGAAAAGGGCATTTAGTGGGAGCCGTATCATCGTCGCGAAGAAAATACTGTTTGTACTCCAGATTTCCCTCGGCTCCGTATTGCTTCAATTCCCGATGTGCGGGAACTGTATCGTACGTAGCGAGACGAGCACGAATTCTAGGCCCGATTGCCGCAGCTCGCTGCGGCTGCTCATTCCACAAATCAAGTACCCAGCGCGGGGTCATAGCCAGCATAAAGTATGGAAAATGTCTGCTTTGTCTCGCAGCATGTGCTGGTGTACCACAATACACAAAGTAACGTTCGTCGTTGTAACAAAATTCCCACAGCGGATTTTCGGGGTCTTCTGGAATGTCTTCTGGCCAAGGTGTGTTGTCCATGCTTCGAAGCTCACTTAACAGATTCCAAAACGACATTTCATAAGTAAGAACATCCTGGATATGCTCCTCTTGCTCGAAAAAGATGACCAGTGATGAGTAATCTCCGAATGTACGTGAAGAAACTCCGTATTCATGCACTATACGAGATAGCTGCTCAGCCGGGGTTGCTTTGCCGGATCGGGTTATAAATCCATAGCGCAGGTGGCCTAATGCATATGCCTGTGTGGCAGGAATGCATGGAAACCGGGCTTCCCGGTCACTCATCTTCTTGGAGAAAAGATGGTGAGCATCTTTTTTCCAGAGATCAAGAGCGTCTCCGTTATGTTCGATGTCAGCAGTAGAAAACAACAGTTGCATCAACAGTCCTCCTTTTACTTACAGGATATCGGCCCGGAAGGAAATTGGTGACTGTCCGTTGCATAGGGAGCTCTTTTTCAATTGGAGCAGCAAATATAACAAAAAAAGAGCCCGATTTTCGGGCTCTTGCTTTGGCATAACCAGTACAGTATGCAGAGATTTATTGGCGATGCTGATTTGAAAAGCTGCCGAAAGACTGGCCTTGACCTTGAATCGAAATGTTAGGTGTGTTGTACGGTTGGTCGATGTATGAACTCTGTTGTGAAGAAGTGTTCGCAAGCTGCTGAGCCAGGTTGGCAATTTGCTGCAGCTGTTGAATGGCAGTCTGATGGCCTTGAAGTGCCGTCTGAATGATATGAGCTGCTTGCTGCTCGCGCTGAGCCAGCTGTTCAAGCTGTTGGGCATTGCTTTGCTCTTGTCTCAATAGTTGTTGATACTGCATGGAAGCTTGTTGTGTTTGCTGTGTTAACTGTTGAGCGAGCTGTGTAATCTGTTGTGTCTGAGAGAATTGATTCATGAGTGGTTCCTCCTATGTGTTTGAATTTACCTGTATATTATGATGTTAGATTTTTAGAAATATTCAGGGAGATGTTTTGGTCTAAAAAGGGCAGGCTACCTGTAATGATTAAATTACATCGGAAAGGATTGACGAAATGTCACAGGGCTCAACCAATTCCACAGCAGAAAAGAAACTGAAATGGTGGCAGCTCAGTTTGTTAGGTGTAGCGGGTACCATAGGAACCGGATATTTTCTGGGCTCAAGTCTGGCGATTTCAATTGGCGGTCCAGCTGTACTAATCGCTTATGCTCTGGCCGCTGTAGGTACATATATCGTTTTTGATGCTTTGGCACGCATGACCTCCAAGCAACCAGAGCAAGGCTCGTTTCGTTCCTACGCCAAGAAAGCGTTCGGGAGCTGGGCTGGATTTGCCAGTGGCTGGGTCTATTGGTTTTCCGAATTGCTTATTATGGGGAGTCAGTTAACGGCGTTATCTATATTTTCACGTTTCTGGTTCCCGGCAGTTCCTTTGTGGATTTTCGCTGCAGGCTTCGGGCTGGTTGGATTATGTATTGTTTTCTTTGGAAACAAGGGTTTCGATCGGGTGGAGAATGTACTGGCTATCATTAAAATTGCGGCGATTATTATGTTTTTAGTTCTTGCTGTCGCTTTGCTCGCCGGCTGGATTGGTGGTACAAAGTATGCTCATAAAGTGCCTATGGACATGGCTTCTATTTTTCCTAAAGGAGGTCTGGGATTGTGGTCCGCATTTCTGTTTGCGTTTTATGCTTATGGTGGAATCGAAGTGCTGGGTATTATGTCATATCGACTAGAGAAACCGGAAGATGCACCAAAGGCGGGCAAAGTCATGCTTACTGCCCTGTCTATTGTATATATAGTATCCATCGGACTCGCACTTACGATGGTTCCATTAAGCGCGTTTAATCCTAAGGAAAGTCCATTTGTGCTTGCACTAAGCAGTGATCATCTCGCCTTTGTACCACACGTGTTCAATGGGGTGTTGATTGTTGCCGGATTTTCCACAATGACAGCATCGCTCTATGCGGTAACGTCCATGATGATTACACTTGCACAGGAGAGTGATGCTCCACAGATATTTTCACGGAAATGGAAGGACAAATATCCCCTTTTTGCACTTTCTTTGATTGGGTGCGGTTTGATCGGAACGATTATTATGTCACTTCTTTTACCCGGAAAAGTATACGAATATATAACTACAGCTGCAGGGTTAATGCTGATGTATAACTGGCTGTTCATCCTGCTTTCTTCAGCTCGCTTATTGGAATCACGAACGTTGGACGTACTCAAACGGTGGACAGGTCTTGTATTAATCAGCTCGGCTGTAATAGGAACACTGTTTCACAGCCTGAGTCGGCCCGGTTTTTTTATCAGCTTGCTATTGGTTTGCCTGATTGGCATAAGTGATTTCATCGTGCAGAAAATGCGAAAGAAAAAGGGGATGCCAGAAGGTACCTGTCAACAAGATATGAATAACCCGGTAGAGGACAATGTTCATGCACAAGGCACTCGCTTTCATATCACAGGGCTTCGAAAGCAAAGAAGCAAAATAAAGTGAAGCTTCTATACGGGCAGATATTATAAGGTCTACGCGGAGAACAGAACAGGAGCCCTCATTCGAGGGCTCCTGTTCTGTTCTATCTCCCCAGCTATTGTTCGTAAGCAAGGATCACTTTAATCATCGATTGAAATACCTGCGGCTTTTAAGTGTCCATGAGTTAGAATTTTTCCGAATTGAGAAGCGAGTTCATTTGGAGTATACGAAAAATCATTTTTAACCCACCATATTACAATGCCCATAAAAGTAGATGCGATGTATTGGAGCAATAAGTCCTTTGAAATCTTCAGGGGCGTATCATGCAAGCCATCTTCCACTGTATTTTTTATAATTTTCTCCATTTTTGATTGAAAACCATATATTCTATTCTCATCCAGTAACAGTGCTTTGTAAAAGGGAATATTGTCCTTAATTTTCTCAAGTATGGTTTGCATTAATTGTTCAAGCATAGTGCCGCTTATAGGAGATTTGCTGCTTGAACAAAGATTGAGTGTATTATTTAATTCTTCTAATAATTCGTCCATAGATACATTTAACAAATCGGGTTTGTTCTGATAATGAAGGTAAAATGTATTTCGGTTAATCATCGCTTTATCAGCTATATCTTGAATCGTAATCCCTTCATATCCCTTTTCATGAAGAAGTTCTATAAACGCCTTTTTTATCGAATGTTTGGAGCGAAGGATACGCAAATCGGTTTTTTTGTTCATTATGACTCCGTTCCCTTAACTTTTTTTGTTAGATATACGACATTTGGACTCAAACTGTATTTTATCTCTCAAAATCAAAATTATTAAACATTGAAGGCCGACCTTTTATTAATCATAATAAACAAAAGATAAATATACAACACGTTGACCATTATTTATCTTACTGATAATTAACTCTAATTAAAGGGGAGATTTTAAATGAAAACGATAGCGATTGTTGGAGCAGGAGCAGGTTTAGGAATGTCCATTGCAAAGAAATTCGGACAAAATGGCTTTCGCGTAGCGCTTATTGCTCGAAATGAAGAAAAGTTGAACCAACTGGTTATTGAATTAGAACAATTGGGAATCGAAGCTGCTTCATTTCAAGCGGACATATTGAATAAAGAACAAATTGAGAAGGCATTTGCTGCTGTTAAAGAGAAGTACGGATTTATTGATGTTCTTGAGTACAGTCCAACGCCGAGCTTTGACTCAGTAGCGCCAACATTAGATGTAACTGAAGAAAATGCGTTATACCAATTTCAATATAATGTTTTAGGTGCTTTATCGAGTGTTAAACAAGTACTTCCGGATATGTTGGATAAGCAAAGCGGTGCTCTGTTATTTACAACTGGAGGTGCTTCAGTCCACCCGGTTCCAAGGATGGGTAACGTCGGAATTGCGATCTCAGGACTTCGTAATTATATCTTTAATTTGAACAGCGAATTAGCTGACAATGGAGTTTATGCAGGTCACCTTTCGATCGGAATCTGGATGCAACCGAATTCAGGAGTTCAGGATAAAATCGCTGATATTTGGTACGACATGTACACCAAAAGAGACAGAGTAGAAGAGTTTATAACTGAAGATAAAGTGTGAGTTGAATAATATATTTTAAAGGAGATACAAGAGAAAAATATGAATATCACTATTTTTGGTGCAAGTGGTGCAATTGGACAGCTTGTAACACAACTAGCTTTAGATCACGGAGATTTCGTTACGGCATACGTTAGAAACCCCCAAAAAATCAGCCTTAAACATCCAAATTTGAGTCTTGTACAAGGGGAACTTTCAAATAGCTCAACCATCGAGAAGGCCGTTGATGAATCCGATGTCGTAATCAGCACATTGGGGCCAGGATCCGATATGTCACGAAAGCTTAAAGGCACGCCGATTGCTGACGGACACGAACTGATCATTAAGGCTATGAAGAAACATAACAAAAAAAGGTTCATTACACTTGCGACGCCAGCTTTGCAATCCGATGACGATAAGAAAAATGTGTCCACGATACTTCCAGGTGTTTTAGCCAAAGTACTCCTTCCAAACGGATATGCAGAAATGAAGAAAATGGAAGGAATGATTAAGAAATCGAATCTGGATTGGACAGTCGTTCGAATTATTAATCCCAATGTTAAATACACAGGGCAGTCTTATGGCTATTACTTCGGAGATCAATCGGCTAAAATGTCTGTTTCTAGGGAAAATGTTGCTAAATTCATGTACTCTGCAGCTCGTGACAACGCATTGATTAGGAAAATGCCTATTATTTATAACAAATAATAGGGGTAAAAATGCAACATTCAACTATTAGTGGTTAGTGAAGGAGGATTCAAAATGAAAATCGAGATATGGTCGGATTATGTTTGTCCATTTTGTTATATTGGGAAACGACGATTAGAGTCTGCACTGGAGCAATTCGGCCATCAGGATGAGGTGGTTATCGAATACAAAAGCTTTGAACTTAATCCGCAAACATCCATGTACTCAGGCAAAAGTATGCATCAAATACTATCTGAGAAACATGGTATGAGTATCGAGCAAGCGAAAAAGGCACATGCTGAACTTGAACAACAAGCAGCAATGATGGGGCTCGTGTATAATATCGACGAAATAAAGCCCACCAATATGTTTGATGCGCATCGTTTAACCCAGTATGCCAAATCTATGGGTAAAGATCAGGAATTAGCAGAGAAGCTGTTCTATTCTTATTACACGGATGCCAAGCTAATTAGCGATCATGATACTTTAGCAGATATTGCAGAATCAGTTGGAATGAATAGGGACGAATCCATGGCCGTTCTCCATGATTCATCCCAATATGCTGGCGATGTGCGTTCAGATGAAGCCACCGCAAAACAATTAGGGATCACAGGAGCACCTTTCTTTGTCATTGATAGAAAATACGCGATATCCGGCGCACAACCAACAGAAGTATTTCTAAAAGCTCTTAACCAAGCATCGCAATAAGCAATAAAGACTACATCATAATTATTATGTAAACCAATATATATTTTCTGAGCACAGTGCCGCCGAGAGAGTTTCAAAAAGAGCAAAAAAGCCAGCAGAATCTGCTGGCAAGATCGGGATTTGTCCAAGTTTTAAGTATTGCTTGAGCCAGGAAACATCGGATTTCCCTTCATTCCAATCCACAGTTCCGATGTCTCCAGCTGTCCGGCCAGATGTAATAACCAGTCTTCACGGCCTTTGGTCGCCATCACCTGAACGCCCATCGGCAGCCCTTCTGCAGTTAAATGCAGTGGAAGACTTATGGCGGGCTGCCCTGTTAAATTCGCGAGCTGCGTGAACGGGGTGTAAGTAAGACTTGGCTCGAACATATCATAGATCAGCTCTTGCTGTGCTGTTTTGTCGAGATCACTGACAGCCATTAATTGCTGGATCCGCTCTGCGTGTGGTGTTAGTTCTCCAACTTGTGGAGCGGCAAAGGCATTAACAGGGGAGATGTAAAAGTCATACCGTTCAAACAGCGTGGACATCTGCGCAGCAGCTACGTCCCATTCTGCCAGGCTATGTACGAATTCGGCAGCAGACACTTTTTTACCGGCCTCGGCCAGTACCCAGGATTCAATCTCCATATCCCCGGCAGTAAGTGCACGGCCCATGTTATGTTCCATAGACGAGATCATGGCGGCCATCTCGCCGCTGTTCATCATATAATAGTTTTCCATGAGCCGCACGCCGTTGACTGGACTGAGCTTCTCTTCGACATGATGACCCTGAGCTTCAAGAAAACGAACAAGCTTCATGACGGCTTCTTTGGCATCTTCGCTGACAGGTGTGCCTACAGGAGAGTCCACTGTATAGGCGATTCGCCAAGTCCGTTGATGCGGATAATTCATATCCGCCAGATAACTGCCCGGGAATAACGGGGCATGAAATGCAGCTTCCGGCTGGAGAATCTGCAGCGTATCCAGCAGGGCAGCACTGTCTCGCACGGAGCGGGATAATGCAAAATCAATGGAAGCCCCTTGCCACTGTCTTCCGATACCCGGTCCAACCGGGGTACGCCCGCGTGTAGGTTTTAGTCCGAACAAACCGCTGAACGAAGCCGGAATGCGGATTGAACCTCCGCCATCGCTTGCGCCGGCAAGAGGTACAATGCCTGAAGCTACAGCGGCTGCGGCCCCGCCGCTTGAGCCGCCTGGCGAATGATTCACATTCCACGGATTGCGCGAGGGTCCGTGCAGCCGGGGCTCTGTTATATTTTTTAACCCGAATTCCGGAGTGTTGGTATGACCAATAACAATAAAGCCAGCCTGCTGCAAACGAGTTACAAAGTTGGAGCTTCGCTTGGCGCGATGCTCGCTGAACAGGCGTGAACCAGAGGTGAGAATTTCACCTTCCAGCGCTTGAGAGATGTCTTTTAATAGCAAGGGTACACCAGCAAAGGGCTGTTCCCCTGGCCGAACTGCACCGGCTTCCTGCCGGGCACGGGTTTCATATGTACGAATGACTGCATTCAGCTGCGGATTCACTTCCTCCAGACGCGCGAAGGCGGCTTCGAGCATTTCCACGGGAGATACCTGACGGGAGCGAATCATTTCAGCCAGCCCGATAGCATCGTAAGCAGTATATGTGAATGAAGACATGGGTTATCGTTCCTCTCTAATTCTGGATCATGTATTTTAACGGGCACACGATATATTCGTGTTCCATATCTCATCGTACCACCCCAAAGAACAAAAGACAAAACAAGCTGTAACGATAGAAAAGCACGGTTCCCCTTGAAGGTGAAGCCGTGCTTTCGTTGAGTTGTATTCATCGCGTTTTAGTAACATGCGGCACAATGCGATGGGGAGATGTAAATTCGGTTTTGTAAAGGTTACTCTGTACGTAATTTTGGTGCAGCATCAGCAATCGGTACTGAACGCTCACGCTGTTTGGAGATGGCAAACAGGGCAATCCAGATCAGGATAAAACCGATTAATTGTTCCCATGTTACCAGTGTACGGAAAGCAATCCAGTTCACAAGCACACCAGCCATAGGGAAGCTGAGTTCTGCGAGTGTTGCAACAGAAGCTTTGGTTGATGACAAGCCTTTGTAATATAGAAGCAGACTAAGCAAACCGGGCAGCAAAGCCTGACCAAGAATATTGAGAATAACAGCAGTTTGTGCACCAGCACCGGCTGGTAGTGTCCACGGTGCGCCTTCATTCCAGGTCATCAAGATCAGGAGTGGAAGTGCAACGACAAAGCGAAGGGCGGTCACTGTTTCATACCGAGCTTGCCCCAGCATCAGACGACCCATGACGGTTGAACCGCCCCACAACGCTGCCGCACCCAGAGAGAGCAGGCTGCCTGCATGAATCCAGTTATCCCAGTTGCCCAATGGCAAGGAAAAGCCAAATGTAAGCAGATATGTTCCTGCAAGTGCAATAATGAACAGGCCGCCGAAATGACGCGGCAATGTTTCTTTCAATAACACTTTGGCGAGTACAATCGCAAAGAGTGGCTGCATTTTTTGCAGTAACAATACGGTGTTGGGATCGTTATGAGTCAGAGCTAAAGTAAACAATACCGTTGCGAGTGCCGAGCCACCCCAGGAGATAAAAATAACAGCGATCCAGTGACGTGCGCGAAGCTGCTTGAGATCATCACGGAATTTCCATAGTACCGGAAGTGCAACCAGACTCACGATAATGTGTTCTACAAGCACAATCTGAGTAGAGGTCATTGTTTCAAGCAAAAGGATACGGAATAACGGGTCTACACCCCAGAGGGCCGCACCCAGTACGACAAGCCAAAAGCCGGTGTTGCTTCGTTCCTTGCGATAAAGCGTTGATGCAGTTGATGTGTTTTCCATATTCAGGACTCCTTCGTCAGAACACGGAATCTTCAGTTGGCAAAATCGACAAAATCCCCCGTCCTTGGTGTACACCAAATAAACGGGGGATCATTCAAAGACAAGACGTCAGGGAAAAAGACTCCCAAGAAACAGGCCTGTCATTGTGTTGATCTTCTCTCATCCGGACTGTACCGTCGGCCTTGGAGTCTCACCAAGTCAGTCGCTGGAAGTCATCACAAGCACAAACAGCGAGTCGCGGGCTGGTTCTATCAAATAAGAACATCACCGCCGGTTGGGAATTGCACCCTACCCCGAAGATCCTATTCAATTCATTAGTATATTGAACAAGTTGTAACCTTATGAAGTTCATCTTATTCCTGAAAGCGCTAGCAGTTCAAGTGTTTTTTAGAAAACAATACTCCAGCAGCCCTGTTGTCTGCGTAACTGCACAATTTGCCCTGCATGATAAGCATCGTGCAGAACCCACCGGGCAAGGGTTTGAGCCCAGTTTTGTTCGGAATCCATATAAGCTTCTTCGAGTTTAGCTTCCTGCAATGTAGCAAGGGTATCGCGCAACTGCTCAGCCAGTTTAGTAGTGTGCTCCATCAGCTTGCTCCAACCGGCTTCGTTCAATGGATCACCGGAAATACCAAATGTAGCTACGTTAGAATCAGCAGCAGGCATAGATGGAGTTTTATCCTGAAGACGATCCAAGATCCGTTGGTTGTAGTAGTACATATGATTGACGAGCTGCCAAATGCTTAGTCCTCCTGAAGGAGGAATCCAGGCTGCTTGCTCTGCGGTCAGCCCTTCAAGAGCCTTCGACAAGGGGACAATCCAGTTACACTGATCCCAGGTATCTTCCTTTTGAATAAGTAATACATCTAATGCGGTTGTAACAGACTTCATATTCAATTTCATTCCTCTCTTGTCAGACTCATTTCGTTTTTGCTTCATCGTGCTTGTAACTAGCTAATATGGTTTGAAATGGTTACAATTAATATAACACAATTCGAAGAGGGGTAACCATCTTTTTGATTTTAGACAGTTACATATGCGGAGGTATGTATGGACAGATTATGGACTGATTTTGTGAACAGTGATTATCATGACTGGCGTGGTGGGGACCGATCAGAAGACAGGCTGGGGAAAGCAAGCTGGCAGCAGGATTTTTTGAATCGTTGGAAATTAGAAGCGACGGTACCCGCCTCGAGTGCAGAGGAATCCGCGATGAGAAGTTTTAGAGATGAATTACAGGCTCTGGCTATTCGCATTTCTGCTGGAGGTCTGTTAACGGATAAGGACCAAGCGTGGTTAAATGACCGGATGCAGGCAGGTGGGGTAACCAGACGACTGATCTCACAAGAAGAAGGACTGGATGTTGTGCTGGTTCCGATGCATGCTCATTGGCAGCAGGTAATCGCAGAAGTGGCCGCTGATTTTGCCATGACATTATTAAAGGGAGAAGGACAGCGCATTCGAAGCTGCGACAATCCGGACTGCCGCTGGATCTTCTACGATGATACCCGGAGCAGAACACAGAAATATTGTGATGACAAAATGTGCGGTAATCTTATGAAGGTTAGACGGTTTCGGGCTAAACGAAAAAAGAAATCTAGTGAGGAATCTGGTGAGTAAAAAATGAAATTTAACCCGGTAGATTTACCTTGTACGATCAGTAAGCACCAACAGAGTAAAAGTGAGCTGTACCAGAATTGATAAATATTAACACTTCATATATAATGGTTATATACTAGCGAAAATATAGTCATAAGTAAAAAGAAATGAAGCAATGCGATTCAGATCAGTTCACAAACCACTATGTCAGATCATTTTACAAACCAGTATGATGGGAGAGATGTCACATGGGGACAGGTTATCTTTTGAAAAACGGTTGTGTATTATCGATGGATGCTCGTATTGGCCAGTATAACAGGGCGGATGTACTTATTCAGGATTCTGTCATTGCAGCAATTCAGCCTGATATGGAGTTGCCAGGGCCCGAGGTTGAGGTGATCGATGCTTCAGACATGATTATTATGCCTGGGCTGGTGGATACACATCGGCATATGTGGGAATCGCTCGTCAAAACAACGGGTACTAACTGGTCGCTGCCGGTGTATTTGCAAAATTTGTATTATGGAGCTATGGGAAGCAAGCTTCGGCCGCAGGACAGCTACGTTGCCAACCTGCTCGGTTCGTTGGAAGCGCTTAACGCCGGAGTCACTACAGTACTGGATTGGAGCATGCCCTATTCGCCTGAGCATACAGATGAATTGATTCGGGGACTGCAGGATTCAGGCATTCGTGCCGTTTTTGCTCATGGTGTACCGGGAGAGACAGAATATTGGAATCGGGAGAGCAAGCTTTCGTATCCAGAGAATGTCAGAGCGGTGAAGGAACGTTATTTTTCTTCAAAAGATCAACTGCTCACATATGGTCTCGCCATTCGCGGCCCGGAATTCAGTCACTGGGATACCACGGTGCAGGATATTCGGCTTGCGGAAGAGCTGGATGCAATTTGTTCCATGCATGTCGGGTTTGGCAGCTGGGGCTCAGCAGATCGTTCGATCAGCCGAATGTATGAGGCAGGACTACTTAGTCCACGAATCAATGTGGTTCATGGCAATACAATGGGCATGGATGAATTTAAAATGCTTGCAGACAGTGGGGCCTCCTTGTCGGTTACCCCTGAAGTCGAGATGATGATGGGGCATGGTTATCCGGCTACAGGATATTTTCTCGAACATGGCGGTACACCAACCCTTGGGGTCGATGTGGTGACTTCGACAGGTGGAGATATGTTCTCGCAGATGAAGTTTGCGCTGCAAGCAGAACGTTCCAGAACGAATGAGTCACTGCTGGCGCAGGGAGAAATGCCCGGGGAATTAAGTCTGCAAGCAAGTCAGGTGCTGCGCTTTGCAACTTCGGCGGGTGCGCAGGCGTTAGGGCTGGAGCAGAAAACAGGTTCACTAACACCGGGAAAAGAAGCGGATTTGATTATGATTCGCACGACAGACCTGAACCTGTTCCCTGTGCATGATCCGATTGGTGCTGTTGTGCAATTCGCGAATCCGTCCAATGTGGATACGGTCTTTGTTGCCGGAAAACCGGTGAAGCGGGGTGGCAAGCTGCTGCATGTGGATCTGGACTCCATTCGTAGCAAAGCGATGCAGAGTAAGGAATATTTGTTGACGCAGTATCGAATGTCCGATGCGGAACGGGTTGTTTTTTCATAAAAGAACTGACATAAAATTAAGCAAAAGGGCCGTTAATTTACAAAGCGGCTCTTTCTCATCTTATCTTTCTTCTCTGATCAATTATTCGTACATGGTTTTCACCGTTTAATTGGGGTTGGATCAAGCTATGTTGACAAATATAACGCTTTCCACTAAGATAGCCATATAAGTTAATAATGAATATAATCAGGATTGTTACTGATCAGCAGGCAAGACCGATTGATAATGCAAACATGCAGAAAGAACTATGCTACATGTGTGCATAATTAATGGTCTTTTTTTTGTTGCTAAATTCTGTTAACGTTTCATTTTAAAAGGAGATTCCGATGAAGATCACACGAATTATTAACAATAACGTCGTCTGTGCGGTTAATGATAGGCGCCAGGAGATGATGCTTTTAGGCAGTGGCATTGGCTTTCAGAAGAAAAAGGGAGACGATGTGGACACCGTTAAAATTGAAAAGGAATTTTTTCTGAAGTCCAAAAACGTATCAGGCAAATTATATGCCCTGCTGGCGCAAATCCCAATGGAATATATTCGTGTGTCGGACAGCATTATTCAATACGCCAAGCAGTCCTTAAACAAGGAACTCAATGAAAATATATACCTGACGCTAACCGATCATATTAATTTTGCCGTGGCACGTTATAAGCAGGGCATGAACTTCAATAATGCTTTGTTGTCTGAAATTAAAGCGTTTTACTCCAATGAATTCCGTGTAGCTATGAAAGCTCGGGATATGATTAACGAGGAATTTAATATCACATTGCCCGAAGATGAGGCCGGATTCATTGCACTTCATATTGTTAATGCAGAGCTGGGATCTGAAATGGAAGAAACCATGAAGATTACGCAGTTTATTCATAAAGTCTTGAATATTATTCGATATCAGTTTAATATTCATTTTAATGAAAGCTCGCTTCATTATTCCAGACTTGTTACTCATTTGAAATTTTTCGCCTATCGCTTGTTTAATAATACGGTTGTGAAAAGTGGAGATAGTGATTTTCTTCATATCATTAAAGAGAAGTATTCGCAAGAATATCAATGCAGTCTCCGCATTGCACAGCTGATTCGAGTAGACTATGGAAAAGAGTTAACCGAAGATGAGTTGGTATATTTAACAGTTCATATCAAAAGGGTTATTGATGAAGAGAAGGATTGATTCATCAGCCCACTATAATGACTATACTAGGATTGTTACTGGTGAGGCAGGCAAGACCTAGAGTTCCATCGTGTATAGAGCTTATCTATATTCGATAGAATTCTAGGTCTTTTTTTATACCAAAAATATTTAAGGGGGAGCAGTACATGAAACATGAAAGCACAGCCGCCGAGATTTTAAAACTGGTCGGTGGAGAAAAAAACGTAGACAGTGTAACGCATTGTGCTACGAGACTGCGATTTAATCTGAAGGACGAGAAAGTCGCGAATGATGAAGCGTTAAAAAATGTACAAGGTGTTGTGGGTGTTGCCAGCAGCGGTGGGCAGTATCAGGTTATTATCGGTAACGAGGTAAATAATGTATATAAAGCGTTGACACAGCTGGGGAACTTCGCAAAAGATAATGATGCTCCGTCTGTGAAAAAAGGGAAACTAACTACGCTTCTGGACACCATCTCCGGAATCTTTACACCCATTCTGCCAGCCATGATTGGTTGTGCGATGATCAAAGCCGTTCTTCTAATTTTAAAAACGTTTGATCTCGTTGATCTGGACGGACAATTCAATACGATTATGACCTTTATCGGTGATGCGGCGTATTACTTCTTGCCGATGCTGCTTGCCTGGAGTGCGGCCGTTAAGCTGAAAGCTAATGTGGGCTTTGCATTAACCATTTCTGGTGTTCTGTTGCATCCCACCTTTGCAGCTTTGATGACTGCTGGTAAGCCCGTTTCGTTTTTAGGGCTGCCTGTCACTCCGGCGACGTACACTTCGTCGGTTATCCCGATTATTTTAGCGGTATGGATCTTGTCGTATGTGGAACGCTTTGCCGAGAAATATTCTCCATCGGTTATTAAATCCATTCTTAAACCATTAATCGTGATTCTTGTGATGGCTCCACTTACGCTGATTGTACTCGGACCGATCGGTGCAATTGCGGGTAACTACCTTGCGTCAGCTGTTTCATTTGTCAATACACATGCAGGATGGTTAGTGTCCGGTATTATCGGCGGCGCATTCCCATTCCTGATTATGACGGGTATGCATTATAGTTTGGGACCTGTTGTGCTCACGGCCTATGCACAGACAAAGACGGATAGCATTGTTGGTCCAGGTATGCTTGTACACAATATATCTCAAGGTGCAGCTGCTCTGGCAGTCGCTTTACGAACTAAAAATAAAGCTTTTAAACAGGTCGCCTATTCTACCAGTGTAACTGCACTGCTCGGAATTACCGAGCCCGCTTTGTTTGGTGTCAATTTACGTTTGAAAAAACCACTGATTGCTGTTGTCATTGGTGGGATTGTAGCGGGTATATATGTCGGATTGTTCGGTGTAGCTCGATCGGCTTTAGGTATTGCAGGTATAGCTACGCTGCCAGCATTTATCACGGATCATCCATGGAACCTGGTTCATGCGGCAATTGGTTGTGTGATTGCATTTGTAGTTACATTCATCATGACTCTGATCCTGGGATTTGAAGATGTACCTGAGGATGGAAAGAATCAAAATACACAAGAAAAGTCTTCTTCAACGAATCGTGTGACGGTTGCCGACGTTTCGGAACACGTTCTTACTGCACCGTTAACAGGGAAAGTTTTAGAGTTATCCACGATAAAAGATGAAGCTTTTGCATCGGGGGCGATGGGAAAAGGAGTTGCCATTAAACCCGAGGTTGGAAAACTCGTTGCTCCTGCTGATGGAATTGTATCTGCTGTATTTCCTACCTCTCACGCAATTGGAATCAGCACGAATCATGGTGCGGAGCTTCTCGTTCATATTGGCATGAATACGGTGAAGCTGAAAGGAGAGCATTTCAAGGTTCATGTCCAGGAAGGAAATACCGTGAAAGCTGGAGATTTACTCATTGAATTCGATACGGATGCGATCGCGTCGAAGGGCTTTGATCTGACTACACCGATTATTGTAACGAATTCGGATGATTTTCTAGATGTAATCAGTATGGACAAAGCTTCGATTACGATTGGTGAAAGACTGATCAAGATTATTTAAAGATTAATTAAGGAGGAATGGTTCATGAATAATATTAAGGGTTTCCCGGATTCATTTATGTGGGGTGGTGCAACAGCGGCGAATCAATATGAGGGTGCCTGGAACCTTGATGGTAAAAAGGCAAGTACAGCTGATATGATGACAGGCGGAACCCATACGGTTCCCCGTCGCATTACCATAACGACTGAAGAGGGAGTTCATTATCCTTCTCATGAAGCGGTAGATGGTTACCATCATTACAAGGAAGATATCCGTTTGTTTGCAGAGATGGGTTTCCGAAGCTTTCGGATGTCTATCGCATGGTCCAGAATTTTCCCTAACGGAGACGATGCAACCCCGAATGAAGCGGGGCTTCAATTCTACGACAATGTATTTAATGAGTTGAAAAAGTATAATATTGAACCGATTGTTACCATCTCCCATTATGAAGCACCATTTGCTTTAACGGAGAAATTCAACGCCTGGGCTTCCAGAGAGATGATCGATTGTTACGTTCGGTATTGCGAAGCTATTTTCAATCGTTATAAAGATGTAGTGAAGTATTGGATTACATTTAACGAGATCAATAGCCTGATTGTTCCAGCAGGTGCCTATCTGGCAGGAGCACTTCTGGTTGATAAAAAAGGCGGCGTCTTTAACAATACAGCAGTAGACAGCACCCAGTTAAGATTTCAAGCGCTGCACCATCAATTCGTGGCGAGTGCCAAAGCTGTCAAGCTTGCACATGAGATCAATCCGGACTTCAAGCTTGGCTGTATGATCAATTATAGTCATGGCTACGGAAGCACGTGCAGACCGGAAGATATGTTACAAGCGCTAAGAATGGATCAAATCAACAATATGATGAGCAGTGACGTACAAGTTAGAGGAGAATATCCTGACTTTGCCAAAAGGTATTTTGAAGAGAAAAATATTCACATTCAAATGGCCGATGACGATGAGGAGATTTTAAAACAAGGTTGTGTTGATTTCTATAGCTTCAGCTACTACAAATCTCATGTGGTGGGTACCCGACCAGAGGGCGATGAGACCCAAGGCAACGTTTTTGGCGGATTCAAAAATCCGTATTTGAAGGCAACGGACTGGGGCTGGCAGATTGATCCGGTTGGACTCCGGTATATTTTGAACCACGTATACGATCGGTATCGCATCCCGATGATGGTTGTAGAGAATGGTCTTGGAGCGGTAGATGTCGTTGAAGAGGATGGTACCATTAACGATACGTACCGAATTGAGTTTTTGCGCGCTCATATCGAACAAATGAGAGAAGCTGTCCGTGACGGCGTTAACTTAATCGGTTATACGGCTTGGGGCTGTATTGATATTGTAAGTGCATCTACTGGCGAGATGGCAAAGCGCTACGGATTCATTTATGTAGATAAGGATAACGAGGGTAAAGGCACACTGAAGAGAAGTAAAAAGAACAGCTTCTATTGGTATAAAAAGGTGATTGAGTCCAATGGAGAAGATCTGAGCTAGGAATAAATAATAACCGATGGAATGAAGCCGCTAATTTTAGCGGCTTTTTTTATATTCAAGCAACTGTAAATCAACCATTGCAGATAGTAAGCTGGATGGACGTGTGGTCGTCAGACGAATTTTGGCGCGAAGTGACAGCGGAAAAAGACGAAAAAGTCCTCCATTTCCGTAAGTGCAGATAACAACAGGTAAAGAAACGTTCATCCATTCGAAAGTCCCTTAAAAAACTGCGCATAATATAAATTATACGCAGTTTTCTTTTAAATCCATTTTCATAATATAGGATAGGCAACATATCATGATATTTTTCGTGAAAATAGGCCAAATTAAACCATGTTTCAAAATAAATTTAATCATTCAACGCGATAACGTGTAGAATTCGATAGGTTTTTATAGATGACCGATAAGATAGAACAAATGAGTTTTTCGTAGAACAGATGAGATGAAACCATACCATGCTCCATCGTTATTATGCGATAACACATCACACATTCCAGATTCATCATGAAAGGAACATGCTTATGGGCACAAATGAAAAATTCAGCTTATTATTCCGTAAAAAACCGATTGCCAGTGAAGGCAACGAGGGCGGTGCATTGAGGAGGGCCCTTGGACCTCTGGATTTGACAACGCTTGGAGTTGGAGCCATCATTGGCACAGGAATCTTTGTGCTGACAGGTGTGGCGGCAGCCAAGTACACCGGACCCGGGCTGGTGTTATCCTTCCTGCTGGCTGGTATCATCTGTGCGTTTGCCGCCTTGTGTTATTCTGAATTTGCTTCTACAATTCCGGCATCGGGTAGTGCATATACGTACAGCTATACTGCATTTGGTGAAGTGATTGCGTGGATTTTGGGGTGGGACCTGATTCTGGAGTATGGTTTTGCCAGTGCGGCGGTAGCAAGTGGCTGGTCGGGATATTTTCAAACGTTATTGTCCGGGTTCGGACTGGAGCTGCCTCATGCTTTAACTAGTGCATTTAATCCGGAGAAGGGCACATATTTTGACATTACTGCGGCTGTAATTACTCTGATTATTACGTTTCTGCTCACTCGCGGCGTAAAGGAAGCCGCACGTGCAAACGGGATTATGGTAGGCATTAAAATTATTGTGGTGCTGATCTTCATTGGTGTCGGTGTGTTTTACGTGCAGCCAGCGAACTGGCATCCTTTCCTGCCATTTGGCTTTTCGGGGGTGACGGCTGGTGCCGCTACCGTATTTTTTGCTTATATTGGCTTTGACGCAGTTTCCACAGCAGCGGAAGAGGTGAAACGCCCACAACGGGATCTGCCGATCGGTATTATTGCCTCGCTTGCTGTGTGCACGATCCTGTATATCGTGGTGTCTCTTATCCTCACGGGTATTGTGCCGTTTAGCATGTTAAATGTAAGTGATCCGGTAGCCTTTGCTTTTGAATTTGTGAACTTGAATGGTTTGTCCTGGATCGTATCTCTTGGTGCAATTACAGGCATTACGACTGTATTGCTCGTCATGATGTATGGTCAGACACGTTTGCTCTACTCGATGTCTCGTGATGGTCTGTTATCTCCCGTATTCTCTAAAGTTAGCGGCAAAAGCCAGACTCCGGCGGTCGGAAGCTGGCTGGCAGGTATTATCGTAGCCTTGTTTTCCGGGTTTATCTCTCTCGGACATTTGGCTGAGCTCACGAATATCGGAACGTTATTTGCTTTTGCTGTCGTGAGTCTGGGCATTATCGTGCTGCGGAGAAATAACCCGGATCTCAAACGCGGCTTCCGGGTTCCGTTCGTACCGTTCATTCCCATTCTGAGCGCGATCGGTTGTGTATATTTGATGACCCGCCTTGCAGCATTAACCTGGATTACGTTTTTTGGCTGGCTGATTATCGGATTAATGATTTATTTTGCCTATGGACGTCACCATAGTCATCTGAATCCGCTTAGAAGAAAGTAATTTCTCGATAGTCCATTATAGCTACTACTGTAGTAGGTACTACTGTAAAATGTAATCTGCCCAATCCCTGTTTACTTTCGTTGGACGAAGGTGAGCGGGGATTTTGTGTTCTGGATTGGGATTGGGGTTGCGGCTGAGCCAAATATGAAATATATTTGGTGGGTATGATCTGCCACCAGAAGAGGAGAGGGGTTACTTTATGAATATACCATTACATAACGATATAGATGAGCACTCATCCCATTTTGCATTTGCACTCTCGGATTCATCCGTTCTCACCGAGGCGAAGCTAATCATATCACATGGGGATCAAGCAGATGAAGTGTCACTGGATATCGATCCGCAGGCACATCTCGAAGATGGACGCAAGGTATCTGTCATTGCACAGCTATTTCAAAATCCGCTGCAGCGTGAGGAGGCAAGCGTTCTCTATGGACCTGAGCTGTCCTATGTACAATATTCAGTCTCTCTAACAGGCAATAGCAGCATAAGCATGGCGTCTATTCAGGGTGTAAACTACCCGATTACACTTGATCTGGGACCTTATAAAGCAGGGGATTATGAAGTTCGCATTGCGCTGCACCGAAAAACACCTCGAATCGCTGAAGGTCCGTTAGAACCCGAGCAGCTGGCGATGGTGAAATACGCACAAGTGAATACGGTACATATCATGCTCTTTCCAGCAGAAGTTTCACAATTTGCTTCTTCATCTCCCGTGATATGGACACGAAATCATCATGTGTTTGATTCCTATGGCAGAAGAGGTTTTATTCTTGCTGATCTGGAACGACTCCCTGGACGAGTAGAAGAGATCTTCGGGCCAGGCAATCATAATTTATTGGAACATTTTACAGAAGGACGGCTCGATTCATTGCTGGAAGAAGGACTTATGGCTATTGTATGGGGGATTACGCCATGGTGTTATTCGCTATACTCTCCACCAAACGAGCAGGCAGCTCAAGCGCTTGCGTGGGACAAGTTAGGAGAAGAGCCTGCAAGACAAGGGATATATTACATCGATCCCGAAGTACAGCGTTTAAGTATTATTCCAGCGAATGAACTGGCATTCTGGGCAGACTGTATTCGCAAAGAGTGGCCTGTCGTGGAGGTTTCGGGAGAAGGAGAGACACTTCATCTGGATCTGTATGTGCAGATTGCCGAATCGGTGAATGGGCTGCATGAAAATCCGATTCCAACCTTTATACTCACTCGCAGTGAAGGCAAACCGGACATGATCATGCTTATGGCGAATGTCGTGATTGTGGAAGAGATTGATTTTCCAATGGCTTAAAGGTGCAGGAAATATCGATGGAGGTGACAAGCAGATGATGAACGACGAGATTCAGGAGCAGTACGCTGACGAACTGGAGGCATTTCATATCTGGATGAAGGATGCCGGTTATACTGGCCATACGGTTAAATCATATACAGGTGATGTGGTGGAATTCCTCATTTCCATTCAAGGCAAATCGCTGGAGCAAGTGAAAAAGCTGCATGTGCTTTCGTATCTGTCCCGTGCACGGGAGCGTGGCGTGAGTGATGCTACCCGGAATCGTAAACATGCGGCAGTCAACTGCTTTTACAAGTCCCTCATCGAATTGGAAGTATTGACGAATAATCCGGCAGCGGGCATCAAAAAGTCCAAAACCGAGAAAAATCGGGCTCCCGTTTTCCTGGATGAAGGCGGATTGACTCGTTTTCTGGCTTCTGTAGAGGGCAAGTACCGTACACGTAATTTGGCAGTTTTTTTGCTAATGGGTTATATGGGGCTGCGGGTTGGCGAGGTGCATGCGCTGAACTGCAAAGACTACAATCCGGAGCGGCGTACGCTCGATGTATTTGGTAAGGGACGAAAATGGCGTTCCATCCCTGTGCCCGAAACTGTGGCAGACGTGTTAACCCAGGCTCTTCAGGAACGGCTGAAGCCGTGGCGCGGCGAGAAGGAGGAGGCTCTGTTTATTTCGCAGAAAGGAAAACGTCTGTCCATTCGCAGTATTCAGCTGATCTCCACAGAAACCTTTGAACGCTTCCAGCAGGAAGCGCCGGCTCACGAGCGACAGGGCTACTCCAGCCATAAGCTACGTCACTCGTTTGCGACGATGATGCTTCGGCGCGGGGCTGATTTGCGAACGGTACAGGAGCTGCTGGGACATGCTTCGATCCAGACAACAACGGTCTACACCCATGTCACCAGCCGGGAAAAAGAAGAGGCGATGGCTCTGCTTGAAGTACAGCTTCCGGCAGTGAAATGAAAAGAGAGCACATAAAGTCAGCGACACAACAGCAGCATATCTATCTGCCAGGAGAGATGAACGAGCATGAATGAAAGAAAGCAGGCTGCAACTGTTCAAGATCGCGATGAACTTTCAACTCAATCTGAACTTCAACCTCAAGCTCAACCTCGACATGTTCAACCAAACGGACTGCTGGCTGTGTGGGAAGTGCTGATGGTTGCAACAAAATTAGGACTGACTTCATTCGGAGGCCCTACAGCACACTTGGGTTATTTTCACAACGAATATGTACGCAAACGAAAATGGATAGACGAGCACAGCTACGCTGATCTGGTTGGACTGTGTCAATTTCTTCCCGGGCCGGCGAGCAGCCAGGTGGGCATTGGTATTGGTGTCATGCGTGCCAGGCTCCTGGGTGGATTAGCGGCCTGGATTGGCTTCACTCTTCCATCGGTGCTTGTTTTAATCGCATTTGCCTTACTGTTAAAAGGGGTTGATGTGAGCCACGCTGGCTGGATCAGCGGACTGAAAATGGTAGCTGTAGTGATTGTAGCTCACGCTATTCTGGGCATGGCCCAGAAGCTTACGCCAGATAAAGAGCGAATTACACTGGCCGTGCTTATCGCTGCCGCGGCGTTAGTGTGGACGGTGCCCTACAGCCAGGTCATGCTGATTGCGCTTGCAGGTGTAGCTGGATGGAGCATGTACCGAAAATCACCTGTTATTCCCGCTGCAACGATGAAAATTCCTATACGCCGCAGCTTTGCCGTAGGCTGCTTGGCCATGTTTGCAGGCTTGCTCGTTGTGTTACCCGTCCTTCGCCAGACCTTTAACGTAGAGTGGATCGCTCTGTTTGATTCCATGTATCGTGCAGGCTCGATGGTATTTGGCGGGGGACATGTCGTGCTTCCACTGCTGGAGCAGGAACTCGTGCCTCACGGCTTCGTGAGCAAAGATGACTTCCTTGCGGGTTATGGTGCAACGCAAGCGGTACCGGGTCCGTTATTTACCTTTTCTGCCTACCTCGGTGCTATTTCAATGGGTGGAGGAGGGGCGATCATCGCCACAATTGCGATATTTTTACCCGCATTTTTGCTGATTATCGGTGCATTGCCCTTCTGGAGTGCGCTGCGCAGTAACTCTCACATGCAGGGTGCGCTTGCTGGGGTTAATGCAGGTGTCGTAGGTATTCTGCTTGCTGCACTCTATCAGCCTTTATGGACAACCGCTGTGCTGTCATCCGTGGACTTTGCGCTGGCATGCATTTTATTTGTGCTGCTTACCTTCTGGAAATGCCCGCCTTGGGCCATTGTTTTACTGGGAATCGTTGGAGGCATGATCGTGCATTGAAAGAATAGTGAACTTTTTGAAATAAAGCAATAGAGTTTCCGTCATTATTATTATGTAAACCATTATCACAACGCTACAAAGATCAATTTTCAAGTGCAATTGATAAAAGTAATATTAAACGTCAGCCTTTTGTTAAATCATGCGATACCATTGCTGGATATTCAAAAAAGATCATGCAAAACTCTACTGCGGAGTGTTTACATGATCTTTTTTTTCAATTCGTAAGGATGAACGCAAACTTATTCCAGTCCGGCAATTTGTTCCTTCAATTTGTTTGCAGAAGCCTGGAAGGCTGTTTTCTCTGTCTCATTTAATGGAAGCGGTAAAATTTCACGTACACCATGACGATCTACGACACAAGGCACACCCAGATACACATCGGAAACACCGTTGTAATCTTCAAGCAGTGTGGATACGTTCAGAACGGAGCCTTCATTGCCCAGAATTGCAGCTACAATCCGGTCGAGAGCCAGAGCGATAGCATAGGAAGTGGCTCCTTTTGCATTAATAATCTCGTAAGCTGCGTTTTTGGTGCTGTTAAAAATCTCTTGCTGGGTTTCTTCGTCAAGTTCCAGGTCTGTTCCCGCAACATTGGCGAGACTCCAGACAGGAACTTCGGAATCGCCGTGTTCACCGATAATATGAGCATGAATGCTGCGTGGATCAATGCCTTTATTTTTTCCAATAAGATAACGGAACCGTGCGCTGTCCAGCAGTGTACCAGAGCCGATCACACGGGAAGCCGGCCAGCCGCTTTGTTTCCAGGACGTATAGGATAAGATATCGACAGGGTTGGTCGCAATCAGCAAAATTCCGTGAGAGTTGACCTCCGTGATCCGGTCGATGATATCTTTGAAAATGCTTGCATTTTTTTTCAGCAGGTCAATTCGGGTTTCACCTGGTTTCTGAGAAGCACCCGCGGTAATGATGATGATGTCGGCATCTTTGCAGTCTGAATAGTCGCCAGCCCATACCTTAACCCCTCCGGTAAACGGCAGGCCGTGGTTCATATCCAGCATTTCGCCGGTAGCTTTATCATGATTCACATCCACGAATACGAGCTCGGACGAGCGTTGTCTGAGCATCAGCGTGTATCCCGTTGTTGTTCCTACTGCACCCATACCGATAATAACGACACGGCTAGGTTTCAATGCTGCATTGGTTGTCATGTTCTTATCCTCTCCTTTTAGGGTATACTACCATCCATATTAAGGGATTCAGTCGGATAAAGCGAGTTTTGTCTATAACTTTTTTCACATGATTTGGCAGTTGGTAAAAATAAATTCAAAGATCCAGTGAAAATAACCGTGTTAAATGAAGATAAGCTAATTACTTCGAGTAGAAGACAAAAATCAGCAAGGTCATACACGAATCGGCAGGTGCTAAGTTGGTGTGAGCCTTTATGTCGAGGTTTGTGGTAGAATAGGAGCAGTGGATTCTGATGAATCGTAAATACAACGCCATCAGAGAGGCATGCGCGCCCGTCTGGTGGATAGAGAGGTGGAACCCACTTGCATTGGCAATGGAAAAAAATAGCGCAGACAGCTTTGCTGTCTATAGGAATGATCATTGTGCTGGCTGGCTGCACCAAAACGGAACAGCCGCCTGCAGCGGAACCCCCAGATCAGCTGGAAGACGGTGGCAACATCGGTCAGACCCTTACCGTTGTACCCCCCACCAACAATAATGCTGAAGCGGCGGAGATGGCCAAATATCAAATTCAGACTCGCCTGACCGACTTTCAGTTAATTAATGATAACGGCGGCTTGGCCTGGGGTGTCACGCGTAATGCGCTCAGGCTGTATTACACTCAGGATCAGGGAAAAACATGGACAAACATATCGCCGTCTGAGAATGTGCAATTTCCGGCGAATCCGAAGTATGGTGAAAGTATTTATTTTGTAGATCGTATGCATGGCTGGATTGTTCGAGAGGGGATGGGGGGCACAGATACGATTGTGCTTCGAACGAATAACGGTGGCGTAACCTGGAGTCTTTCTTCCTTGTCCAAGACGGATAAAGTAACGGCCATATCCTTTGTCTCTCCTGAGAAGGGCTGGGTGCTGACCACGGTAGATACCGGGATTGGCAAACAGGATAAAATGCTGTACTTTACTCATAACGGAGGCACAACGTGGGAACGGATGAATTCGAGCGACGAGAAGGACAAAACGACCACCGGGGAAATCTCGAGACGCGGGTATACGACCGGTATGACGTTCTCCGATGCCAAGCATGGCTTCTTGAGCGCGATTGAGTTTGGCACACCGAAGCTGTATGTTACTTCAGATGGCGGAGAGCAGTGGAGGACCGTTTCCTCCTTCTTTGATCGAAGTAAATTCAGCGGCTGTGGCAACTTCAATCTTAGCGCACCCCAGTTCTTCGGTCGTGAAGCGAAGTCGGCCTGGATGGCGATGTCCTGTGCTCGAGGGGAAAGCACGACATTCAGCGGTTTCTTCACATCTGATGGTGGAGCAAGCTGGAAGCTGTATTCTTTCAGTCTGGGCAAGCAGACAGGTATAAATCGCAATCTTCCTCCTGTATTTCTAAGTCCTACCGAAGGCTGGGCGATGCTGAAGGGCATCATGTACCACACCGTGGACACAGGAAAAACGTGGAAGGCATATCCCGAGAGCAGCGTGCTGAAGAAAATTTTCGAAGACTACCCTGAAATCGTGAAGCTGCAGATGGCCTCGCCCAAGCTGGGCTGGATTCTGGTAGAGAATACAGATGCGAAGCGCTCGCTGCTGCTACAAACGGTAGATGGGGGAGAGCATTGGAAGGTGCTGTAACCCTAAGCTGGCCAGTGGTAAAGTGGTTAAACAAGCACATGAAACGAAGAATGAGAAGCGAAGGATGGGGAGAATCTCAAAAGAGATTTTCCCTTTATTTTTAATTTATTTTTTCGCTACATTGTGAATTAAATCACAAATAAAAGATGTAGATGATGTTATATTTAACTCAATAAAAGAAGGAGTGATAACAATGAGAACCAACGAACAAACTCAACTCACACAGGCGGATGATTTAACAAGATACATGCTGCACTTATGCTACACATGCGACGATGCCAATCGCTGCACAACCGAAGAAGCGGTGAGAGCTTGCATGGCTGCACATGCAGAGACAGATCAGCCGGAGCCGGCAGAAGGTGTAGAAGTTACCCGAGGCTATATGGACATGATGTACGCGTAGTTAAGAAAATGGAGACGAGATCAAAATTACGAAGAGCTGGAGTCTCTGCACATTGCTTTAGCTCGAGAATAAGCAGCTACAATCGCAAAAAACCGCCTAACAAACTGCCGTCAGCCTTCGACCAACGGCAGTTTGTTTATTTGTGTTGTGTTCGTGTATGCGGGATGAATAAGGCAATGAAGGCAAAGTTGTAATGGTTCGGAGCTTGGGACAGGTATTTATATGGGAATGAGATAAGGCGGGCAAGGTCGCAAACTGGTGGCAAGCTTGGAGTAATCCAGGAGTAATCTCTGGAGTAATCTAAGCTACATCATGTGACGTTTCGTGCTAGTTAGCGCTAACGATTCCCACAGAGCTTATTTAGCCATATTTGTGCCATTCAGAAATGTAACGATTCCCAGAAACGCTATTTAGCCGAATTTCAGCTGAACAAGGAGGAAATGGGGCTAAAATTCACAAATAACGTTATTACGAATCGTTAGAGTTTCAGTGCATCATTTTCAGGCGAAATAAGGCTTCTCAGAATTGTTAGCCAAACATTATTGCAGTGCCCTCTACGTATCCATTGACGAACACTCCGAACCTGTGATAGCTTCAATCTAATTGGAAAATGAAGGAATGCATGAACGATATTAAGAAATGAGGAATACATATGGCGACATTAGGGCTTATCCGGCATGGTGTAACCGACTGGAATGGGCAATATCGCGCGCAAGGACACACAGACATCCCACTCAACGCAGAAGGACGGAGACAGGCAGAACTGTTGTCCGAGCGAATTCGTTCTGAGCAGTGGCATTATATTTATACAAGCGATTTGTCGAGAGCAATGGAAACGTCGGCGATTATTGGTGAAGTCAATGGAATCGAAATACGTGTGGATGAGCGGCTTAGAGAGATGGACTGCGGACAAATCGAGGGTACAACGGAGCAGGAACGAGTGAATCAATGGGGGTATGGCTGGTCGAGGCTTGATCTGGGCATTGAACCACATGAGGCTGTCGTAAAAAGGGGCAGAGAATGTTTTGCCGATCTGGCTGAACGACATTCGGATCAAAATATTTTGATTGTAAGTCATGGGGCGCTGCTCGGCCTCACATTAAAACGACTTCTCGCTCATATAGACATTCGCGAAAATCTGTCGAATACATCTCTAACGTTGCTTCACAGCGGTGAGCCTCGGTGGGATTGCTCATTATATAATTGTACCAAACATCTCACCGGTTCTCCTTCCAGCTTCATATAAGAAGGTTATCATAGAAGGAGGTTTCTTGTTACGATGCAGCTGACAGATATTCCATCCGAAATGCGGGAGCTTATCGGGAACGTCAAGCAGATCACTATACCGCGTCAGGGACATACTTCTTCTGTGGCCATTCTTCATACATCGAGTCATAGTTATGTCATCAAAAAAACAGAGCACGAATTGTATAACGAATGGCTGGCCGATGAGTATAGAGCATTGAAACATCTTGAAGAAACGGCATTGCCTGTTCCGAGAGCGCATTCATTTTATGCAGATCAGAACGCCAGATGGCTGTTGATGGATTATATGGAAGGTGTTACATTAAGGCAATTTCTGATCGATAATTCGGACCAAAAGCAAAGAGATAAAGCAATAGCCAGCTTTGGTCGCTGTCTGAAACAGCTGCATGAATGTTCATGTCCAGTGGATTGGCAGCATAAGCATACCTGGCTTGATACAATGATATCGAAAGCAGAGTATAATCTAGCGAATTTTGCAGTAGATGGAAATGCGGGATTACTCACATATTTGAAAGAGAATAGACCCGGTTGGGTCGAGCCGACTTTAATTCATGGTGACTTTACGATGGATAATGTGCTTGTACGTGACGGGCAGATTACAGGTGTGATCGACTGGGCAGGAGCAGCCTATGGTGATCCGCGATATGATGTGGCTTTGGCTATTCGGCCTAAAGCAAGTGCATTTGAGGAAGAGCGGGACAAAGATGTGTTTTATGATGCCTATGGTAAACGCAGATTAACCGATGAAGAATATCGCTATTTTGAGCAAGGAATCTATAATTTTTTTTAGAATTATTTTTATAAATGTACAGAAGTGTGATAGGAGAGCGCCTATGAAATTTCCGGTAATTGTCGTTGATTTGGATGGAACACTTTTGAAGGCTGACAAAGAGGTGTCTGAACGAAGCATAAAGGCGATTCTGGATTGTGCCAGCTACGGGATCAGATTTATATTTGCGACTGCGCGTCCACCAAGGGCGGTGAATGCTTTTTTACCAGAAGAGTTGCTCAGGCTGGGTTCATTTGTGTATTACAATGGCGCTTATATTGATTGTAGACATACCGGAATTAACATTCATACAGCGATTACACCTGAGTTAACTGCTCAGGTTCTGGACTACTGTCTGGCATGTAATCCGAATCCGGACATCAGTTTGGAAGTCAGAGATGAATGGATGTGCTTGAAGCCCTATGATGCGGAGACCGTGATGAAAGTAAAAGGGCATCCAATGGTGAAGCCGTTAGCCTTCCTCAGACAACAGGAAGCTTCCAAGATCCTTTTTACAGGCAGCATGGACAAGATTGCCTTTCAAAATAAGTTTCAAGCGGATCTAAACATATTGATTACAGATGATGGACAGCTAACGCAGATTTCATCGCTCCATGCTTCCAAGGAACTTGCTGTTTCGGTGATATGTGATGCTATGGGGGTTATGTTACAACATGTGATGGTGTTTGGGGATGATGCCAATGATATAGGGCTTTTTGATCGGTGTGGCTGGCCTGTGGCTATGGGAAATGCAATTGATGAATTAAAATACAGAGCCAGAGAAATTACGGCAACGAATGAACATGACGGGGTTGCTGTTATTTTGGAGAGACTGTGCCTGTAATGGGTAAAGGAGTAGGAGGTGCAGGAGTTGAGATATTTCGTAAGATCAGCCGTTGCAGAAGACATTTCGAAATTTTGTGCTGTTCGCAATAATGAACAATTATTCAGGTCGTACTTGAAACAGCAGGATAATAACGAAGTTATATTAGCTATTGCAGAATCAGAGGATGAGGATCGTGTCATTTTGGGTTTTGGAGTACTCAAATTGCAGGGCAAGCTGGTCCCCAAGTTAAGTGATCTGTATGTAAAGGAAAAGTATCGAGGTCAGGGTGCTGGTTCAGCGTTAATCCGTTACAGGGAAGCGTTAGCAATACAACTGGGGTTCAGCGAAATATTTGTGAGTGTTGACCCCGTCGAGAATCCCAAAATGATCAAGCTCATCTCGGAGCACGGCTACCATGCGAACTCAGAGCCGTATACCAAGCAGGCCGTATATTACAATGAAGATGGAACAAGTTACGAGAAAACGTACATACGAATCGATTTGAAAAAGCAACTGCGGGTTTAGTCTCGTTCGTCCCAAGGTAGCTGCTTCTTACCAAAAGCCGTGAAAGGCTTGAGCAAGCAATAGTGATTGTAGAAGAGCTGTATTGAGATTGATCTGGACGGGAGGATAGTTTAGCCATATGCATAGGAGACTGGACGTGAATCAATTTATAGGGACCAAACATCCAAGGCTGAACGCGGTGTACCGTGCAGTTCGTGAAATGTCTCACGAAGGATTTTCAGGCCAGGATGAAATATGGCGGCAGCTGGTAGAGGTCTCTGGTTTCGCTTCCTTGTTTGCCGCCCGGAGAGGAGGGGATCATGAGATTGCTGCGGTCACAGGACTGCTTCACGGTTATTACCTGTATCGAACAGGAATAAAGCACTTTCCGGGGCCAAACAGCGCAGATGCCGCAAGACAGCTGCTTCGAGGAGTACAGTTATGGAGTGATGATGAATTGTTCACTATACTGCAGGCTATTTTCTATCAGGGGGTTTACAGGCAGGCTCAGGGACCGTATGAAAAAATGTTGAATGATGCTGTTTTGATGCAAAACGTATTTTCTCCTGTAACAAATAGATCAGAACAGTACATAACCCACATTGAAAAAGGAAGATTGGATCAAGTCTTACAAGAGCTCGGAATGACAAATGAGATGAAGATCGAGCATGTTGGAATGAGCAAAGAAACGGGGACGGGGGCAGTACAATATCATCAGGAACGAAGACGCATGGAACTTGCAGATAACGCAGAAAGGTTAGCGAAACAAGGAATCATAGGAATCTCAGAGGATGAACACTTCAGGATAATCTGCCGATATTGGCCGGATTCTAATATCTACACCGTACTCAAAGCTAATTGGTGTGCAGCTTTTGTGTACCACTGCTGTATGCAGGTTGGTATTCAATTGCCCATTCGATATCCGAATCAGACGTATCGTTTGGCTGGAGTGGGGGCGTGGCTGGACTGGTCTAGATTACCTGAGACAGGATTTTTTCATGAAGATCGACAAGATGGCTTTCAGCCGGAGCGCGGTGATCTGGTCGTATATGAAAAGCTTCTGACCGATGATTCACATGATCATATTGGCATTATTTTGTCTTGTGAAGGCGAAGTTCTGATTGTTGCAGAAGGAAACGTTGATAACCTGAACTACTCTGGCATTGTGACCAGATCGAGAGAGCATTGTATTCTCGGGTATATTCGCATCAGCGATGATTACCAATATGATTTTCAAGGAGAGTATCATCTGATCTAACATTTGAAAATATCATAACCGCACTGTAACCCATATTAAGGAGCCAGGGATAGGAGAGATGAGCATGTTTAAACACAATCTAGATGATACAGGTAATGCATATCTTTCTTTATTTGCATCAAGTGACGCAGCTGCGTTATATCAATTAATAGATCGAAACAGGGAGCACCTTGGAGCCTGGCTCAGAATTCCCGAAATGACTTTAACGGAAGAGGATTCAAGAGGTTTTATTGAACGGACACGTCTTCGCTATGCGCGAGAGGAGGGGTATTGGTTAGGAATCTGGCTGCGCGGCGAGTTAGCTGGTTCGATTGGATATTGTGACATTGATTATATGAACAGAAAGGCAGAGATTGGTTATTGGCTGGGCAAGGAATATGAGGGGAACGGGCTAATTACGACAGCGGTCAATGTTTTTATTCAACATGCCTTTGAGGGGCTTTCCTTAAACAAAGTCGAGATAGGTGCTGCTGCAGATAATTGGAGGAGCCGGGCAATACCTGAGAAGCTGGGCTTTCAACGGGAGGGTGAGCTGAGAGATTATGAGTTTTTAAACGGGAGGTTCCTACATAGAGTAATGTATGGTTTACGGCGTGAGGAATGGACGGAATCCATAAAATAACGAAGGTTGGGGGCCCATATGCTCGATTGGCTGTGTCGCATCTTCTTGCATCCTGCTCCAGCGATCAAGTTTTCCACGGAGGAGATGCAAGCGTATGAGCAATTAGCTTTAAATGTAACGGAAGACGGGTTGATTGAATATGACCTGCCTTATGCTAAATTTCGATATTTGACTTATGTTTCTTTAAAAGGACTTTATGTATTTCACGGGTCAAATCACACTGGCATACGTATCTTTGAACCGAGAGAACAGACTTTATATAACGGCCAATGGACCAAGGCTGTTTTTGCTGCTTCTGATCCACACTGGCCGATGTTCTATGCTATTTTCAACCGCAGCAGACTGAAGGGGAGCTTTCGTAACGGATGTATTCGGGGACGGAAGCAAAACTATCATTTCTATTCCCTGAATCAATCTACGATATCAAATGATCCATGGACAGAAGGAATGGTCTATTTCCTGCCACGAGAATCATTCACTGCACCAAAAACAAGGGGGATCTCTTTTGACGAATGGCTCTGCCATGAGCCTGTTGCTCCTATCGCCAAGCTAAAGGTTTGCCCAGAGGACTGCTATTACCTCAACAAAATCGCAGCACATAATGACGGAGAGTCGTTGATAAAAACATGGCTCTTATATAAAGCAAGAACAAGAACAACACCAACCCAAGGAGAACACTAGGGGGAAATTCAGATGAGTAAACAACCTTTATTTGTCATCACAGGAGCAAGCGGTACGGGAAAAACAACGGTGTCATCGCATGTTCGCAAGCTGTTGCCTGAATTTGATGTATTTGATATGGATATCATCGACAACGTGGATTGGCAGATCGCCAAAGAGAACTGGCTACGTGTGGCGTACAGCATATCGCTGAGTGGAAGAGGGACCGTTCTATGTGGAACGATGGTGCCTGAAAATATCGCTTCCTCTAGTTATATCGATCGGTTTGATCGCATTCTCTACATCAATTTGCACTGTGATGACACCACACGCCGGGCGCGGTTAGCAGCACGGGGATGGAACGAGGAGATGATCGAGGACCATCGCAATTTTGCGAATTGGCTGCTTCAGAACGCTGACATAGCTTTTGACCCGGCCATGCCAACGGTAGATACAACGGACCTGTCTTCCGAGGAAGCTGCGAAACAGATTGAACAGTGGGTGAGAGCGAACGGGTAGAAGTTTTAATGTGACTGATGTCTTTACAGTCAAAGAATGATGATAGGCATGCCCGGCTTGAACCGATGAATTTCGATGATGAATGGAGGTTGTGAATGTTACCTTTTCAAGTAAATGATGTGATTCAGTTAAAGCTAATACAACCTCAAGATCGTGATGAGCTGTACTCCTTAATTGATCTGAACAGAGTGTTTCTGAGAGAATGGCTGCTATGGGTGGACAAACGACAATCTCCTGACGATCTGGATGCTGTAATTGAAGTATGGAGACGTAATTACGAGGAGAACAATGGTTTCGATGCAGGAGTGTGGTTTAACCAGGAATTGGTTGGCATGATAGGTCTGCATTACATAGATTGGAGAAACAAAGCAACGAGCATCGGATATTTCCTGTCGGAATCCTCTCAAGGCAAGGGCATTATCTCAACAGCCATCGAAAAATTGATTACGTATTTGTTTAATGACCTGAAGCTGAACCGGGTTATTATTCAATGTGCAGAGAGCAATATCAGAAGCAGAGCGATTCCTGAGAAGCTCGGATTTGTCAATGAAGGCACTTCCAGACAGGCTCAGTGGCTGTATGATCATTATGAGAACATTGTGACGTACAGTTTATTGTCGAGTGAATGGCAGGAGTGTGTGTCTAAATGATATCCAATATTGTGCCATGGCTGGTTATCCTCTGGTTCATTTTTCGATATTACAGTATTCCAAAGAAAGACCGCATGTACAGTACAATCGTGCCAGCTTCCTATTTGATTTCTTCACCGAACAGGACGGAGATACAAAAGAACGTTGAATGCGCTGCTTTTTCCAGTGCGTTTGTGCTGAGACATTTCGGCATGGAGTCGGAAGGGGATCAGCTGTACTCGAGGTATCCTCGCAAGTTACTGGATGGGACCGTGTATCCGAAAGCGATCACTGTTTTTTTCAAAAGATTAGGGTATTCATGCACATATTTGCACGGTAATATCAACACGTTAAGACAGCAGATCAGCCGCGGTGTTCCGGTCATTCTGTTTATACGAGTGCATGCAGACCGGCGTTTTTTGCACTTTGTGCCTGTTGTTGGATACGATGAAACGCATTTTTATCTGGCAGAGTCACTTGATTTCAAGCGTAACTGCGAGGAGCCGCTGTATAACCGCAAGATTAGCGTCAGTGAACTGGAATCACTGTGGAATACATGGCTGCCTTTCAGCCGCCGCTCCTATATCGTGATTGAACCAAAGCTTGATTCCTTGGATAAATCGGCATAATCATTCCATAATAGAGCCCAAGCTCCATACTTACCCCGCAAATATTTCATCAGGTTAACAAGTTCTGTGTTCGTCCGCATATACATTACTGAAGACGGGTCAAGACTCCGGCTGTCCGAAGTGTATGAACGGAGGGGAGAGACATGGGCATTGAATCATCCTGGATGTTTGATTTGTTTGGAACCGTCTTTCCGGTGGCATTTGTCCTGATTCTGGCGATTGTGATGTTATCGATGGGCAAAGAAGTATGGAGGTGGGGGCGCAACAATGCGGAACCGCTGCTGACCGTACACTCCCGCATTACCAGCAGACGGGTGAAGATGAGCCAGTCGCCGTCCGATGCTGCCAGCACGACTCCAGCGCGAACGCTGTACTATGTCACGTTTGAAGTGGAGAGCGGAGATCGTCTGGAATTCAAAGTGAATGGTGAAGAGTACGGCATGTGCGCAGAAGGAGATGAAGGGCGGCTGTCCTTCAAAGGAACCCGGTATATCGGATTTGAGCGGACGAATCGCCTGTATACCGAACGTTTGCGAGGTTAAACATGAAGCAGCTTACGCCCGAGTGGCGTGAGCTTTTTTTGGCGAACTGCAGGACAAGCGTTTCTTAATGCAGAAGCATGTTTGTATATTAGTATATAGAGAATGCAATAGAGGAGGATTTATGATGTCATTTACAGATCAGGTTGTTGTTGTCACGGGAGCTGCGCAGGGGATCGGGAGAAGTGTGGCAGAAGCCTACGCGCTCGCTGGGGCCAAAGTGGTACTGGCGGATGTTCAGGAAGCGGAGGGGGCAGCTGCAGCGGCTTCCATTCGCCAGGAGGGCGGTGAAGCGATCTTTGTGCATTGCGATGTTCGCAAGGAGCAGGATATTCAGCAGCTGTTTGAGACCACAGTGAAGGAATTCAAGCAGATTGATGTACTCGTGAACAACGCGGGTGTCTCCAGATGGAAGTCTCCCTATGAGCTGACGGTGGACGAATGGGACGATGTGCTTAATATCAATGTCAGGAGCTGCTTTCTGGCAAGTCGGGAGGCGGCCCGGTATATGAAAAAAAATGAACATGGTGGGGCCATCGTCAATATGGCCTCTACTCGTGCAATGATGTCGGAGCCAGATAGCGAAGCATATGCCGCATCTAAAGGGGCGATTACAGCATTAACTCATGCGATGGCAGTCTCACTCGGGAAAGACCAAATTCGGGTCAATTGTATCAGTCCCGGCTGGATCGAGACCGGAGATGTGTCGAAGCTTACAGATGCGGACCATGCACAGCATCCATCTGGCCGGGTGGGCGTGCCTTCGGATATATCAAGGGCTTGTTTGTATTTGTCCGATCCGGCTAATACCTTTGTCACTGGGACTAATCTCGTAATTGACGGGGGCATGACTCGAAAAATGATATATGAGGACTAGAACCGGGACTCTCCCCCGTAACGGTCTACTCCAGATTCCTCCGAAGTGAAATAAGCCCAAGTTAAGCACTTGGGCTTATTTGTTTTTGATAAGTCGGTTGCTATAATGAATGTGATTTTACAACAGAACAGGAATGGAGGGAGTGTATGTTCGGGAAAACATCCCGGAAAGTATTTTGGCTTTTAATACTGATCGGAGGAATGATAATGATCGGGATCAAGGCACCTGCAGAGGCGGATGACGTAGATATACGGGCTGCCTGGGTATGGCAGGCACAGTCTGTGAAGAATGCAGGAGATGAACTTCTGGCCAATGCGGCTAAACATAAGATTAATCGGCTGTATGTGAATGTGGACATGAATATATCGAAAGAGGTATATCAAACGTTTATCGCCAAAGCGAGTCGTGAAGGCATTGCTATTGAAGCACTTGGCGGTGATCCCACTTGGGGTGTGGAAGGCCGCGAAGGCCCTATGCTTCGCCTGGCTTCATGGGTTCATGATTATAATCAGGCAGTGGAGCCGGGCGAACGTTTTGATGCGCTGCATCTGGATGTGAAGCCCTATGTGCTGCCAGCGTGGAAGGAAGATGCCGAACCTCTGGTACAATCCTGGATCAACAACATGAAGCGGGTGCTGGAGCAGGCGAAGCAGGATGGTGGAATCGCTGTGCATGTCGATCTGCCCTTTTGGCTGGATTCCTACACGGTGAAGGGCAGTCGAACTGCTGAAGATGCAGATAACGAAGCACTGTCACACTGGTTTATTCAGAATGTAGATCAGGTTACTTTACTCGCTTACCGTGATAATGCACAAGGGAGTAACGGAATTATTCGTCTGATCGAGCAGGAGATGGAATGGGCGGACGCCAGCGGCACTCTTGTTACGGTAGGTGTAAATACCAAACCGATGCCTGGTGAAGAGTTTACGAGCTTTGCGGGTAAAGGGTCTTCCCAACTGGAAGGTGCTCTGCAGGAGGTCGCTGCGGCCTTCCGTGAGCATCAATCCTACGCCGGCTCAGCCGTTCATGATTTGACCTATTGGGGAGAACTGGAGCCGGAGGAGCAGCCATTACCCGAGAAACCTGTAAATCCTCCTGTGAGTGCGCCCGAGATTCGCGGCACCTACATCTGGGAAGCCTCACAAGTCACGGATGATGGCGGCGAGCATATTCTGGCGTTTGCCAAACAGCAGAAGATCAATTGGTTATATGTGCGGCTTGATCTGGATCAGCCATACTCCAGTTATCGCAGTTTTGTGAAAAGAGCGAAAGCACAGGGCATAGAAGTTCATGCTATGGGGGGCCACCCGATCTGGGGCAAAAAAGAAAATCGTCCACGGATCAAACGGTTGATTGATTATGTGAAAAACTACAATGCAGAAGTCGAACCGGACGAGCGGTTCGTAGGTATACATCTGGATATCGAGCCGTACACGCTGCCTGAATGGGCGGAGAATCGGGATACATTGCTGACCGAATGGGCGTCGAACATTGCTTATTTCCAGGAAGAAACGAAGAAGGACAGCAGCCTGGAAACCAGTGCGGATCTCGCGGTATGGCTGGATACCTTCCCGCTCCCGGGTAAAGATGTAACGGTAACCGAATTTATGATTGATACACTTGATCATGTATCTCTGATGGCTTTTCGCAACACGGCAGAAGGATCGAACGGGATCGCTGCGGTTGTAAGCCAGGAGATGGAGATTGCTGATCGTCTGGGGAAATCACTGCTCATTTCCGTTGAAATGAAGCAGAATCATGAGGGTGAGCATATCTCGTTTTACGATCACGGGGCCAAGGAGATGGAAAATGAGCTGGACAAGCTGCCGGAGCTCCTGTCTGGATATAAGGCGTACAAAGGCAATCTGGTACATGCCTATGATTACTGGGTTGATGCGAAGCCTTAACAAGCACTGAAGCGGTTAAAAGCGCTTTAGTTCAAGAAAGGAAAATACCCTGGAACTTCACACTTGAGTGAGGTTCCGGGTTTTTTTTATGGAAAAAAGCTGGAATCGTGTCACCGAATGGGCTCCTGCACAATACGATGTACGGTGATGAACAGCTGCTACAAGGGAGGGATCAGGCAATGGCTGTAATTAAGGCCAATACGGAAGACGTCAGGCTGCTAGCCAGATTGATGAGAGCTGAAGCCGAGGGAGACGGTGATCAAGGCATGCTGCTGGTCGGCAATGTAGGCGTGAACCGTGTACTGGCAGACTGTCTGGATTTTGGCGACATCCGCGATATTAATCGCATGGTCTTTCAGAATCCGGGAGGCTTTGAGTCTACGCAGAAGGGATACTTCTATCAGCGGGCGAGACAATCCGAGATTCGGCTCGCGCAACGTGTCATTAACGGGGAACGATTCTGGCCGGCGAGCAACTCGTTATGGTTTTTCAGACCCGTTGGGGAGTGTCCGGAAACATGGTATAACCAGCCTAATACGGGACGTTTCAAAGCACATTGTTTCTTTAGTCCAACAGGTGAAGATTGTCCAAGTGTGTATTAATCCTTTTATATTTTCATAATTCGGGGAGGAATTAAAATGATTAATCAGCCTTATCAACCAACTCAAACGATGGGTCAACAAGCTAATGCCGTGTTGGGTGCACAAGCAAATTCTCAGGTTCAAGGAACTTCCTACAAGGTTGGCAACAACATGCCGTCGATGACGCCTACACCAGGCATGGTATCTCCAAGCTCTACAAGTGTGCCGCCGCTTGTGTCCAGCGGAAGCCCAATGACGCCTACAGGTACAGTTGTTCCTACAACAGCTCCGCAGTTCGAGCAGTCATACATCGAAAACATCCTGCGTTTGAATCTCGGTAAATTCGGTACATTCTACATGACATACGAAGGCAACAAAGAATGGAATGCCCGCATTTTCCAAGGAATTATTGAAGCCGCCGGACGTGACCACATCATTATCAGTGATCCGAAAACCGGCAGAAGAATTATGCTGCTGATGGTTAACTTTGACTATGCTACGTTTGATGAGCCACTGCTGTATCAATATCCGGGCGTTGTTGGCAACTACCCGCAGGCACCAAGCAGATTTTAATTCGTTAAAATGTAATATACGTTATCTGATATAATGGGCCTGACGGCCAACACATACGGTAATCCGGGCCGTTCTGAGTGCAGTGCAATCTGCATCAGGACGGCTTTTGCCATATTTATCGCATGTAAACCAGCATCTAAACCAGACAATATAAATAAATGTAACCTGAACGAGAAGGAATGGCACTTACATATGAAACATAGGCAAGGGCGAGAGAAGCATAACGGGCCAGGCCGTAGTCAGGCAGCTGCGGAATTAGAGATGAAGGGAGTCTACGGTGTTGAAGCTATGGATTGATGGAGCATTGAAGGGAGAGCCGGAAGCCTGTGAGCAGCTGGTTGCACAATACCGCGGAATGGCATTTGCTGTTGCTTATCAGCAGCTGCAGGATATGCATGGAGCAGAAGATGTGGTGCAGGAGGCATTTACCGAGGCGTTTGCCAATCTGTTCAAATTGGAAAAGCCTGAAGCTTTCCCTGGCTGGTTCAAAGTTATCGTAGAAAGGCAATGTTACCGCTGGATGAGACGCAAGAGACACCCGGTTGTTCCCATGCAGGAATTAGACGATGTATGTGGCGGGGAGGATCAGGAGCATGATCCGGAGGCCAGGGCACTGCAGAAGGAGCTGCAGCGGACGCTGCGTAGCTCCATAGCCAGGCTGCCATCCACGATGCAGATTGTGGTTGACCTGTTTTATTTTCAAGGATACACGCTTCAAGAAATATCGGAGTTTCTGGGAGTGAACATATCCGCGTTGAAGAAAAGGCTGTTTGATGCACGAGCGAAGTTGAAACGCTCCATACCCGTAAGAAATCTTGCGATTACATTTAATGAGCTTTATGAAGGGGGAAAAGGCATGCTGCATATTATGAATGGAGATCACGCTGCCAACCGGCTGCGAGAAAGCGGCATTCAGGGAGATATTGTTGTATGGCGCGAGCTGTACACGTATGGCCCAATATCTACTGATATGGCCGATCGAAAAGCACGGCAGCATCGCGCAGTTGTACTGGAAGACGAGCTAGGCATACCGCAGAAAGAGTATTTACAGATTGATAAGCTGGAACACAAGCTGCTTTCACTGAAGACGGAACAAGAGATTGTATTGTGGTTTGAACACGATTTGTATGATCAGACGATGCTGTCGTATTTGCTGCACTTTTTGAGTCATAAAAAATTCATGGAATTCAAAATCAACCTGCTATGTATTGATTCGTTTCCGCAGATCGAGCATTTCCGAGGTCTGGGACAGCTCACATCTGCTCAAATGCAGACGCTCTCCGGTACATGGCATGTCATTCAGGAGGAAGAGATGAAGGCGGGCCGAGCGTTCTGGGAGGCGTATTCCTCTCCTGACATTCGTGATCACGAGCAATACATGCAGCAGGGTTCACAGGCTCTGCCTTTTGCCAGCGCTGCGTTCAAGGCTCACCTGTCCCGCTTGCCATCCGAAACAAACGGTCTGGGCATCATTGAGCAGACCACACTTGAAACGATAATGACAGGCATTCAGCGTCCCTCTACTGTATTTCGTGAAATGGGAGACAAGCTGCCTGTTCTCGGTATGGGTGATCTGGAATATTGGGCACATCTGAAGAGGATGTCGGAGGGACCTTATGCGCTCATTCGAATGACTGGTGCGGCACGTTTTCCAAAATATAATCAGCATGAACCGGCTTTTCATGATGCTGTGCTGTCTGTAACGGAGCTTGGCATTCAGGTATTGCATGGTGAAGTGGACTGGCGCACTTTGCGAGAGGATGAGTATTGGGTTGGCGGCATACATGTTGAAAAAGGAATATTCTAAAGCTTGAACGGAGCAGCAGGGGAAAACGGGGGTAGAAATTCCGTTCTCCTGTTTTTTGTTTAGCAAATGATAAAAAAACAGCGTAATCGCTGCTTTTGTAAACGAAATGTGCTGATTTGGCCTTTTAAGTGTCATAGGACACGGATTGACTGTGTAGTGTAGAATTATATAATAAAAGAAGCATATCCATGTTATTTGGGCACAAACGGCAGGAGGTGGAAGCATTGGGAAGTTGAAATTGCATATGAGCGGCAGAATGGCTAATATCCTACATTTTCGAAGGAGGTGGACCTATTTGCCGAAGAATAACGGCGAATAGGAAGAACATTTGAGTGACCCCTTACCGAGTATATTAAATTTGGTTTTAATTGGTTTACTGGTATTAATGAACGGTTTCTTTGTTTCGGCAGAATTTGCGATGGTGAAAGTGCGGGGCAGCCGGATTGAAGCATTGGTGGAAGCTGGCAACAAAAATGCGGTCTATGCTTCCAATATTGTACGTAATCTGGATGCTTATCTGTCTGCATGTCAGCTTGGCATTACTTTAGCTTCACTTGGACTCGGGTGGCTGGGAGAACCGGCAATCGCACACCTGTTAGAACCTTTATTTACGGCATTTGGACTGGGTCCGGTATATGTGCATGGCATTTCCATTGCGATCGCCTTTGTTATTATTACGATTCTGCATATTGTATTGGGTGAGCTTGCTCCCAAAACGATGGCAATTCGCAAGTCGGAGACGATTACACTGTGGTCCGCAGCACTGCTAACGTTCTTTTACAAACTAATGTTTCCCTTCATCTGGGCATTGAACGGCATGGCGAACGGATTGCTCAGACTGTTTCGGATGGCACCTGCTTCCGAACTGGACGATGCACATAGTGAAGATGAAATACGTATTCTTATGAAAGAAAGCAATAAGAGCGGTTTAATTGATAACACTGAATTAGCACTTGTTGATAATATATTTGATTTTACGGATACAACCGCACGTGAAATCATGATTCCGCGAACGGAAATGATCTGTCTCAATGCCAATCAGTCCATGTTGGAAAATATGGAGATTGCGAGTGAAAGCATGCGTACCCGTTATCCGGTGTATAACGGCGACAAGGATCATATTATCGGCTTTATTCATATTAAAGATCTGATGCGCTCGCAGCTCACCGATACGATCTCCGTGATTCGTCCGATTCTGGCTGTGCCAGATACAACATTAATCAGTGATCTGCTCAAGCGTATGCAGCGCAGCAAGACACAGATTGCAGTGCTGATCGATGAGTACGGAGGAACCTCCGGCATGGTTACGCTTGAAGATATCATGGAAGAGATTGTTGGTGAAATTCAGGATGAATTTGACCAGGAGCGTCCAGCGATTGAGCAAGTGAATGAAATGGAATATTCCATTGATGGATTAATGCTCATTGAAGAAGTCAGTGAACGATTCGGCATCGAAATGGACCGGGCTGACTACGATACCATTGGCGGCTGGTTGTACTCCAGAGTGGATGCTATTCCGCCTGAGATTGGTCAATCGGTTGAATATGGCGGGTATCTGTTTGTGATCCAGGAGACAGAGCAGAAGCGGATTTCGCGTGTGAATGTAGTGAAGATGGAAATGTTGGTTGAAGAGGAGGGGGCGTAACCCAAGATAACACTTGGGACATATTTATTTCGTTCCTTAGAAAAGCCGTACAGTGGAATCAGTTCACTGGGCGGCTTTTTTCCTTAACAAGCCTGTAATCGTAGCATGTACGGCTGCAAACAAGGTATAATGGAACGACTTTGCAAGATAGGAGAGGTTGAGAATGAGCTATCGTATTGAAGTTAGGTTTACGCCTGTATTTGAATTCATGGCCAGCTTGCATACATATATTTGTCGAAAATCACATAAAAAGATTGATTTATCCCTATCCTGGGCTAGGGAAATAGAAGGACAGCTGACCCCCGATCTTGCTGCTGTCCTGCACAACATGAACGTGGATGATGACTGGAAATGGATGTATCTGCTTGTCTGTTTGCGAGTGGAAGCCGAGGAGCCAGAGGATTTTATTGAATGGTTTAGCAAACGAACAGTGCTTGAGCTCAGCGAAATTTTTGCCCGGTACAGTTTCCCGTATACGGATGATATCGCTGCTTTTCAGAGCAGGATGACCTATGTCTTTACAGGGTGGAATGAGCAATATTTTCGTTTGCTCGATTCCGCAGTTATACAACATCTTTGCCAAGAAGTTCGGAATCGCAAGCAACAGTTAAGTCAATTTCCCCAGAAAGAGGTACTGGATGATGCGACAAATGGGTTGATGTTTCGTGATATAAATGGTCTGGAGAGACTGCTGCTTGTGCCACAATTCCATTTTCAGCCGCTAAATGTCATCCTGCATTTTGGTGATACTCTGCTGTGTCATTATTCCTCCAGATTGTATATGGGAGACAAGGACCTTATTCCGACCCATCATCTGCGAGTGATCCGCAGCTTGGGAGAGAAGAATAGACTGAAAATTTTACGTTTCCTGCATCAGGCACCGCGTTCGTTTATAGAAATTGTTCGTCACTTGAAACTATCCAAAGGCATTACTCATGACCATCTTTCCAAGCTCCGCGGAGCAGGTTTGGTCTATGCACATTTTGAGGGAGAGAACCTGGTTGAGTATTCACTTCGTCTTCATGCACTGGAGCATATTTTACCGAATGTCATGAATTATTTGGAGCAATAACGTTTATCAAAATGTGGTTTTTAGAAAAAATATTTCTTCGATAGAGCCGTATGTTTGTTGGAGCCGAACTGAAATTTATTCAGGAAATCCGCACAAAACATACGGCTATTTTATCGCTTTAAAGTGGATATTAATGGATTTAATATAAATATTTTTTTGTGGTTCTCTATTTACAGAACTAAATACGGTTCTTATAATAGGGCTTATCGAACTTATACCTTACTAATTTCATTGGAATTATACAATTTATAGTTTTGGAAATTAGGAATGGCTGAGCGAGAAATAAAAGAACGAAGTATGGATCGGGGAGGATTTTATGAGATTTAAAAGTTTATCCGTGGGATCGTTAATCATCAGCAGTGTGATTGTGTTATCTGCATGTGCTGGAGGTGGAGGAGCAGAGACGACCACTGCTGGAACTGGGACAACAAAATCGGGCACTCAAGCAACTCCGGTTTCAGCAGCACTGGATGCCCCTTTTCAGGCAACGGACCTGAATCAATTACCTGAGACGGCAAAAAAACGGACGGATACGATTATTGTGGGACTTACGGATCCCAGCGGGGCTTTCACACCATACTTCCATCAGAGCGGGTATGATGGCAACGTTGCTTCCTTGCTATTTGCTTCACTTGTTACCGTGGATGAGAAAGGTTTGCCTGTTCCTGATCTCGCTGAAAGCTGGGATGTGTCCGACGATCAGCGTACATACACGTTTCATCTGAGAAAAGATTCCAAGTTCAGTGACGGCTCCGCACTCACCGCAGATGATGTTGCTTTTACATGGACGATTCTGCATGACAAATCATATGACGGTGGATTCGATATTTTCTCGACCAAGGTGAAAGGTGGCAAAGCGTATACCGAAGGGAAGGCAGATCACATTGAGGGCATCAAGGTCATTGATCCATTAACAATCTCGGTCACATTGGAACAACCAAACGCAACTGCTCTGCTTACATTGGGCTCAGAGGTGTTATCCAAAGCTTACTACGGCAAGGACTATCAATTCGGAAAGCTCGAATACATTAAAAATCTTCATGCCAAACCTGTAGGCAATGGCCCTTACAAGCTTGAAAAGTTCATTCCGGGTCAGGAGGTTCGATTCGTTGCCAACGAGTTCTACTATAAGGGCAAACCGAAAACCGAGCATTTCATATATAAAACATCGGAAGGAGACACCTGGCAGTTCATTGAAACGGGGGAGATCGACTTCACTTCGTTCACAGCTACCCAGGAGAACATCGATAAGCTGAAAAATATCCCATACCTCAACCTTCTGCCTTACACACCAAGTACATACGGATATTTACAGCTCAATCTGGAGCATGAACAGCTTCAGGAAAAAGAAGTACGGCAAGCCATAACGTATGGCCTGGATCGTCAGTCCATTTATGTGGACGCCAACCAAGGGGCAGGCGCTGTTGCCAACATCCCGACTTCACCTATTTCCTGGTCTTATACGGAAGAAGGCATTAATCCATACACCTATGATCCGGACAAAGCAAATCAGTTGCTGGACAATGCAGGCTGGGTGCGTGGAGCGGATGGCATACGTGAGAAAAACGGGAAGAAGTTGTCCCTGCATTTCCTCGGCACGAAAAGTCCGGCCACAGATATCTTCATTGCTGTAGCCAAAGAAAACTTTGAGGCGATCGGTGTGCAGTTCCAGCCTGAAGTCTTCGCTGATTTCAACTCATTAGTCTCCAAAGTGGAGGGCGGCGATTACGACGTGGCTTCCTTCTCCACCCCGATGTTAACCGATCCATCGGACGGTGTGCAGCAGTTTGTGGATGGTGAGCTTAAAGGGTACAACAATCCCAAAGTGAAGGAGCTTTATAACAAAGGTCTGGCTACAACAGACATTGAGGAACGCAAGGCCGTATACAAAGAGCTGTACCAGCTGCTCAACGATGAGCTGCCTGTTATTTTCACCAGTTATAGAAAAACAGTCTACGCCTATAACGGTCGGATCGACGGGTTATCTGTCAGCCCATACCGCGGGATTGCAACCAGCTTGCCGGGATGGTCTTTGAAATAATAAACATAACGTCCCTTGTGTTTGCGATGTCGCAGATACAGGGGATGCATTGATAAGGAGCCTGATATGAGCACTTACATTGTAAAACGGATGACATATATGGTTCTTATTTTGCTGGCCGCTTCCGTCCTGATATTCAGTCTGTATGCCCTTACCCCTGGCGATTACATCTCCAGCAACATTAAGCTGAGTCCCGAGCGCAAGGCCGAGCTGCGAGAACTGTATGGACTAGACAAGCCGGTTATCGAACGGTATCTTATCTGGATGAAAAATGCAGTACACGGGGACTTCGGATATTCTTTGGCACAACAAAAGCCCGTGCTCTCGCTGTTTAACGAATATATCTGGAATTCATTCCTGCTCGCTGCGGTGACTACGTTCCTGACCTGGTTCATCGCGGTTATTACTGGTGTGATTGCAGCCTACAAGCAGTATTCGTGGTTTGATACCCTGGTCATGATCGGCATATTTGCAGCGATGTCCGTGCCATCCTTCTTTATTGGCTTGTATTTGATCAAGCTGCTGGCGGTTGACTTGAAGTGGCTGCCTCCAGGCGGCATGATGACCACAGGAAGTAATGCCACTGGTCTTGCCTATGTCAAAGAGGTGATTCAACACATGACCTTGCCTGTAATTGTCATGACCTTGCTTGGAGTAGGCTCACTTACCCGTTACTTCCGTAGCAACATGATTGATGTGATCAAGCAGGATTATATTCGGACAGCACGAGCCAAAGGTTTAACAGAAAGCAAGGTGTTATACACCCATGCCTTGCGAAATGCTCTGTTGCCTGCGATAACACTGATTGGCTTTGAGCTGCCGTCCTTATTTGGCGGTTCATTGATCATCGAGAAAATATTCAGCTGGCCCGGTATAGGTCAGTTATATATGCAGTCCTTTTCACTGCGGGATTATCCGCTGTTGATGGGCTTTACCATGTTCATCGCCATCCTGACTGTCATTGGAACGCTGCTGTCTGATGTGCTCTATCACATCGCAGATCCGCGTGTCCGTTTGCAATAAGGGGGCTATAACATGACAATCTCTTCATCGTCTGTAACGAGAAATGCAGCAGAAGCTGCCTCACCTTTAACGGTTCCAGCCAAGTCTTCTTTATGGAAATTGTCGTTCCGAAGGCTGCTTAAAAATAAACTTGCAGTTGGCGGATTCGTCGTGGTTTTGTTGATGTTTGTGGCTTGTTTCATTGGACCGTTGTTCTCACCTTATACCGATAACAAGATCAATATGGCAGCGATGAAACAAGGTCCGAGTGTTCGTCACTGGCTTGGTACGGATGCGCTCGGAAGGGATGTGCTTACCCGTGTGCTGATGGCTGGTCGAATCTCGCTCACCGTTGGTCTGGCCTCCATGATTCTATCTGTATTTATCGGCTCTTTGCTTGGAGCCATCGCCGGATATTATCGTGGTATTGTTGATCAGGTCATTATGCGGATTGCTGACTTGCTGCTTACCATTCCCGGACTGCCGTTGCTTTTCATTTTCGGCGCATTGTTATCGGATTGGAAAGTTCCGCCGGATTCCAGAATGTATATCGTCATGCTGATGCTTAGCTTTGTCAACTGGCCCGGTATGGCTCGAATGGTACGGGGACAGATGTTAAGCTTGCGGGAACGTGAATTCATGCAGGCTGCTGTTGTTCTTGGCTTGCGTGACCGTCGCAAACTGTTTCACCATCTTCTGCCCAATATTGTCCCATTGCTCATCGTTATGGCTACGCTGAATATCGGAGGGTCCATTCTAAGCGAGTCGGTACTCAGCTTTTTTGGACTGGGTGTTATGCCGCCAACGCCTACGTGGGGCAATATGATCGATGCGGCCAACAACATGATTGATTTTCAACAGCATCCGTGGTTATGGATTCCGCCAGGGCTGTCCATTTTCGTGACCGTTATTGCGATTAACATTTTTGGTGATGGTCTTCGAGACGTATTAGATCCCAAACAGAAGAGAAGGTGAGTACTCCTCATGCAAAATATGATTGAAATCGAACAACTTGAAACTCATTTTTACTCTGAAGAAGGCAGTGTCAAAGCCGTAGACGGCGTTAGTCTGAATGTACGTGAAGGGGAGACGGTGTGCATCGTTGGCGAATCGGGCTGTGGAAAAAGTGTAACCGCCATGTCGATCATGGGATTGATCGAAGAACCGGCAGGCAAGGTGGTAGGCGGTGCAATTCGTTTTGATGGACGGGATTTGCTCCGTGAAAGTAAATCTTCGCTGCGTGCCATTCGTGGCAATGACATCTCTATGATTTTCCAGGAACCGATGTCCTCCTTGAACCCTGTGCTGAAGATCGGTGAGCAATTGATGGAGCCGCTGATAGTGCACTTGAAAATGAGTAAAAAACAGGCTCGCGCACGAGCGGTTGAACTTATCGCCGAAGTTGGCATTTCACGCCCGGAACAGATTGCGAACAGTTATCCGCACGAGCTGAGTGGAGGCATGTTACAGCGCATTATGATTGCTATTGCGATTTCATGTAACCCGAGACTGTTAATTGCGGATGAACCAACCACTGCTCTGGATGTGACGATTCAAGCGCAGATTCTGGATATGCTCCAGCAGATCAAGTCTCAGTCAGGAACCTCTATTCTTATGATTACGCATGACCTGGGGGTTGTTGCCGAAATGGCGGATTATGTCGTTGTCATGTATGCAGGCAAAGTGGTGGAAGAGGGAGAAGTTGTGCAATTGTTTGAGTCTCCCAAACATCCATATACTCAGGGATTGCTTCGCTCCAAGCCGATTATCAATCAACGGCAGGACGAATTGTATTCAATTCCCGGACATGTACCTGATCCGTTATCTTTGAAAGAATCCTGTCATTTTGCTGATCGTTGTGAGCACTGTATGTCGATATGCACCACACAAATGCCGACACTGAAGCAGCTTGAACACGGGCAGAAGGCTGCATGCTGGCTGTATGAGGAGGCGTTGAGTGATGTCTGAACCTTTATTGGAAATCGAAAATCTTAAAACCTATTTTCCTGTTCGCAAAGGTCTATTGAATCGTACAGTAGCCCATGTGAAAGCGGTCGATGATATCAGCATGACAATCCATGAAGGCGAGACATTTGGATTAGTGGGGGAATCCGGAAGTGGCAAGAGCACGGTTGGAAGAAGCATAGTTCGCTTGACGGAGAAAACGGAGGGACAGATTCGTTTTCAGGGTGTAGACGTTCATCAATTATCTATGCAGGAAGTACGAAAGATCCGTCCACAGCTTCAACTTATTTTCCAGGACCCCTACAGTTCGCTGAATCCGCGAATTCGCATTGGTGATGCAATTGGAGAGGCCGTATTGGATCATGGATTGGCGACCGCAAGCGAAGTGCGCGATCTCGTCAAGGAGGTACTCGGAGCCTGCGGCTTGTCATCTTATCATATTGATCGTTTTCCCCATGAGTTTTCTGGTGGACAGCGGCAACGGATCGGGATTGCGCGAGCTTTGATCTTAAATCCAAAACTGATCATCGCAGATGAACCGGTATCTGCACTGGACGTGTCCATTCAGGCGCAGATTATCAACCTGTTCAGGCGGTTACAGCAAGAGCGCGGCCTTGCTTACTTGTTTATTTCGCATGATCTGAGTGTGGTGGAGCATCTGTGTGACCGCATCGGAGTAATGTATCTGGGCTCCATGGTCGAGACGGCTTCCAGAGATCAATTGTTCGGAAACCCGCTGCATCCGTATACGAAAGCCTTGCTATCAGCTGTGCCTGTGCCGATTCCCAAATTGAAAAGGGAACGAATTGTGCTTAAAGGAGATATCCCCAGTCCGGTGAATCCGCCAACTGGATGTAAGTTCCATACGCGTTGTCCATGGGCAGAGGAGATCTGCAAGCAGCAAATCCCGGTGTATCGGAATGTTGGAGAGGATCATTTCGTAGCCTGTCATTTGGTTTGAGGCATGAATTCACCCAAAGATGTATCAAAGCAAAAAAGACGCTACCGACATGTGAATCGGAGCGTCTTCTATTCGGTGTCAAAAGAAAACCAAACGTTATGCGTATGGTTCGGGAAATTGAAACATGATATTGGGAAAATACGATGAAGAAGAAGAAATAGAGGCCCCTTTAGGGGTAGCGCCGAATAAGTAGTGCAGTTCGCGAACGCTTCAGTGCCCTTTTAGGGCTGGCAAGTAACAAAGGCTTTGATTGCCTCCGATGAGTTCTCATTCCGGGTTGACGCCCTGAAGATTCTCATGGTATTATTCAACTCAACAAAAGAGGAGGAGGCTCGTTTCTATGACTCATTCCATGCGTCTTCGATAAGCAGTCAAAAAAGCTGATTTTTTCCACAATCGTGGGCTTTTTTGATTTGCTTATTTTACGTTATGGAGAGACATAGATCGCGATATGGGTAAGCTTATTTAGCTGTATTTATATTGACGTGTCCTTCTATACGTGAGTGATGCAGATTCAAGCCTGATGTGGGCCTGGATCTGCATTTTTTGTTTGTTGCCAACATGTAAAATCCAGAAAGGAGCTAAGACTTATGAGGTATATGCACTGGTATTTCTTTATATAATCCCCCTTCTTTAATCGCAGGTGATCCTGCGAGCGTGAAAACTGCGATTTTAAAGGGAGGTAACTTGAATGAATGCATTGATTAAAGCAAATGAGATATTTGTGGAGTACTCGGGCCGTGACATATTAGATATAGAACATCTGGAGCTTTATGAATATGACCGGATCGGCCTGGTTGGAGCCAATGGGGCGGGCAAAAGCACATTGTTAAAAGTACTGCTGGGTGAAATGTCTGAATCCTGCGGGAGCATTGAAAGAAACGGCAGTTTTGCCTATATTCCGCAGCTGGAGCAGGGCGGGACTGAGGAAGAAGTGAATTATGCGTTAGCTGGCAAGCTTGGCGTAGACAAGGGCAGAGGAGAGCAGATGAGTGGCGGAGAGGAAACACGACTGAAAATTGCTCAGGCTTTGTCGAGGTCAGTACATGGCATTTTCGCAGATGAACCGACCAGTCATCTTGATTCAGAGGGGATCCATTTTCTGATCCATCAGCTCTCTTTTTATACAGGAGCGCTACTGGTCATCAGTCATGATCGGTATTTCCTGGATCAGGTGGTCGATAAAATCTGGGAGCTGAAGGATGGAAAAATTACCGAGTATTGGGGCGGATACTCTGATTATATGGCCCAGAAAAATGAAATTCAGAAAAAGCAGGAAGTTCAGTATCAGCAATATATGACTGAACGAGAGCGGCTGGAAAAAGCAATTGCGGATAAAAAGAATCAGGCCCGGAAAATGGATCAGAAAGAGAAAGGTGCTTCAAGGAAAAACAGCTCCGATCAAGGCGGGCGGCTTGCCCATCAGAAGTCGATTGGAAGTAAACAGAAAAAGCTCCATCAAGCCGCCAGAAATATGGAACAGCGCATCGAAGCGCTGGGAACTATGCAAGCACCAGAGGCGATTCGCACGATTCACTTTCGGCAGAGTCAAGCATTAGAGCTGCACAATCCGTTTCCGATCATCGGAAAAGAGATAAACAAAACATACGGTGATAAAGTCATATTGGAGAATGCCTCTTTCCAAATTCCACTTGGCCGGAAGATTGCCCTGACAGGCCCAAACGGTGCAGGGAAAACCACCCTTTTCAACATGATTTTGAACCGAGAAGACGGCATTACACTATCGCCCAAAGCAGAGATTGGTTATTTTGCACAACATGCATATACGTTTGATCACCATCATGCAGTCATGGAATTTATGCAGGAAAACTGTGACTATCAGGTGCCTGAAATTCGAGCTGTACTGGCATCTCTGGGATTTTCCCAGCATGATGTGCGCAAGTCTTTGGCGGCATTAAGCGGTGGAGAGATCATGAAATTGCAGCTGGCAAAAATACTGCTGGGGCGATACAATATTTTGCTTATGGATGAACCAGGTAATTTTCTTGATCTGCCAGCAATGGCAGCACTGGAGCATTTGATGAGAAGCTACGAGGGTACGATTATTTTTATCTCGCATGATGCCCGGTTAGTCGAAAATGTTGCTGATCAGGTATATGCTATAGAGCATAAAAAAATCGTTCAAATCAGGTAACGAAGAATACCTTACTTGGTTCTTCATACGGTTTGGAAACATTTAGGTTTCAGGGAAATTGTATTCCGGAAATATTAACAGGACGGCTGCCGATCTAGAATCGGTGCGTCCTTTTTTTTTGAAACCAGTTCTTTGGTTAGTTCGTTTAATAGATTACATCAAAATAAAAAGAAGCATGCAGAGGAGGAAAAATGATGAATACTAACCGTGTACGGAGTAAAGAAAGAAACCGATTACCTATTCTGAAAATAGCCATCGTGCTCGCATTAACAACCCCGACCGTTCTGGTCTTGCCCGAAGTCCATTCGGCTACAGCGAGTCCCGTGAATAACGCGATGTCCGGTGCAAAAACGGCTCCGCCGCCGCTCGATTCTCAGGATCATTCCATTCAATCCAGAGCTGCCAACTCCGTACATATCTATCAAGCAGAGAGTACCTTAACCCGTGGAGAGGGGCTTCAGGCTATCATAAAAACAACAACAATGACATACAGGAACATGAAGACTCTTTCCGCCCAATATCGCTTAGAGCGCTGGACAGGAACAGCTTGGGTAACGTACAAAGCAAGCTCTTCCTCTCAGACCCAAACGAGTGTACTATATGCAGGTTCAGATTGGGATGTCCTTGCCGGCTATTATTATCGCGTGGTTAGTACTCATACGGCTTATGATGGAAAGGTGACAGATCAGGTTACACGTACTTCAAACAGTATTTTATTTTAATTTAATTAACTTTGGTGGGAGAGCTTTGCTCCAGAAAATCATTCGCAATCGCAATCATCTCTTCCCGGGTTATCGTTCCAAACAGACTCATACTGAGTGATCCTGTCATCCACTGTATGGAATTGAAGGGTTCTCCGACATATACTAGTGCTTCACTACCATCGATGAGCTTCACAATTTCACTTTCACGCAGCGACGTTTTCTCAATAGACTGCCCGGGCATTACATATTCATAATCGAACATCATCAGTTCTTCGTCTTCCGTTTTGCCTGTGACAGTATAGCGGATTCTCATCCGGTCAGATTCGTAGTAATCGTCTTCATTCACCGGGTTCTCTGTATCCAGCATTAGCATATATTTTATTTTGTCAAAGCGGGCAGGAATGGCCTTGGATACAATAAATTCTCCCATAAATCCGCCCCGGGCAACCTGTTCTGTCACCACAACAGGACGAAACACATGTTTATCCAGCTCAAAGGCAGGAAACTGTGCCTCTTCCTCATGAATCGCACTTAATTCCCTGTCGGGCGGTGGAGGTGTTTTGGCAGTAGAGGGGTCTGGAGCAAGCTGTACCGACTGATCTTCAACGATGATCGATTTCATGCCATTGCTCCAATTTTTAATAGATTGCACAATGGGGGATACGGCTTGTGTCCCGGAGGGCAGACTGAAGATAACAGCTCCAACCATCACGGAGGCAGCAACAATAGTTGACAATTTCAAGGTACGCATTCTCCGTTTCCGAGCGCCCAGTCTTTCGATCTCCTGCTGTACCTTTTGCCAGGATTGGTGCATGGATTCGTTACGCGAGACAGAAGGGGCGGAAACAGCCTGCTGGAAAGCTTCATCAAAAGCCTGCTCAAATGCCGCATCAAAATATTCGTCCTCCAGGCCTGAATCCCATTGTTCTTCGTGCTTATTTTGCCTGCCTCTGGTCAACATTTCCACCCCATTCCTTATGTAATTTCTTCTTGATACTACCTCGGGCCCGGAATAAACGCTGCTTTACAATGTCTTCCGTAGTATTCAGCAATTCTGCAATCTCCCGATAAGAGAAACCTTCCTTCCAGCGAAGCTCCACCAGCACGCGGTATTCCGGCTTTAATTGTGAGAGATACATCTCGATGGATTCCTTCATCATCTGTGTCTCAACCATGCTTTCAACCGAAGCAGCGGTTTGATTCATCGTTTCTATATCTATAAAAACACTATCCGTGTCCAGTTGGTTACGGTTATTTTTATTTTTTCTTAAATAATTAATTGCGGTATTCCGGGTAACGACCTTGAGCCAGGCTTTAAGTTTGACCTCATCCTCAAAGAGGGGTTTGTTTTTAATGATTTTGATAAAAGCTTCCTGAATAACATCCTCTGCTGCTGCTCGTTCCTTGATGATATATACGATCAGTCCATATACCATATTATAATATTCATAATACACTTCTTCCTGAAGTACAGGTCCTAATTGATGAAAATCTGAAGCAAGTAAAAGCTGGAGCCGATTGGCCATGATGTTCTCCTTTCTGGTCAACAGTCCACAAACATTGGTATCATTACATTTTACAACAGATTATGGAAACGTTACAATGTCCGTTAGACCTGATTAACGTCCTGAAAACAAGGAATTCTGGCCCTGCCTGAGGTTTGCTGAAAAATAAAAAACAGACGTTCCTGCAAACCACTAACTGAGGTTAAAGAACCTCTGTTCATTAAGTGGCTGCAAAATCGTCTGTTGAAGAGTGAATGCCAGGCGGCTTGTTCAAATCTGGAATCAGAAAGCCCAATCGCCATTCAGGAAGATGGCCTCACGCTCACCATTCGCTGTGATGCCGTAGATGTCTGCCTCGGGAGAGCCCATCATGAAATCGACATGTGTAATGCTGGCGTTCATGCCGCGGGCTGCAAGCTGCTCGGGAGACATCGTTTTGCCTCCTTCAATATTGGAAGCGTAAGAGCTGCCGATCGCCAGATGACAGGATGCGTTCTCATCATACAGCGTGGTGTAGTACAGAATGCCGCTCTCGGAGATGGGGGAGTGGAATGGCACCAGAGCAACCTCGCCCAGATAATGGGAGCCTTCATCCATGGAAATCAGACGCTCCAGCGTTTCCAGACCTTCCTCTGCATGAAAATCAACAATCCGTCCCTTCTCGAACGTAAGAGTAAAGCGATCAATGATGCTGCCGCCATAACTCAGCGGTTTGGTGCTGGTCACTTTGCCATTTACACCGAATTTCGCCGGAGCCGTGTATACTTCCTCGGTTGGAATATTGGCTACAAACGGAGTACCCTTCTCGTTTACACTTCCTGCTTGAGCCCAAATATGTCCGTCTGGAAGCTCCACGGTCAGATCGGTTCCGGGAGAGAGGTAATGTAGTGCTTTATATTTTTTGTTATTGAGCGCGACAGCACGGGATTCCAGGTGCTCGATATGCTGGTCCCACGCAGCAATGGGATCATCAACGTCAGCGCGCACAGCCGCAAATATCGCGTCCCATAGCTTCTTCATTTGCTCCGCAGCAGGCAGATCCGGGAACACTTTGGCGGCCCAATCCGGTGAAGGGCAAGCGATGCCGGTCCAGCTCATTTTATCTGCCTGCAGGTACTGCCGATATGTACTCATCGCCTTACCAAAGGCACGCTGATGCGCCGATATTCTGGCAGGATCAATTCCCTTCAACAGGTCCGGGCTGGAGGATAGAATGGTCAGAAAAACGGCGTTGTTCGCCGCAAGCTCCTCCATCTCGGCAGCGTGCCATTTGGGCGGCTCATTGAAGGATTCCTCAGGAGCGAGCTCGAACCTAAGGCGGTTAACGGTTTCATCGGAATACTTCACAATGACTTGCTTTGCTCCAGCTTCGTACCCTTTGCGCACGAGTAGCTGCACGAGCGGGGCCGCGTCTATCATGGCATTAATGACAAATATCTGGTCTGGCTGCACGTTTGCCCCAACTTTGACCGCCAGTTCGGCATAATTCTCCAGCTTCTGTTCAAAAGTTAACATGGAAACCCCTCCATCATTTTCAAGGTAGATTATCTAGACACAGGAAAAGAGAGGAGATTTCTCCTCTCTCTGTAGACTAAGGCTGATTAGAAGGCCCAGTTTCCATTCACGAAGATAGGTTCTTCTGCACCTTCAGCGGTTACACCGTTGATGTTCATCTCGCCCGAACCAATCATGAAGTCGACATGTGTCAGACTGGAGTTCATACCGCGTTCAAGCAGCTCTTCCTTGGACATCGTTTTGCCGCCCTCCAGACAGAAGGCATAGGCGTTACCAATGGCCAGATGATTGGATGCATTTTCATCAAACAAGGTATTGTAGAACAAAATGTTGGTGTCCGAAATCGGGGATTTATGCGGAACCAGAGCAACCTCGCCCAGGTAGTGTGCGCCTTCATCCATTTCAATCAGGTTTTTCAGCGCGTCCAGACCTTTCTCGGCCGTGTAATCGACAATGCGTCCATCCTTGAAGGTAAGGGAGAAGCCATCAATCAGATTGCCACCGTAGCTAAGCGGCTTTGTGCTGCGAACCGTACCGTTTACACCCGTTTTCAGCGGTGCCGTAAAGACTTCCTCTGTCGGCATGTTAGCAATGAACACATGACCTTGCTCGTTCACACTGCCGCCAGATACCCAGATATGGCCTTCCGGAAGTTCAATGGTCAAGTCTGTACCCGGAGCGGTGTAGTGAAGCTTTTTATATTTTTTGCTGTTCAGCAGATCGGCGCGGGAATCGAGGTTATGCAGGTGAGTTTTCCATTCTGCGACAGCATCCTGTTCACCAATGCGTACGGTTTTGAAAATAACGTCCCACAGACGGTCCACTTGCTGCGCTTCAGGCAGATCCGGAAAAACTTTTGCAGCCCATTCAGGGGATGGAACAGCCACAATGGACCAGCTGAACTTGTCAGCCATCTGATAAGCGCGATATTTCTCCAGCGCTTTGCCGCGCACTTTCTGACTGGTTACGATGCGCTCTTGAGCAACACCGTTGAGCAGGTCAGGATTTTCGGCAATGACGTGCAGAATGGCTGCACCTTCTTCAACGAGCTCTGTCATTTCGCCCGCAAACCATTTGGGTTCAATAGAGAATGCTTCGTCCGGAGCCAGATCATAATGAAGACGTGTAACGGTCTCATCGCTCCAGTTGACTTTGACAAGCTTGGCGCCCGTGTTATAAGCGGCTTTAACAATAAGGCGTACAAAATGTGCTGCTGTAATCGGCGCGTTCACCACAAGGGTCTGTCCAGGGTGAACATTGACCCCGACCTTGACAGCCAGCTCAGCATATTGCTGCAATTTCGATTCAAAATTGTTCATGCTATTTTTTCCTCCAATGTGATATGAATAACGTAGCTGGCGGGCTTTTCAAAGTCCTCATTACCATAGTGTAAGGAGTCATTAAGGTCCTTCATTGAATAATGTATACGTTGCTACGATATATATTGTACAATTAACCAATAATAATTACCAAACAGCTTTGCCAGAAAGTTGGAGAAAAGTTGTAAATCCAAAGATTTCACCGAATGCTTTACATGAGTGACGGTAGGAGAATCGCTTCAAACGAGAGAGTAAAAGGAGAGTATGAGAGTGAGTATTGAAATTATTCGTGCTGAAATGCGCCGTGAGGACGAAAAAAGCTTTGTAGGGAGTACTGTGTTCAAAACAGAGGGTGACAAGTCCGTATATGAAATTACGTTTATGAGCAAGAACGGCAAGGATTGGGACTACAGCCTGCATTTTACGGAGCAATCCGGTGATGAGGAAGAGCTACTGAAAATGGACGAGCTGCTTGAAAACGACGATGATCTGTACAATCAATTGCTGGATGCAGCTCTGGATGCATACCCGGCTTAATAGGCCAGGCATGTTCTTGTTCTATTGTCCGATCTGTATGACTATACTAGACGGTGTATGCCTTAACAGGGCGTGCGCCGTCTATTTTATTCTGATTACGAATAGATGAACCAGAAAAGGGAAATCTACGAGATGAACATAAGCAGAGACAATTCGCCTGATGGGGGGTAACCGTGAATGGCATTTGACAATCTGATGACATCTGGAATGACCGGATTTGAGGAAGTGGCTTCTGATATTCTGAGTTTACGTACCCTTTTTGTGAATGTCGTGTTCATTGGGGAGCCGGGAAGCAGGAGTTGGGTGCTTGTGGACACAGGCATGCCCAATTTCACGGAACACATTGTTCATGTGGCATCCGAGCGTTTCCATGGACCGCCATCGGCTATTATTTTAACGCATGGTCACTTTGATCATGTGGGGACTGTGGTTGAGCTGGAGCAGTTCTGGGGAGTTCCTGTATATGCGCACCCCTTGGAAATTCCGTATCTTACAGGTTTGAAAGATTACCCCCCGGCAGATCCCTCCGTTGGAGGAGGATTGATGGCAAGGTTATCTTTCACGTATCCGAACGAAGCGATTAATCTGGATGATCGAGTGTTTAGTTTGCCTTCGGATCATTCTGTACCTGGCCTGAGTGGCTGGCGCTGGGTGCATACGCCTGGTCACACTCCCGGGCATGTGTCTTTATTTCGCGAATCGGATCGCATGCTGATTGCTGGCGATGCCATCGTTACAGTGAAGCAGGAATCTCTCTGGAGTGTTCTGCTTCAGGACAAACAGCTTCACGGCCCGCCTGCTTATTTTACAACCGATTGGAATGCGGCGCATCAATCTGTTCACCATATCAGGCAGCTGGAGCCAAGTGTAGCCGTGACCGGTCATGGGCATAAGTTAAGCGGGGAGATGTTGTACACATCGCTCCGGCAGCTGGATGACAATTTTGAAGAGGATACGGTGCCGAAGCATGGCAAGTATGTGGATTAATATGTCATTGCCCGACTTAGGCGGTAGAGCGGGCAGCAGGCCAAGACAGCGCGGAATGAGCAGCTGTCTTTTTTGTTTTGCAAGCGGTTGAGATGAATTGATATCCATTTTATCCATTGTTCAGGAATGTTTAATTTGTTCTCGATCTCAGATTGTTATTTTAGGTGCAGTCATGATATAGTCGAGCCGTATCATATAACCTTAGTATGCAGGAGGTACATATAACGATGACACAACAGAATACAGCATTTGAAGAACAATTCGGAGGCATTCCGGCGGTGTGGCTGCGATTTGGTGCATTTGAAGCGGCGGTCATTCCTAGTATTGGGGCCAACCTGGTTGCGTTCCGGGATACAGAAAAGGGATATCGCTATCTGCGCGAGCCGAATCAGGACGATATGAAGGAGTTTTTGGCGGCTCCTGCCGTGTATGGTATTCCGATTCTATCCCCGCCAAACCGGTACGAAGACGGTCGCTTCCCGTGGAATGGCAATGTCTATCAGCTGCCGATTAACGAGCCTGCTACTGGCAACCATCTGCACGGATTTCTGCATGATGTGGCTTGGACGGTTGAGGGATATGGCTCCAATGATCAGGAGAGTTATGTCACGCTAAGCCAAAGCATTGGGGAAGGACATACATTTTACAAATATTTGCCGTTCACCTTCACTGTAACGCTTCGTTATTCCTTGAGCAGTCAGGGTCTGCAGCAGCAGTTGATTGTGAACAATACGGGTGTCGAGTACATGCCGAATCTGTTTGCATTTCATACTGCGATTAAAGTGCCTTTTGCCCCGGACAGTCAGTCTTCGGATTATACGGCCAAAGTGACGATCGGTCAGCGCCGTGAATTAAATGAACGCTCTCTGCCGACAGGACAATTTCAACCGCTTACACCAGAAGAAGAGCAGATGAAGGCGAACGGAGTAAGTCCGTTTTTTGCAGCAATGGACAATCACTACACAGCGGAGCCGCAAAATGGCCGTAACTACATGGAGCTAACAGATCACCGCACGGGGGACAAGCTGGTTTACGATGTGGGCACATCCTATAAACACTGGATGATCTGGAACAATAACGCTTGTAATGAGTTTTTCTGCCCTGAGCCGCAGATGAATCTGGTTAATGCACCAAACGTAGAAGGTGTTTCTGCGGAAGAGATCGGTCTTGTTGGCCTGCAGCCGGGGGAACTGTTTGAGCAGACAAGCCGTTTGTATCCGATAGCTGCTCGGAAATAGTTTTCATTGTTCTTCAATCGTTTCACAGGCTAAGCGGGCTGAAGGTTCAATTCGTTTTGCGCTACGCTTACAATTTTGTCGAAAAGGTGAAAACCTGCTCGTAAATCATGTATAATATGACGAGATACACAAGCTTTGTAGAGACCCAGACCAACTTTTTTGGAGGAGGACAAGCAAGTGGAATACCGCATTGAGAGAGATACGTTAGGCGAAATGAAAGTACCAGCCGACAGGCTGTGGGGCGCTCAAACGCAGCGCAGTAAGGAGAATTTCCCGATCGGGCGCGAGCATATGCCAATGGAAGTCGTGCGCGCTCTTGCTATTTTGAAAAAAAGTGCTGCGGCCAGCAACCATAAATTAGGCAAGTTATCAGCGGCAAAGGCAGACGCGATTGCTTATGCGGCAGACGAGATTATTGCAGGACGCATCGACGATCATTTCCCGCTCGTTGTATGGCAGACGGGCAGTGGAACGCAGTCTAACATGAATGTGAACGAGGTCATTGCAAACCTTGGTAATCAGTTACTGGAACAGAAGGGAAGCGACGAGCGTCTGCACCCGAACGATGATGTAAATATGTCGCAGAGCTCTAACGATACGTTCCCGACAGCGCTCCACGTAGCGGGTGTTCTGGCTGTGGAGGATCAGCTTCTCCCGGCGATTGCAGTATTGAAAGCAACCTTTGCGGAAAAAGTGGAAGCGTTTAAGGATATCATCAAAATTGGACGTACGCACCTTCAGGATGCGACACCGATTACGCTGGGTCAGGAGATCAGCGGCTGGGAAGCGATGCTGGGCAAGAGTGAGCGCATGATTCGTGAAAGCGTTCAATATATGAAGGAACTGGCGATTGGCGGAACTGCTGTCGGAACCGGAATTAATGCACATCCCGAATTCGGTGATCTTACAGCCAAAGAGATTGGTAAACATACTGGCAAAGATTTCGTATCCGCGCCGAACAAATTCCATGCGCTGACAAGCCATGATGAAGTGGTGTACGCTCATGGTGCAGTCAAAGCACTTGCAGCCGATATGATGAAGATTGCCAACGACGTGCGCTGGCTCGCAAGTGGACCACGCAGTGGTCTTGGCGAGATTCGTATTCCAGAGAATGAGCCAGGCAGCTCCATTATGCCGGGTAAAGTGAATCCTACACAGAGCGAAGCGATTACAATGGTAGTGACTCAGGTAATGGGTAACGATGCAGCAATCGGATTTGCGGCAAGCCAGGGTAATTTTGAACTGAACGTGTTCAAGCCAGTTATCATTTATAATTTCCTGCAATCCGTACAGCTGCTTGCTGATTCGATCGTTGCGTTTAATGACAAATGCGCGGTAGGTATTGAGCCAAACCTGGATCAGATCAAGCATAACCTGGATAACTCACTCATGCTCGTTACGGCTCTGAATCCGTACATCGGTTACGAGAATGCAGCCAAAATCGCCAAGCTGGCGCATAAGGAAGGGTTATCTCTGAAGGCAGCTGCGTTACAAACTGGATTGCTTACAGAAGAGCAATTTGATCAATATGTAGACCCAGCCAAAATGATTGCGCCAAAAGCTTGATTTTTTCATAAGGATCCACCAACATATCATTCCAAAGTACGACCTGCGAAAGTAGGTCGTTTTTCTTATGCCATCGTAATATTTATGCTTGTCAGATGGTATCCACGCATATAAAATACTTATGCAACTGAATTCATGAGCAGATACAGCGCTCGTCTAAATTTGGAGGGTTACGCGTTGTTTAAAACGAGAAGATTTACGATACGCTCCAAAATTGTATTGGGCTATCTTGTAGTTGTGCTTTTATTTGGTGTGGTACTTCTGGTGCTTTCGGCCCAAATTAATGTGCTGCAAAAGGAAAATGATTTTATCAGTCACCATGATCTGGATGTACATAATCTGACAAATGCGATTGAAAAAAATGTGCTCGATATGGAAACCGGGCAGCGCGGATTTATGCTTACCGGGAATGCAACCTATCTCGATCCGTATACCCAGGGGCTGTCTGAATGGGACTCGAATTATAATCAGCTCATTGCACTTATCAGCGATAATCCGGCACAGCAGCAAAGTCTGCAAAATATTAAATCTCATATTAATCGCTGGATCGAGGTTGCCGGTGAACCATCGGTACAGCTCAAAAAAGAAGGAGATCAGGACAAGGTCATCGCTTTTTTCGGCTCCGATCCGGGTAAAATTGAAATCGATCTGCTTCGCTCCCAGCTTGCGGCCTTTCGCAATACCGAGACTATGCTGACGGAAGCGAGGGTGACCGATCTGGCGAACCGCAGTTCCACTTTGTTGACGGTCATGTACACGCTGTGGGGCCTGATTGCAGCAATGTCTATTGCCGCAGCTTTCATCGTCTCCGGTAATATTGTGAAAACGCTGCTGGAAGTGAAACAGACCATAAGTGATATTTCCAAAGGCGGAAATCTGAAGCAGCGTATACGTGTGCGGACAAGGGATGAGGTTGCTGATCTCGGTTATGAAACCAATAAACTGCTGGATGAAGTACAGGAGCAGAACCGTGTAAAGGATCAGATTACAGGCATTGCTACGCTTTTGCAAAATCCAACGACACTCGAAGGGTTATCGCGCTTGTTTCTGAGTGAGCTTGCCGCATTGCTGGAGGTCCCGTATGGTGTGTTGTATTACTGGAAAGGAAATCGTTTATTGCGTGTAGCTGCTTATGCAGGAGATGGTGAGAAGGAACGTTCACTTGGACAAATATCGCTTGCACCGGGTCAAGGCATGGTGGGGCAATGTGCTGTGGAGAAGCGTGTACTGAGAATGAACGATCTGCCCCAGAATTACATTCGGATTTCTTCTGGCCTTGGCTTTGCATCGGCAAGTTCGCTAACGGTTGTGCCTGTATTGTTTGAGGGCAAGACGATTGCTGTTCTTGAGCTTGCTTCCATGAAACCATTACAGGAGCAGGCGATGAAATTAATCGATGAATTAGCAGTTATATTCGGTGTCTCCCTGCATTCTACGGCTACACGAATGGAACTGCAGCACCTTTACGATGAATCTCAGGTTCTGAATGAAGAGTTACAGGCGCAATCCGAGAAGCTGCAGCTTCAAACGGAGGAAATGCAATCCCAGACCGAAGAACTGCAAATGCAGACGGAAGAGCTGTATATGTTAAATGAACGTTTGGAGGCTCAGAAGGGTGCTGCCGAGAGTTCAGCCAAAGAACTTGCGAATGTAGCGGAGCAGTTGCGCACAAGCTCTGGCTACAAATCCGAATTTCTCGCAAACATGTCACATGAGCTTCGTACACCGTTGAACAGTATGCTGATTTTGTCTGAAATTTTGGCTGAGAACAAATATCAGCACTTGAGTCATGAAGAACAGAATTATGCTTCCGTCATTCACAGATCAGGCAAAGACCTGCTGCATCTCATCAATGATATTCTGGATCTCTCCAAGGTGGAGGCAGGCCAGATGGAGGTGGAGTTTAATGAAGTATATCTGGATACCTTGCCCGAAGTAATGAACCAGTATTTCCTGAAGACCGCCGAGCAGAAAAATCTGGATTTCCGCATTCAGCTGCAAAGTCCGCTCCCGGAATCCATCGAAACGGATGAGATGCGGCTGCATCAAATCCTTCGGAATCTGCTCTCTAATGCGTTCAAATTCACAAGTGAGGGTGAGGTGGCACTGACCATCTCTCAAATGACTCTGGATCATGCCGGTCGGGCTGGTCAAGCGACAGAAGTCATCGCTTTTAGTGTGAGTGATACCGGCATTGGAATAGAGGATAGCAAGCTGCTCCAGGTGTTTGAAGCCTTTAAACAGGCCGACGGGGCAACAGCGCGTAAATATGGGGGCACGGGGCTAGGGTTGTCTATTTCGCAATCGCTCGCATCACTGCTGGGTGGTTCCATCTCGGCAGTAAGCCGTCCGGGGCAGGGTAGTGTGTTTACACTGTTCCTCCCGTTGTACAGAGAGGGCTCGGATATACCGCATGGGCCTAATGCCAGATTGTTTGTGAGCGAAGCGGCAGGTAGTACAAGTGCTGCATCAGAAGATCAGACCTTGTCTTCACTGGCTTCCGCCTCCTCGACGACATCATTGTTCCAGACACCGGAGGAAAGCCCTGAAATTTGGCTCACACCGCTTGAGGAAGCGATGATAAGCGGGCGTAAAATTCTTGTCGTGGATGATGACATCCGCAACGTTTATGCGCTTGCCAATGCGCTGGAGCATTACGGTATGCATGTGATCTCCGCGCAGAATGGTACCGAATGTCTGGAGCTACTGGAGTATGGTGGACTGAAGCCTGATGTTATTTTGATGGACATTATGATGCCGGAGATGGATGGATATGAAACAACTCGCCAGATTCGGGAGCGGCTGGGCTTGACCGAGATTCCGATTATTGTGCTCACGGCCAAAGCGATGAAGGAAGATCGGGAAAAAAGCATCGCTGCTGGAGCGACGGACTATCTGAGCAAACCGCTCAATGTTAAAGATGTATTGTCCCGAATGAAATTATGGATGACTCACGAAAAAATGGAGATCTAGAGTAATCGGATGTATTTATCCATCTATTCTGTGGAGCGGCTTATTTCAAAAATGAGCATGCTTCAATCGACTTATTGAACCTATGCCATGGATCGCATGATGATGCGGTCTGTAGGCCATAGGTTTTATTTTTTTTCATGTCAGCTTCTTTTCGGAAAATGATGTTATAATACTTAACAACAAATTCAGTTTCGTTGTCTGATGCAAGAGTTGATTGAATACGATAATGAAAAGAGTTGATTTATATTTAGATATTTACATTATATGTTAAGTATGTGGGAGGTGTTGTCCATGCAGCTTACCGTTAAAGAGGCTTTACAGGTATACCCGCTGTCTGAGGCCAAACTGGTGGCGGGCGGAGAAGGGACTTCGCGCATGATGAAATCCGTGAACGTCATGGACGCTCCTGATATTGCGGACTGGATCAAGTCTGGAGAGATGCTGTTTACAACCGCTTTTATTATGAAGGATAGCGAGACGGATGCACTGCATCTGATGCGGCGCCTGAATGATCGTGGGTGTGCGGGACTGGGCATTAAACTCGGGCGTTTCTGGCAGTCCATTCCCGACGGAATTATAGAAGAGGCGGATCGGCTTCGCCTGCCACTGCTGGAGCTTCCGTTCCAGTTCACTTTCTCTGATCAGATGAATGCTTTATTTAAGGTCGAGCATGAACGGAGTCACCGGTTGCTGCACGAAGTGGTGCAGAAACAGAAAAAGCTCATGCAGTTTGCACTGCAGCAGCAGCACCACCGCAACGTGTTTGCGGAAATGTCGAGCATCCTGAATTATCCGATTGCAGTCATCGGCTCGCGCGGGCATGTGCTCTATGGCAATGAGGGAATGGGGGAGCAGGCGGTCACACAGGGCTGGCCCTGGAAATCGGTTATGCATCGCGTGAAATGGAATCAGGGCAGCTGTCATCGGGTACCGATCAGGCAAAGTGATGAGGAGTTTGGTTTTCTGCTGGTATATACGGACTCGGCCTTGTCTTTGCGAGCGGAGGAGGAGCTGTTTCAGCAGGCGGCTGATGTACTTGCCTTTTACATGGATATGACCTATCGCGAGCATATAAATCCGACGGTTCAGGATGAGATGCGCACGCTGCTTACACAATATGTGGATCAGAAATTGACCATTCAGGAACTGATCACTTTAAGCGAAAATAAAGGCATGCATTTGTTCCAGGGCACGTATCAATGTGTGCTGACCACGCTGGAGCCGAACGTTTTTGCTGAGGGTAAACTGCTCAAGCAGATTCACCGGGAACTGCAGTACAATCCGCTGATGCAATTTACGGCGTCCCAGCATTTTCAGATGAATGAAGGCATTCTGTCCATCTATACCTGTCCAACAGGACGGGATTATGGGGATGAGTTATCTGCGTTTCTCCTGAACCGATTCGGGGATGTGCTCACAGCACAGGAGGCAAAAGGAGCGCCGGGGCCCCGTTTCTGGATCAGTAAAATGAAACATGAACCCGTGTCGCTGCGTGAAGCGTATCATGAATGTCTGGATACACGTCAGCTTGCTCACCGGTTTGGAATGAAGGATCGCGCGCTGCAATTTGAAATGCTGGAGTTTGCATATGTATTTCAGCATGTACCGGAGCAGATTATGGAGAACTACTGCAATAAGGTGCTGGAGCCTTTACTAGCCAAAGACGGTGATCCCAATCAGGTGCTTATGAACACGCTGGAATCCTTTATCGAGAACGATGGACTGATTAATGAGGCAGCCAAACAGCTGTTTGTGCACCGCAACACCGTTACCTACCGTATGGAAAAGATCGGCAGCCTGCTGCAAATGGATTTCAAAAAAACGAATGATCTGCTCAAACTGAAGCTGGTGTTCACCTTCCGTAAATTTGTGCGTGATAAAGCATCGGTCAGACCCCGTATCTAACAAATGAACGATTCATAAATGATGGATTGAAAATAATGATGTGAGATAGAAACCAAAATCAGGATTAAAGTTTTTCACCCATCAGACCTTATGAAGAATAACAATGTATCAGCCACAGAATAAACCGCACCTTGTAATTTGAGGTGCGGTTTATTGACGTTAAAAGAGGGAAAATACACGCTAACCCGTGCATGAATAACAATCCGCATGTTTTATGTTATGTTATATAACAAATTTGCGTAAATAATGTTGCCGCGTAACAAGATGGTGCTTAAAATAAGGAAAAATCATCGCTATAAAAAGACCGGGGGGGTTAACATGCACAATCTTCTTCATCTCGTTAACAGCTGGTCAGAATCACAATTTGTACAGACCTTTGGTTCTTTATTTGAAGAATCAGCCTGGATTGCAGAACGCTCTGCCCCGCTGAGACCCTTCGATTCCTTCGAAGAGATGATGCAGACCATGATACAGCAAGTTCTAGGCTCGGAGTATAAGGAACAGCTGGAGCTGCTTCGCAAGCACCCCGACTTGGGGGCAAGAATCAGCATGAGCAGCAGTTCGGTACGGGAGCAGGCCGGTGCGGGTCTTGATTCGCTCACGCCGGAGCAATTTAGGGAGATGCAGCAGTTAAACAGCATATATACAAGCCAATATGGCTTTCCATTTATAGTGGCAGTGAAGGGCCATACAACCGAATCGATTCTTGATTTGATGAGACAGCGACAAGGGCGAGCCGCGCAGCAGGAGTTTGAGACGGCATTGAAGGAAGTGTTCAAGATAGCCGGGATACGTCTGCAGCAATGGCTTGAAGAACATGGGCAGGAAACTGAATCCGGGCAGAGTTCTTCTAAGCCGTTTTCTTCAATGAACGTATCGTATACAAACCGTGCGGAGAAAATCCCGGAAGAAGGTGATGTCTGATGGAGCAGCATAACGGTCGCATTACGACTCATGTGCTGGATACGTCCAAAGGTGTGCCTGCTGCGGGGATCAGGATTGAATTGTATTTTATAGAACGCACAGGAGCCGAAGCAGGCAGCATCAAGGTGACAGAAATGCTGACCAATGCAGATGGACGACTGGATCAGCCTATGCTTGCGGATGGAAAACTTCAAACGGGAGAATATGAGCTGCTGTTTCACGTGCATCCATACTTCGCACAAAGTAACAGAAATGATCCGCCAAGTTGCTTGTGGACTGCGGTGCCGATCCGTTTTGCTGTAACCGATGCGACAAGTCACTACCATATTCCGCTCTTGATTGCTCCGGGAGGATACAGCACATATCGGGGGAGCTGATTAAGAAATCACGGAATAACAGGAAATCTGAAATGAAGCAATAACAACTATGAGAAGGTTATGTGTAAAGGGATGGAGGTAAGACGCTATGAATGAGTCCGGGCGATATGCCTCTCTCAATACAAACGATTTCCTCGCAAAAGTCATAAGCCTTCCGGATGTAGAGAAGGTAGAACTGCAAGCCATGTTAGATTGGCTGGCTGGTTATGGAGCGGATGAACAGGGCGGTGTAACGAGGTTGTTATATGACAGGGCCTGGTGTGATGCACAGCAGGCTCTCGCTGTCAAAATGCAGGAAAAGGGGCTTACGGCCGAGTTCGACCAGTCCGGCAATCTGTTTGGCACACTGCAGGCTGATCCTGATTCTTCGGCTGCGAGTGCACACGATCTGCCCATCGTAACTGGCTCACATATTGATTCCGTAGTACACGGCGGCAAATATGACGGGGCCTACGGCGTAGTGGCCGGAATACTGGCTCTGGAATATTTGAAGCAGCAGTTCGGAGCCCCTCGGCGTACGCTCCAGGTTGTTTCGCTTTGCGAGGAGGAGGGCAGCAGATTCCCCTTTGCCTATTGGGGCTCGCGCAGTATAACGGGCGCAGCTCATCTGCAGGATGTGCGTGAGCTTCAGGATGCTGGCGGGATGAGGTTTGAAGACGCGATGACTCAGGCGGGTTTTGGACCTGGTAGCCATTATCGGGCAGCCGAGCGCAAGATTGGAGCGTTTATCGAGCTTCATATCGAGCAAGGACAGGTGCTGGAACGTCTGGGGCATTCCATCGGTATCGTATCAGCTATTGTAGGCCAGAAGAGGTTCAGTGTGACGGTTAGTGGAGAAGCCAACCATGCAGGCACAACACCGATGATCTGGCGGAGGGATGCACTTGCCGGGGCTGCCGACATGATCAGTGCAGTCAGACGAATTGCGCTGCAGGCAGGGCAGCCGCTTGTGGCAACGGTAGGACAGATTATCCCCGATCCGGGTGTAGGCAATGTAGTGGCAGGGCGAGCCGTGTTTTCGCTCGACATTCGGCATATCCAGCAGGAGAGCATAGAGCAATGCTGGAAGCAGATGCTGGAGGCTTTTACCACGATTGCAGAGGAGCATCAGCTTGAGCTGGATTGGGAAGAGCATCTGTCAGTTGCTCCTATAGCTATGAATGCCGGGATTATTCAGGACATTCAGGAAATCTGTATCCAGGAGCAGTTGTCCAGTCACACGATGGCAAGCGGTGCCGGTCATGATTCGCAGATTTTCCAGCCTGCATGTCCGACGGCGATGGTGTTTGTACCGAGCTCCAGCGGAATCAGTCATAATCCGCTTGAATTCACAACTGAGGAAGATTTGATGCGGGGCTTTCGGGTACTGGTCAGACTGCTCTACAAATACGGTTACGGGAGCTGAATGAACATGGCTGTCTATAAAGAGTTATCGCCGTCCTTGCGGACCATTATGACCCCGGGACCTGTTGAAGTTGACCCACGTGTATTACGAGCGATGTCCTTCCCTGTTCTCGGGCAGTTCGATCCCGAATTCACTTCACTTATGAATAACACGATGGCTATGCTTCGTGAGTTATATATGACGAGCAACGTATGGAGTTACCCGGTGGATGGTACGTCCCGCTCCGGCATTGAAGCCGTGCTGGTCAGTCTGATTCAGCCGGGAGACAAGGTGCTTGTGCCAGTCTACGGCAGATTCGGCCATTTGCTCGTGGAAATCTCCGAGCGATGTGGCGCTGAGGTTGTTTTTGTTGAAACAGAGTGGGGGAGGGTCTTCGATCCCGAAGAAATCATCAATGCCATTCATCTGCACAAGCCAAAGCTCGTTGCTGTGGTGCACGGTGAAACCTCAACGGGTCAGATGCAGTCTCTGGCTGACGTTGGCAAGGTGTGCCGGGAACTGGACATCCTGCTGGTGGTGGATGCCGTTGCAACCATTGGCGGTACGCCTGTAGAGACAGATGCATGGTATCTCGACGCCGTGATTGGTGGAACACAGAAATGTTTGTCCGTGCCGTCCGGCATGGCGCCGATCACCTACAACAATCGTGTAGAGCAGCAGCTGATGAGCCGCAAAACGATCGAACGTGGACTTCGGGATGCAGATGGTGCTCCAGCTGGAGAGCGAACGATTGCAAGCAATTATCTGGATCTGAGTCAACTGCAGGATTATTGGGGGCCAGCAAGGCTGAACCATCATACGGAAGCTACATCCATGCTTTATGGTCTATATGAAGGGCTGCGCATTGTGCTTCAGGAAGGACTGGAGGCGCGTTATCAGAGACATCGAATCAATGAACAGGCACTAATGGCAGGCATTAAGGGAATGGGACTGTCATTGTATGGTGATCTGTCCAGCAAGCTGCCGGTGGTGACCTGTATTCACATTCCTCAAGGCATCGACGGGGAAAGCGTCAGAAATATGCTGCTGTATGATTTTGGTATCGAAATTGCAAGTTCATTCGGTCCGTTAAAAGGGAAAATCTGGCGCATTGGCACGATGGGGTTCAGCTGTCAGCGTAAAAATGTGCTTCATGTGCTGGGTGCTCTGGAAGCGGTGCTGCGGCGCCACGGTTGTAGTATATCCTCGGGCGAAGCGGTGCAGGCGGCTTTGGACGTCTATGCAGGGAAAGGGAAGGAGGGAGTATTATGCTGAATCAGATGCCAATGGCAACAAGCTCCATGGTGACGACACCACATTATCTGGCAAGTGCTGTTGGAAGCTCTATACTGCAGCAGGGTGGCAATGCCTATGATGCTGCAATAGCGGTAAGTGCAGCACTTGGTGTGGTCTATCCGCATATGACCGGAATAGGCGGCGATGCATTTTTTCTGATTCATGATGGAGCGAGTGGCGAGATTACGGCGTACAACGGAAGCGGCCGCTCGGCGTCCTGCCTTCATGCAGATACATTCAAAAAGATGGGCATGAACGTCATTCCTCGGCGCGGGGTGCTTAGTGCAATTACCGTACCTGGGATGGTGGATGCATGGTGGGCGGTCTGGTCCCGTTACGGCAGACTGGCGTGGGAGCAGTTGCTTGAACCGGCCGTGCAGTACGCAGACCAAGGCTGCCCGGTATCGCGCGATCTGTCGTTATGGCTGGAGCAGGATGCGGAGCTGATTATGGGACATACGCCGCTGCGAACCGTATTTGCCCCGGAGGGTACTCTTTTGCAGGAAGGAGACCTGCTCATTCAGAAACAACTGGCAGCTTCCTTGCGACAGCTTCAATCGGGTGGACGGGAGGCGTTCTACACGGGGGAGCTGTGCAAACAGATAACTATGGCGATTCAGGAGGATGGAGGTATGCTCGCGGCAGCGGATTTTGCGGAACATCAGGGCGAGTGGGTAAAGCCAATCAGCACGAATTATCGTGGTTATGAGGTTCATCAATTGCCGCCCAACACACAGGGCTTCTCCATGCTGATGATGTTAAATATGCTGGAGCATGTAGATATGGCTGCCGTAGCACGTACGTCCCCTGAATTTTATCATCTGATGGCGGAAGTGGTGAAAAAGGCATTTCGAGACCGGGATCGGTACCTGACCGATCCTGATTTCAGAGAAATTCCTCTGGATCGTCTGTTATGCAAAAGCTATGCAGATGAATTATGGAGCGAAATCCAGTCTCATCCGACAACAGCTCAACCGTTTTTGTCCCAAGCCATGGGTCAGGATACGGCGTATGCAGCGGTGGTGGATGCCGAAGGCAATGCGGTTTCCTTTATTCAAAGCCTGTATTTTGATTTTGGCGCAGCTTATGTACCGGGAAATACAGGAGTTTTGATGCAGAACCGAGGTTCGTTTTTTTCACTGGACTCGAGGGAAGCCAACGTACTGGAGCCGGGTAAACGTACTTTTCATACGCTTATGCCCGCTTTGGTCACACGTGACGGAAAGCCTTATATGCTCTTTGGCACGCAAGGCGGGGAAGGGCAGCCGCAGACGCAGTTATCTGTTCTCACAGGTGTGGTGGACTATGGCATGAGTATACAGGAGGCGATCAATCTGCCGCGCTGGCTGTATGGACGTACCTGGGGAGAACAAAGTGATACGCTGCGTGTAGAGAATCGATATCACGACGACGTGTGTGCTGCTCTCGCGAGCTGGGGACATAAAGTGGAAGCCAGAGCGCCGTGGGATGGAGTTATGGGGCATGCACAGGGCATCGTTATTCGAGCGGACGGCATGATCAGCGGTGCGGCTGACCCCAGGGGAGACGGCATGGCTATTGGTTTGTAGGTTTGTAGCTTTGTAGTCATTAGATGAAGGCGGGTCTTCCGACATCCCGTAGAGAGTGGACATAACCAAGTAGAGAAGACAGAACCGGATGGGGGAGATTGGCATGGGCACGATTTTGCTCAAGGGCGCACAGCTGGTCACGATGAATGCAGAGGAAGACGTATTTACGGGAGATCTGCTGATAGAAGATAACAAAATCAAGGAAATTGCAGTGAACATTGAAGAAAGTCAGGCGGATCAGGTGATAGATGCGAGGGGCAAGGTGCTGTTGCCCGGCTTTATCCAAACACATATTCATCTGTGTCAGACACTGTTTCGCGGACGTGCAGATGATATGGAGCTGATGGATTGGCTGCGCAAGCGTATCTGGCCGCTGGAAGCCGCACATGATGAGGAGTCTGTGTATTACTCGGCGTTGCTTGGACTTGGTGAATTGATCTCCAGCGGCACGACAACGATTCTGGACATGGAAACGGTGCATCATACGGAATCTGCTTTTCAGGCCATGGCACAGAGCGGTATTCGGGTCATCTCCGGCAAGGTAATGATGGATCATGGAGATGAGGTGCCTGAACCTCTGCGTGAAAATACAGCGGAGTCGCTGCAGCAAAGCGTGGATCTGCTGGAGAAATGGAACGGATTCGGCGGCGGCCGCATTCAATATGCGTTCTGTCCGCGGTTTGTCGTTTCCTGCACGGAGGAATTGCTGGTGGAAGTGCGCGACCTCTCCAATAAATATCACGTCAAGGTCCACACCCATGCTTCAGAGAACAGGGGCGAGATTGAACTCGTTGAACATGAACGCGGCATGCGCAACATCGTTTATCTCGATCACATCGGGCTGGCTACACCCCGATTGGTGCTTGCGCATTGTGTGTGGCTGAGTGAGGAAGAGAAGGAAATTATCCGCAAGCGTGGAGTCAAGGTCACTCACTGTCCAGGTTCAAACATGAAGCTCTCCTCCGGGATTGCAGAGATTCCCGATCTGCTGAATCGGCAGATTGCCGTAGGTATTGGTGCAGACGGGGCTCCATGCAACAACAATCTGGATATGTTTCAAGAGATGCGAATGACGGCGCTGATTCAGAAGGTGCCGCATGGACCGACGGTGATGGATGCCAGAACGGTACTGCGCATGGCAACGATGGGTGGTGCAGAGGTGCTGGGCATGTCCAAAGAGATCGGCAGTCTTGAAGCAGGCAAAAAGGCGGATATGATTCTGCTGGATCTCGATGATTTTCACACTTACCCTTCCTATGAAACAGATATCTATTCCCGTGTCGTTTATTCGGCAACCCGAAGCTGTGTGGACACAGTCATTATTGATGGCAGCGTTGTGCTGAGCAACCGCAAAATACAAACGATTGACCGCAGTATTGTGCTGCGGGAGTCGGATAAAAGCATTGCACGTCTGATGAAGCGGATGTAACGACCGCACAAGATCTGTTTGATATTTGTCTGTTTGAGATGTTGGTTTGTTGGCTCGATCTTAAAAAGATGGCATGGAAAGGCGGCGGCTCAGATGGAGATGCATGATCTGTGTGCAATTGCGATGCGGGAAGCACGAAGTGTGCTCGCCACAGCCATCAAGGTTGAGGGTCATGCTTACCGCAAGCAGGGAGTTTCGATGCTGCTTACCGAGGACGGCTGCATATATGGCAGTATCAGTCCGGGCTGTCTGGAAAGTGATCTTCAGGAGCGAGTAAGTGGTGTACTGGAGACGGGACAGCTGGAGCTGGTTGCCTACGATATGCGGCCAGAGGACGATCTCTCCTGGGGAGAAACGATTGGCTGCGGTGGCCTCGTGATTGTGCTGCTGGAGCCGGTCCGTGGAGAACTGCGAACGATGATGCAGCAGATGCGGTTATGTTTGGATACAGGCGCATCGGTTTCATTGATCAGGTCTTTCGATGAAGACTGGCGGGGAGTTAAGTATGCATGCGCCAGGCTGGATTCCGGCCAAGGACCGCTCGTTCCGATAAAAAGGAATAAAAAGGATCAAAACGATAGAAAGGATGGAAAGGAACTCTCAAGTAAGCCTCAGATGACTCTACATTATCCAAAGGCTGTAATTGATGAGTGGAACCTTCCTCGAAAGTTAACATCGGTGTATGTACCTAAGCCACGTTTGATCATTATAGGAGCGGGAAATGATGTTATGCCTGTTGTTAAGCTCTCCCGATCAGCCGGGTTCCGGGTGCTTGTAACAGATTGGCGGGAGTCTTTATGTACAACTGAACGATTTCCTGAAGCAGAGCTGATGTTAGGTTTTCCCCAGGAGGTCTGTAGTCAATTAAACATTCATGAGCAGGATTATATTCTTCTGATGAGTCATCAATTTCCACGGGAGCGTGAATGGCTGGCTCTTCTGGCGAATCGTTCTTATACCTATCTTGGCATTATGGGTTCACGTACCCGAACAGCGCGTTTGCTGGATGGCATGCCGCCTCTGAAGCATGTGCATAGCCCGGTTGGCTTGTCGATCGGAGCTGATGGGCCGGAAGAGATTGCGATAAGTATTGCTGCTGAGCTGATTGCGTGTCGACGTAAAATGCAGAAAGATGCCGGGATTGCCACGGCAATGATTGAAAAAGGGAGCGATGCTTATGCAAACGACAGGTATCGTTCTGGCAGCTGGTAACAGCAGCAGACTCGGACGGAATAAACTCTCGGTGACGATGCCGGATGGAATCGCGCTTGCGGCCTGGACACTGAAGGCCGCCCTGAGCTCAACTTTGGACCAGATTATCTGTGTTGTTAAACCTGGAGATCACCTCGAATGGCTGCCTGAAGAATGCCTGCGAACAGCCACTGGCAGGTATACTGCTGCATCTGGACTGCGTATAGCAGTCTGCAATGATCATGCTGGCGGTATGGCTAATTCAATACGCTGCGGTATTTGGACAGCCATGGAGTACAGGCCACAGGGGGTGCTGATGCTGATGGCAGATCAACCCCTAATTACGGCACGGCATATTAATGGTGTTCTGGACGCACTGGCTTCCCATCCAGATGCTGATTATGCGGCTGCGGCTGACGATGCGGATGCGAAGCCGCCGGTTGCTTTTCGTTCCCGCATGTTCGGCCCGCTGTTATCTCTCCAGGGTGACGAAGGGGCTCGCAAAATACTTCGTAACTCCATATACAGAGGCGTGAAGGTCCCCTTATCGAGGGAAAGCTTCTGGGATGCAGATACTGAGCCGCAGTTGAAGCAAATTCTGGATTATGCAGAAGGACAGCTGTGGAGAGAGGCTTGATGATGGATTTTAGCCAACGTTAACGTTGATTGCATATTAACGGCCCATATAGAAAGGAGGGGGAAGCCATGGCAGCACCAGCATACGGATCAGGAGCGCAGCCTTTTGTATGGCAGCCGCATAGTTTGCAGGAACTGCAATCTATCAGAGAACAGCTTGAAGGGGCGTGGTGTTATACCGCTGGAGCCACGTTGCTACGCACCCAATGGGAGGCAGAATTGAAAGCTCTGCCTCAACATCTGGTTAGTCTGAGCTGCATTCCCGAGATGAGCGAAATTACTGTACAAGGGGATTACATTGTAATTGGAGCTATGACCCGATTAAAAGCATGTGCAGCATCCCCCTTGGTACAGCAGCTTCCGATTTTGCACGAAGCCGTTCTGGCTATTGCCGCTCCTTCTGTACGAAATCTGGCAACCATTGGGGGTAATATCGCATCAGGAATCGGGGATACACTGCCTGCATTGCTCGTATATGACGCGGAGCTGCGATGGATGACCTGCCGTGGCATGGAGATGCAGCCTGTCAACGCATGGCTTCTTGACGGCGGTATTCGCGGACGAAGCGAAGAAGATGTACTAGTATCGGTTCATATTCCAAAGCATCAAGATCGAGAAGGCGGCTCGTTTCCTTCTCAAGCACACAGCAGCCCTGTGCCAGCTCGAAAGCGTGAGGTCGCCTTTTACCGCAAACTGGGTCGCAGGGAGGTATTCACGGCCTCGCTTGTGACGGTCGCTTTATTCGGAGAGATTAATCTGGAAAATGGACGCTGGGAACGAATTGCAATAGCGGTTGGCGGCGGCTCTGGCCTGGCGATGAGACTGACAGAATCGGAGCAGCTGCTTCGATCCGGCCCGGCGGAGGCGGCTCAGGCCCCCATGCTTGCTGCTCAGGTCATGGCTGAATTTACAACCTACACCGATGCTTTTGCAACAGAAGACTACAGGAAGCAGGCGGCAGGCAATATGCTTGGAGCTGAGCTGCGGCAGGCATTCCAACCATAGGATTTTTCAATGGAATACCCTAATAACTATCGAGCAATGAAGGGAGAGATAGAGCATGCTGCTTAACCGAGAACAGAGTGGAAAACGTTGGCACCTGCGGCCGGATGGCCCTCCGAAGGTTACGGGGCAGCTGCAGTATCTGACCGATATGAGCTCACCTGATATGATTTATGGCAAAGTGCTGCGGAGTGCTTATCCGCATGCAAGGCTGCTGTCCATCGATACATCGGAAGCCGAAGCAATGGAAGGTGTGCACGCCGTCTTAACAGCCAAGGATGTGCCCGGGCTTAACCGTTTTGGCATCGCCACACCGGATCAGCCGGTGTTCTGTGAGGATCTCGTTCGGTATGTCGGTGATGCCATTGCCGCTGTTGCTGCCGATTCTCCCGAACGGGCCATGCTGGCTCTGGCTGCCATTCGGGTGCAATATGAAGAGCTTGAGCCGCTGGACAGCACGGATGCAGCACTTGCTCCCGGTGCGCCTGAGCTGCATCCGCACGGCCCGGGCAACGTTCTGCACCGCACGGAGGTTAAACGGGGAGATGCCGAGCAAGCTTTTGCCTCTTGTGCTTATGTTGTAACGGAGACCTATTATACGCCAAGGCAGATGCATGCATATATGGAGACAGAGGGCGGTCTTTTTGTACCAGATGAAGCGGGGCGTTTGAATGTCTATGCGGCTACGCAGCATGGATATAAAGACCGCATGCAGTTGGCCCGGATTATTGGCTGTCCCGAGGAGCATATTCGGGTAGTATCTTCCCCAATTGGCGGTTCATTTGGAGGTAAGGATGAACTGAATGTGCAGCCTTACGGGGCGCTGCTTGCCTTGAGATGTGGTCGTCCTGTCAAGATGCATAACTCCCGTAAGGAATCGGTAAGAGCGGGCTTGAAACGCCATCCGATGAAGATCGAGATGCAGACGGGCATAAGCCGGGAAGGCATTTTGCAGGCGCATCGTGTTCGGATTACAGCAGATACGGGAGCCTATGCTACCCTTGGAGCCCCTGTGCTGAATTTCTGTACCGAACACTGCATGGGGCCATATGTGATTCCGCACGTTGATGTAGAGGGAGTATCTGTATATACCAATAACGGGTTATCAGGCGAATTTCGCGGTTTTGGCGGCAATCAGGCGATCTTTGCAATGGAAGGACAGATGGATCGGCTGGCACAGATGATAAATATGGACCCATGGGAATTTCGCAGACGTAATTTGCGGCAAAAGCATGATCCGGGGCCGTTGAATCAGCAGATTCTGCCTACGGATGGACTTTCTCAAGTGTGGGAGGCGCTAGATCGTTCCGATCTATGGCAAAAGCATCTTCATCCCGAAGAGGAAACGTCACGTCCACCCTGGATAAAACGCGGGGTCGGGGCAGCCATCGCAATGCATGGTGCAGGGCTGGGGTATGGTATTCCAGACCCGGCAGGGGGACGTCTTTCCTTGAACGCCGAGGGGAAGATCGAAGTAGCGTTCAGCTATGAGGAATTCGGGCAGGGGCTCGTTGCTACGCTGGAGATCATGCTCTGTGACCTGTTTCAGTGCCACACGTCTGATCTGAGCATCGTCATCGGAGATACGGATCGTGTACCTCATAGCGGCTCCAGCACGGCCTCCCGTTCGACGACGATGGCCTGGATGGCTTTGCAGCGGCTGCAGCATGGCTTCCGTTCGAAGCTGCTCGCTGTGGCCTCCGAGATTTCAGGTATTCCTTCCGATAATCTGATGACTGGACCCGGGGGGATATGGACGAAAGGGCAGGATTCCTCCTCCTTGTCTTCTTCCCGCTTGGTGGCTGCTTATGTGGAGCTTGTACAGCGTGGTGAAACGAAGGATTGGATATTTGATACGACCTTTCACTATCCGACCACACCCGATCATGTTGTAGGCGGTCACTACCTCTATACGTATGCCGCAGTAGCCGCGGAGGTGGAGGTGAATATGCTGACGGGAGAAACCAGACTTCTGGATACGCGGCATATTGTGGCTGCCGGCCCGGTCATTAACCCGATGGGATACGTAGGACAGATTGAAGGCGGCAGTGTGATGGCTCTCGGATTTACGCTGACCGAGGATGCTGTTATGCAGAATAGTTGCTATGTGACGTCCAATCTGGACACGTATTTGATCCCAACCATCAAGGACATACACACACATCTGGAAGTAGAAGCCATTGAGGATTTGCCTGAAGGTGATGCATTCGGGCCGAGAGGCATTGGCGAGATTGGTTCTGTAGCGCTGGCTCCTGCGATTACTGGAGCAATCCATCAGGCTACAGGGGTGTGGGTTAGCCGCCTTCCTGTGCCGAGGGAAGAGTTGACCAGAGCCTTTAATGTTTTTTTGCCGGAAGGAGTGAAGCCATCATGAAAAACCTGCCTCTTGAACAGGAATGGAGCGCTGTAGTGAATGGACATTCCAGACAGCTGTTTGTAGCTCCCGGAACCCGGCTTGTCGATATGTTGCGAAATGAATTACAGCTGACAGGCACTAAAGTGTCCTGTGAGGTTGGACGTTGCGGTGCATGTATGATCCTGCTGAATGGTGAGCCTGTGAATGCCTGTCTTGTTATGGCTTATCAGTGCGAGGGCGGTGAAATTACAACGATCGAAGGGCTGGGCGACGAGCAGGAGGGACAGTTACATCCTATTCAGCAAGCCTTTGTAGAAGAGGGGGGATTCCAGTGTGGTTACTGCACACCTGGCATGATTATCTCAACCAAAGCACTGCTGGATGAGTGCCCGAACCCTACTCAGGAGCAGATCGAAAACGGATTATGCGGCAACCTTTGCCGCTGCACAGGCTATGGTGGAATTCTAAGAGCGGTGAACAAAGCAAGCGAGCGATATGGTGGAAAAGAGAAAAGCGGCACAACGGCAACAGAAACGGCAATAGAGTCTGCAAATTAATCAAAAAATCAGAAAACAACGCAGTCCAGGCGATCCCGCTTTCTGCTTGCTGATTTCATAAAAATGTAAAATAACGGAATATTTCATGCCAGTAATTATAGTAATATGATGAATAATAGAGAATATTCTGCGAATGGAGTGATCAAGCAAGCTCAGAACGCAGAAATTCTTTATTATTTTTTAGGGCGTGTCTGAAAACTCTGAAGCAAGCAGATTTTGCCGAATTTTCGTTCCAAGCAAGGAAGTTCCCGCAGGCGTGCCCGGGCACGTCAAGGGAAAGTGACGTAGCAGGGGGCAAAAAGGCGGTAAAAGATGCACTTCAGTAGGTTTCAAGACACGCCCTAGCTGGAGGCATAGTATGAGAAAAAAACGGATGATCATTGCTATAGCCGCAGGTCTGATCGTAATCTTGCTGCTTGTCTATGATCTGGAGAATGCAGAGGCTGTCGTAAATAGCAGTCAGGTGTCAGTAAATTATGGGGGAGCACACGGCATATATGAGGCGAACGTCTCCTTTGATATGGCTCGTGTGAAAAAAGCGAGAAACGTGAAAGTGTTGGTGATATACCCAAATAATACCGTGGAGCGTTACGATGTGTCCTCATCGGATGGTCATTACACTTTGAATGTAACGAAAAACATCGAAGATATTATGTTACACAAAGGGGAATGGACGTCGCCAGAGTTTCTGATTACCTGGGAGACGGGAGTTCACAAAAGAGTGGAGTATGTTTATTCAGGCGTCAGATGAATTACAGAAATAGATGCAGGCAGGTAGTTGTACATAACTTTAGAAGTATTAAGAGCTGCGAGGGCTAAAAATGAATCGTTTTCGAAATCGGAATAACCATATATTTACAACTTTTCTCACTCGTGGTATGTTTACTTTGAAAGCGTCATCATGATCAGGTTTATGCACATTTCGCTCTCACATTTCAAAGGGAAAGGGAGATGGAAATGAAGATCGGAATGAATACGGGATGGAGGAAAAGGCTTCAGAGAACAGTTGCCGTGATGCTGACAGGTGCTATGCTGCTGGGTACTCTCTTGTTAGGTTTGCTTGCACTAACTGTGACTGACACAGCTCATGCGGATGCGCCGCTGCTGACCATCGAAGGCGAGGATGCAGAGTTAAGCCCCGAACTACAAGTGGTTACAGAGATTTATGGACAGCCCAAGCCCGGATATTCAGGAAGCGGGTTCGTCTGGATGCAGGGCTCGGGAACAATTACTTTAAACGTGACTGTGCCGGAAACAGGCATGTACAGCATCTCCACACGTTATATGCAGGAGCTCAGCATGGATGGAAGGCTGCAATATTTGGCGATTAACGGAATGACCAAAGGCTCCTATATGCTTCCTTACACGACGACATGGTCGGATTATGATTTTGGTTTTCACAAATTGAACAAGGGCAACAACTCGATTCAGCTGAAGGCTGGCTGGGGCTACGCTTATTTTGATACGTTCACGGTGGATTATGCCGATCTTGATCCGCTGAATGTGCAGCCTGTACTGACCGACCCTCAGGCTACACCGGAAACGCAAATATTAATGAACTACTTGACGGAGGTATACGGACACAACATTATTTCGGGACAACAGGAGATTTATGGAGGAGGGAATGACGGAAATGCTGAGCTGGAGTTCGAATGGATATATGATCTGACGGGCAAATATCCCGCAATCCGTGGATTCGACTTCCTGAATTATAATCCGCTCTACGGCTGGGAGGACGGAACCACCAATCGGATGATTGACTGGGTTAACAACCGTGGTGGTATTGCAACGGCTTCCTGGCATATTACTGTACCACGCAACTTTACTACGTATCAGCTGGGCGATTTCGTAGATTGGAAGGAGGCAACCTATAAACCGACCGAGACGAATTTTGATACAGCCAAGGCGGTTGTTCCCGGTACAAAGGAATATCAATATGTCATGATGACGATTGCGGATCTCGCGGAGCAGCTGCAGATTTTACAGGATAACGATGTGCCCGTCATCTTCCGTCCGTATCATGAAGCAGAAGGGAACGGAGGCTTGAACGGCGAAGGCGCATGGTTCTGGTGGGCCTCTGCTGGAGCGGATGTTTATAAAAAGTTATGGGATATGCTCTACATGGAGCTGACTGAAACCTATGACCTGCACAATCTGATCTGGACGTACAACAGCTACGTATACAGCACTTCGCCAGCATGGTACCCGGGAGATGATCAGGTCGATCTGGTCGGTTATGACAAATACAATACGATCTACAATCGGTATGACGGTTTATCCGGTGTACCGAATGAGGATGCGATATCTTCCATTTTCTATCAGCTGGTGAAGCTGACTAATGGCAAGAAGATGGTGGCCATGACAGAAAATGATACGGTTCCAAGTGTGAAGAATCTTACGGAGGAAAAAGCGGGCTGGCTCTATTTCTGTCCGTGGTACGGCGAACATCTGATGAGCGATGCGTTCAATTATCCGGCTACACTGAAGACGCTCTATCAGAGCGACTATGTGATTACCCTGGATGAGCTGCCAGATCTCAAGGTGAATCAGCCGAATCCGAGCGCAGTCATCTCACCCGAGAGTGCAAGCTTTGATAAAGCAGCAGGGGCTGGTCAGGATATTACGATTACACTTACGTTGAACGGACATCAGCTCACGAACATTTCAAAGGGCGGTGTGCATCTTGTATCCGGCCAGGATTATACAGCATCGGGCTCAACGGTAGTTTTTAACTCGTCTTACCTGTCCACTTTGCCTGTGGGCCAGTCAAGTCTGACTTTTCATTTTGATGGTGGGAAAGCTGCTGTTCTTAAATTGAATGTAACGGATAGCTCGGTGGTTGAACCAACGGACGCACAATTAACGATTCAGGCGTATAATGGCAATACAAGTGCCTCTACCAATGGTATTGCTCCCAAATTCAAGCTGATTAATTCCGGCGATACGGACATTCAGCTTAGCGATGTGAAGGTACGGTACTACTATACGATTGATGGTGAGGAAGCGCAGACCTTATGGACGGATTGGTCGAGTATTGGAAGTGCCAATGTCACCAGTACATTTGTGAAGATGACACCACCGGCCGACGGAGCTGACTATTATGTGGAGCTGGGCTTCACCAGCAGTGCCGGAGTGTTGAACCCTGGCGGTAGCGCAGAGATACAGGCACGTTTCTCCAAAAATAACTGGTCCAATTACAATCAGGCAGACGACTATTCCTTTATGGCCGCAGGGAATCAGTACACGAACCATAATAAGGTTACCGGATATGTAAACGATCAGTTAGTGTGGGGCATTGAACCTTAATGAACATGGAATAGAGGTAAGACCAAGTCAGTGAAGCAGCTGATTTGGTCTTTTTTTAGCTGGATGAGATCGATGCGTGAGATGTATTTTGAAATTTGTAGAAGATTATGGTTTAATTATTTGAAAAAATATAACGTAATTAATATTATGTAAACTCATATTTTTCGATATCCAATATAGACTGTATCTATGACATTAGCAAAGGCTAAAGTCCTGATTAATACTAAAAAATAATTCTCTTTGCAGTCACTTTTGTAAGGCTGAAATATCCTCATAAGTGACTCGATACTTCCATTTTATTAGTACATACTGAAGCAGATGAGGATTCTCGAAAATCGTTTTCGATTTTGTCAGAATACGGGCAGGCCCAGCTCTGATTATGAATGCAAAATGTGATGTTTCTTAGGTTAGAGGAAGTTCGTGCTTCACTGAAGAGAGGAGTGTTGCCATCCGAACAAAAGGCATAAAAATGGCCAGTATAATTGGAAAAAATATTAATGTTTGAAGAGGAGGAAAGGAACAAAATCAAGCTGCAAACATATGCTCTGAAACCGAAAAAAAAGTTAAATTAATAAATGTTAAAATAAGTAAAATGAAGCGAAAAAGCTGTCGCTGCGCTGATTATAGATTGATTTCATATGATTTTGCGATAGATTTCGGCCGCCCTTCACGTTATGCTGTGAAAAACCAGAAGGGAAGTGGCAGGCATGGAACGCGAACTGGCGTTGGAAATTGTACGAGTAACAGAATTGGCAGCATTAGCTTCAGCCCCGTGGATGGGAAGAGGCGACAAGAACAGTGCGGATGAGGCAGCTACTTTGGCCATGCGGGCCATGTTCGATTCCGTGTCTATTCGCGGAACCGTTGTCATTGGGGAAGGCGAGATGGATGAAGCCCCGATGCTGTACATTGGTGAGGAAGTAGGCAATGCGGAAGGGCCGGAGGTTGACGTGGCCGTTGATCCTCTGGAGGGAACAGAGATTGTAGCCAAAGGTCTGAATAACGCGTTGTCAGTCATTGCTGTGGCGGGAAAAGGCAATCTGCTGCATGCTCCGGATATGTATATGGAGAAGCTGGCGGTTGGCCCTGCACTTGTCGGCAAGGTCAGCATTGAAGACCCGGTTGAGGTGACGCTGCAAAAGGCGGCTGCCGCTCTGAACAAAAATATTTCCGATCTGACAGTCATGATACTTGACCGTGTACGGCATGAGAGCACGATCAAGACACTGCGGAAAGTGGGTGTGCGGATCAAGTTTCTTAGTGATGGCGACGTTGCGGGAGCAATGGCTCCTGCTTTCCCCGAAGCGGGCATCGATCTGTATGTCGGATCAGGCGGAGCACCTGAAGGGGTGCTCGCAGCAGCAGCTTTATCCTGCCTGGGAGGCGAGATTCAAGGTCGTTTGATGCCTGCCAATGCAGATGAGTTCCAGCGCTGCCTGCAGATGGGGATCGACAATCCATACAAGGTGTTAACGATGGAGGACATGATCGGTACAGAGGATGTTATTTTTGCCGCTACGGGTGTAACACCGGGTGAGATCCTTGGTGGAGTGCGCTATCTTGCAGATGACCGGGCAGAGACGGATTCCATCGTTATGCGTGCCAAAACCAAAACCATTCGTTTTATTCGGTCCCAGCACTTTTTACCTAACAAGGAGGTCCTGCATAAAGTTCGCAAGCTTCAAGCTTCGGCCGAACCGTCGGATCGTGTGCGCAAGCTTAGCAAGGATAAGGAGCAGGCCGAATTTAATCAGTCCGCCAAGGAACCTAGCGCTGCAGCAAAGGCATAAAACTTTATCTTCATCTGTACAATAAAGTTTCATTTATAATAGAAGTCATTATGAACTGGGTCATAGACAAATCAAGAATGAGGAAAAAGGTTAATCCTGAATTCCTCATTCTTTTTTTGTTGTTTTTGCATTGACAACGGTTACATGCCATGAGAAAATGTACGCGCGTACATAAATTAAAATACTGCTGATTGTAACTGCGCAATTCATCTGAAGGGGGTGAAGGACATGGCTTCTCGCAGAGAAGTGGCTGAGCTTGCAGGGGTATCCGAGGCAACGGTATCCAGGGTTCTTAACGGCGTTGGACCGATCAGGGAGGAGACTCGCCGCAGGGTGCTTGAAGCTTCCGAGCGTTTAGGTTATGTGCCCAGTGCACTTGCCCGCAGCTTTGCCAGAAGCAAAAGCGGTAATCTGGGTGTTGTGCTGCCCTATGTTCCTAAGGCACATCTGTTTTCGGCCTATTTTTTCTCGGAAATGTTAAGCGGCATTGGAAGCAAAGCGCGAGACAACGGTCTCGATCTGCTGGTCATGTTTCGAACACCGGGTGAAGTTATGAATTATACCGATCTGTTCCGAAGACAGAAGATTGATGCTTGTATCATTCTGGGTGCAAGGCACGATCATGATGAGCTGGCTGCGATCCAGCAGCTGGACCGGGAAGGACATCCGTTCTGCGTGATGAACCAGCATTTTGCAGGGGAGTCATTCTCTGAAGTGGATGCTGATCATATCGAGGGCAGCCGTCTTGCTGTACGTCATCTCACCGATCAGGGTTATCGCAGCATTGCTTTTCTGAACGGACCAGACAGCTACTCGAACAGTCAGGAACGGATGGAAGGTGTACGACTGGGTCTGCAGCAGGCTGGCATGGAGCTTGATCCGAGTCTGCTGCTTGAAGGCAATTACAGCAGACGGAGCGGGATAGAGGCAGCAGCAATCATTGCTGAACGTTTGCATGAGATTGATGCGGTCTTTGCAGCGAATGACCGGATGGCGATCGGAGTGATGCATGGCTTGCGAGAACGGGGGGTACGGGTCGAGGATTTCCCCGCCTTCGTTGGTTATGATGATTCCGATGCAGCCGAGATGGCCGTTCCGGCACTAAGCAGTGTACGAGTTCCCTTTTTCGAGATGGGCGAGATTGCTGTCTCCAAATTGATGCATCCTGCTGGAGCATTGCAGTCTCCAAGGACACTTCTGCCAACTGAATTGATTGTTCGAGCCTCATCCAGTCGAAACGTGATGTAGATATGAGATTGATTTTATACATTTTATTTGAGGAGGAAATGTTCATGTCAAAACGTCTTCGTGTAGGAATGGTTGGATACAAGTTTATGGGCAAGGCCCATAGCAATGCATACCGCAGTTTACCGATGTTTTTCCCCTCTGCTCCACTGCAGCCCGAAATGTCTGTCATCTGCGGGCGCAATGAGCAGGGCGTGCAGGCGGCGGCAAGTCAGTTTGGATGGTCCGAGAGTGTTACGGATTGGCGTGAACTGGTGAAACGGGATGATATTGACCTGATTGATATTAATGCTCCAAGTGATGCTCATAAAGAGATTGCGCTTGAGGCTGCTCGTCAAGGCAAGCATCTGTTCTGTGAGAAGCCGCTTGCGCTCTCGCTGGCTGACTCCCGTGAGATGCTTCAGGCCGCCGAAGAAGCGGGCATCACTCATATGGTCGGCTTCAACTATCGTTTCTCTCCAGCCGTGCAGCTGGCAAAGGAGCTGATCGAGAGCGGACGTTTGGGCAAAATCTATCATTTCCGTGCGTTTTTCCTTCAGGACTGGATTCTGGACCCGAACTTCCCGCTCGTATGGCGTCTGCAAAAAGAAGTCGCCGGCTCTGGCTCACATGGTGATCTTGGAGCACATCTGATCGATCTGGCCCGTTTCCTCGTTGGTGAGTTTCAGGAGGTCATCGGCATGAGTGAAACGTTCATTAAAGAACGCCCGCTTGCGTCCGAGATGACAGGTCTTAGCGCGAAAGGCAGTTCAAGTGCAGATGCACCGAAAGGTGAAGTAACGGTGGATGATGCCACACTATTCCTCGCAAGATTTGCGGGCGGAGCGCTCGGCAGCTTCGAAGCGACACGATTTGCGGCGGGTCATCGCAGCACGAATTCTTTCGAGATTAACGGCAGCCTGGGCAGTGTGCGTTTTGATTTTGAACGGATGAACGAACTGGAAGTGTATTTCACAACGGACGATGAGGATGTACAGGGCTTCCGCCGCGTACTGGCTACTGATCCTGCGCATAAATATGCCGAAGCCTGGTGGCCTGCTGGTCACACGATTGGTTTTGAGCACACCTTTACACATGAGATGCTGGAGCTTGTTACGGCAATTTCCGAGGGCCGTCAGCCGTCGCCAAGCTTCCATGATGGGGTTGCATGTCAGGCTGTACTGGAAGCGGTAGAACGCTCGGTCGCTGAGCGTCGCTGGGTAACGCTTGAAGAGATGTAATGGATAAAGGGCAAAGGATAAGTTAGAAATGTTGCAAGATATACAGCTCCAATGAACGACCCAAATTGAATGAAACGAAAGCGAGTGATCAAGCGATGAAGAAAGCATTGATTGTATGGGGCGGCTGGGATGGACATGAGCCGGAGCAGGTAGCGGCCATTTTTGAACGTATCCTGAAGGAAGAGCAGTTTGAGGTTGAGGTTTCCAACACACTGGAGTCCTATGCGGATGCAGAGAAGCTTCGCGGTCTGGATCTCATTGTACCTCTATGGACGATGGGACAGATTGAGCAAGAGCTCGTCAATAACGTTTCGGCGGCTGTACAGAGCGGTGTAGGTCTTGCCGGGCTGCATGGCGGCATGTGTGATGCGTTTCGTACGAACGTAGACTGGCAGTTTATGACGGGTGGACAGTGGGTGGCTCATCCAGGGAATGACGGTGTGGAATACATGGTCAATATCAAACGCGGCTCCAGCCCGCTCTTTGATCATATCGAGGATTTCCAGGTGAAAAGTGAGCAGTATTACTTGCATGTTGATCCCGCTGTGGAGGTACTGGCAACCACTCGCTTTCCGATCGTATCAGGTCCTCACGCAGCAAACGGGCCAGTCGATATGCCTGTAGCCTGGACGAAGCGCTGGGGTGCAGGGCGTGTATTCTATAACTCGCTTGGACATCATGCGGATATCGTAGATATGAAGCCGGTAACCGAGATGATGCGCAGTGGTTTCCTCTGGACAGCAGCTGGCAAAGAGCTGGCGAAAAGCAGATCAACAGGTGCAGCCGAGGCTTACACAGGCATGGCCGACAACCAAACCTAGGCTGACATTCTACCTGTAATCAGACCGTGGCAGGTTTGACGTTTGGAACATTTGTAATCATATCTAGTTGAGGTTGTACGATGTGCCAGAATCTGCCGACTTGAAAGACGTTTATGCAGGATTTTACTACCCTATATTTGATCCACGGCGAAGGGAGCAAGAGTATGAAAACAATGAAAGTTGGTATTATCGGCTGTGGTAAAATCAGCGGCATCTACATGGAGAACTGTCACCGTTTCGAGGTGCTTGAGCTTGTGGCTGTAGCCGATCTGGACCGGAAGCGCGCAGAGGAGCAGGCCGCAGCCTATAACGTGCCCAACGTTTATACTGTAGACGAAATGTTCGCTGACCCCGAGATTGAGCTGATTATCAACCTGACGATCCCTGCTGTTCATGCAGAGGTATGCATCCGTGCATTGGAATCGGGCAAGCACGTTTATGTAGAAAAGCCGCTCGCAGTGACTCGTGAGGAAGGGCAGGCGGTGCTGGAGACAGCCAAACGTAAAGGTCTTCTGGTGGGCTGTGCCCCTGAAACGTTCTTTGGTTCAGGTATTCAGACGGCGCTTCAGCTCGTAGAGGACGGGATTATTGGCAAGCCGGTAGCGGCAACAGCCTTTATGATGAGCCGGGGACATGAATTCTGGCATCCAGATCCCGAGTTTTATTACGCCAGTGGTGGCGGGCCTATGTTTGACATGGGGCCATATTATCTGACTGCACTTGTGCAGCTGCTGGGACCGATCAAGTCTATTGCCGGAATGACCGGGAAAGCGATGAATGAACGTATGATTACCAGTGAGAAAAAAAGGGGCCAGATCATTCCCGTTGACATTCCAACGCATGTCACCGGTCTGCTGCAATTTGAGCAAGGAGCCATCGGCACGCTCATTACAAGCTTTGATGTGTTTGGTGGAAGTGCACTGCCTCCGATTGAGATTTACGGTACACATGGCACACTGCAGGTGCCTGATCCGAACACCTTTGGCGGCCCGGTACGATACCGCTTGATGGGCGAGCACGAATGGACAGAAGCTCCCCTGCTCCCGGGATATCAGCAAAATACACGTGGCATCGGCGTCGCGGATATGGCTTATGCGGTGCAGAGCGGACGTGCACACCGTGCCAGCGGTGAACTGGCCTATCATGTGCTGGAAGCGATGTGGGCGTTCCATGATTCTTCAGATGAGCAGACCTTCTACGCGATGAAGAGTACATGCGAGCGACCAGCGGCATTGCCTGTGAATCTTCCACTGTATACATTGGATAAATAAGTTAAGCACATTTAAGACAAGAGAAATGTAAAGTGAAGTATAAAGTATATAGCTTGTTTTACCAACGAAGAAACAGCCTCTTTCCCGATGAACGGAAAGAGGCTGTTTTTTTGCTATTCCTGGTATGATCAAGAGTGGAAAGAGCTCTATGTTGATCTGTATGCAGAGTGCGCATCAATCTCATGGCTCAAATCCGGCCTGGCTAATATAAATTTCATGCTCGGCAAACTGCGTCCTCATCTGTTCTACAACGCGTTTATACGCCCCGGGCTGAATCCATTGCTCCAGTCCAATCTCCTGGTAAAGCTGCTCCATTCCAAGTCTCCGCGTGCGCTTGCCTTCACTGCCATCTCCCATAAAATAATCATCAATGCAGACACGGACAACGAGCGGTCTTAACTTAACAGCAAACTGATCACTGCTTGGCAGAACAGGTGCAATGGCTACCTGCGTTTGAATGCCAGCATCCCGCAATTGCTTGAGTGCATGCAATCGACCGGCAATGGGCGGTGCGGCGGGTGTAAAGTGCCTGCGAATGTGATCTTGATCTGTCTCCACTGTCATGCTTACACGCACCCGATCTCCTAGTTGCTGGAGGAGGTCGATATCACGGGTGACAAGTGGACTTCGAGTCTGTACCAGCACAAAATCGGGCGGGTGCAGCAGCATCGTTTCGAGCAAGGAGCGTGTAATTCGTTCGCGAGCTTCGGCGGGTTGATACGGGTCGGTGCTGGACGACATGAAAATGGTCACTTTACCTTTCTTACGGGCACGCTGCAGTTCTTTGGCGAGAATGCCGGAGGCTTCTTTTTTCACATCCACCCAGCTTCCCCAGTCTTCCTTGCGAAACAAGGAGACAGGCATCTGTCTGACATAGCAGTAAGAACATGCAAATGAACAGCCTGTGTACGGATTCAAGGTGTGTGTGTAGCCGCTCAGGAAGCCGCTACCTTTGTTTAATAATGTTTTGGGTACTTTATAGTTCAATAGAACGGTCATAAGCTGCTGCCTTGCCTTTCCCTGTAATGTGCAGGGGTGTAACCGATATGCTTGCGAAAAACGGAAACGAAATAAGCCGCGTTGGATATGCCTACCTGGCGTCCGATTTCGCTAACGGTCAAATGGGTTTGTTTCAGCAGTTCCTGAGCCTTTGTTACTCGTTTGGCTTGTATATATTGAACCGGGGTTTGTCCTGTAATGCGTTTGAACACCCGATGCAGGTGATATGGACTCCCGTGACTAACAGCAGCCAGTATATCCAGCGTTAACGCTTCGGTATAATGCTTGTCAATATAATCGGTAACTCCATAGATCCATTCCTGGTCAGGCACTCGTGCTCCAGTAGGCTTGCAGCGTTTGCACGGTCTGAACTGATGAGCCAACGCTTGCTCTGCATGGGGAAAGATGAGCACGTTGTCGTATTTGGGTGGTCTCGACTTGCACGAGGGACGGCAGAAAATACCGGTCGTTTGCACCGCGTAAAAAAACGTACCATCGTACGTAGAATCGTTCTCGATTATTGCCTTCCAATACTCCTCAGGAATCGTTTGGTGCAGGAAATGAAGCTGCTCTGTACGTTTCATGGAATCACCTCAGCTATAATTATACCCATGGCGATCAGAAAATCACGAGATTTCGAATCAAATCGCAAGATTTCAACATTGACCATCTCTTTCTGAATTATCACAATGAACATATCTTTCTGGATTATTACAATTATCACTTTTTCAAAATCATAATTAGCTCTTTTTTAAAATCACATTAATTTCTTTTTCATTAACGCAACGAGCTCTTTCTTCATTCCAATGGAATTTTACGTTACAATAGAGAGACATGTTGTGTAATAAGAATTACTCCAATGTTTAACACATTCAATATCTGACAAATCTCAGTCATAAGGAAAGAGGTAGATCGGTATGGTTCGATTCGGGGTCGTAGGTACAAATATGATTACGGAAAAGCTGCTGGAGGCAGCAGCACTGGTTCAAGGTTTCCAGCTTACAGCGGTATACTCGCGAACAGAGGAGAAAGCGAATGCGTTTGCAGATCGGTATGATGCGGCCTATCGCTTCACGGATCTGGAGGAAATGGCGGCCAGCGATACCCTGGATGCAGTATATATTGCAACGCCAAATACACTGCATGCACAGCAGGCCGAATTGTTCCTGAGAAACGGCAAGCATGTATTGTGTGAGAAGCCGCTCGCGGCTAATGGTGCTGAAGTGAGCCGTATGATCGAGACAGCGCGGAAGCATGACGTCCTTTTGATGGAGGCCATGAAGTCAACGCTTGTTCCGGTGTTTAAAAGTGTGCAGCAGCATTTGCACAAAATCGGCCCTGTTCGCAAATACATAGCGGGTTACTCGCAGTATTCCTCGCGTTATGACAAGTACAAGGAGGGCATTGTTCTTAATGCCTTCAAGCCTGAGCTGGCGAATGGAGCTTTAATGGACCTGGGTGTATATTGTTTGTACCCGCTCATTACGTTGTTTGGTGCGCCAAAGCAAGTTCAATCACAAGCCACCATGCTGGAATCCGGTGTGGACGGGCAGGGCAGCGTGCTGCTGAATTATGACGGAATGGAAGCGGTGGTAACATACTCCAAAATCGCTAATTCGCATGCCCCAAGCGAGATCATCGGAGAACGAGGCAGTATCCTGATTGACAAGATCGGTGCGCCTGAACACGCAGAGATTCGTTATAATGACGGAACGGTCGAGCCATTGGCCGTAGAGCAGCAGCATCCTGTGATGTATTATGAGATGGAGGAGTTCGTTAATCTGGTACAGCAAGGAAAGAAAGAATCTGCCATGAACACCTATGAGCGCTCTTACCAAACGATGCAGGTGATGGATCAGATCAGGCAGCAGATAGGCCTCGTTTTCCCTAACGATTAATTGACAGTGAGAGGATGTCAGAGAGATGAGTAGAGATGAGCAGAGAAGTGTAAACGATCAGCAGAGCAGAGAAGAGAGCAGCCTCGAACTGGCACAGATTGTATTTATCGGAAGAACGTACGAAGAGTATATGAGCATGTTTCAATTGACAGAGCAGGAGCTTGCAGGCAAGCACATTCTCGATTGTCCCGGGGGTGCATGTTCCTTTAGCAGTCAGGCTCGGAAGCGCGGCGCACGTCCAGTGGCAGCCGATATCGTGTATCAGTTCAATACGAATGAGCTGAACGCCAAAGGGCTGCAGGACATTGAACATACGATGAAGCAGATGCAGGCTGCACAGGGGGCATATGTCTGGGATCGGTTCGGATCGATTCAGGGCTTGAAGGAAGAACGGCTGCGTGCCATTACAGATTGTGTTGCGGACATGAGACAATATCCGGGCGGGTATACAGCAGCTGTATTGCCTGAACTTCCGTTTGCTGATGAACAGTTTGATTTAACCTTATCTGCGCATTTCCTGTTTACCTATGCGGATCGGCTGAATGTTGATTTTCATGTGCAGACACTGCTGGAAATGCTGCGTGTAACCCGACATGAGGTGCGTGTTTTTCCGACCGTAGACTTGTCAGGCAAGCGTTATGAATATATGGATGAATTGAAGTTGCTTTTGGAAAAAAGAGGATATATAGTATCCGAAGTCAAGACGTCATACGAATTTCAGCGGAATGCACATACCATGCTTCGTATTCAGAAGATGTCACAATAGATTAGCATTGGAGGGAAACCGGATGAAAAAGGTGCTTGTCCTTGGTGGTACGCGTTTTTTTGGTAAAAGATTGGTGGATCATCTGTTATGGGAAGGGAAATCGGAGATCACGGTCGCGACACGCGGACAGACAGAAGTGGATTTTGGCGAGGAAGTGAAGCGAATTCGCATGGACCGGGAAGACCCCCAATCCGTCGCAGAGGCCGCGCAGTCGGATCAATGGGATGTTGTTTATGATAATATCTGTTATTCCCCGAATGAAGCGAAGGCTGCTTGTGAAGCATTTGCCGGACGTACGCAGCGATATGTGCTGACATCTACGCTGTCTGTATACGGGGAACCCAGACCGGGATTTGTGGAAACGGATTTTGATCCGTACACTTACCCGCTGCAATATGGCAGCAAGTCGGATTTCAGTTATGGTGAGGGCAAACGGCTCGCCGAGGCTGTGTTCTTCCAAACGGCATCCTTCCCGGTAGCGGCGATGCGAATTCCAATTGTACTTGGAATCGACGATTACACAAGAAGACTTCATTTTCATATTCAACATGTGCAAAAAGGCAAACCGATCGGTATGCCAAATCCCGAAGCCGAGATTGGCTTCATTCACTCCACGGAAGCAGCACGCTTTCTGGCCTGGCTTGGTCAGGTGTCGCTGACAGGTCCAGTAAATGCAGCATCCAAGGGCTCCATTACTCTCACAGCTATGATGCATATTATCGAAACAGTGACAGGTATGCAGTCGCAGATTTTGAAGCAGACGGTGGACGAGGACATGTCGCCCTTTGGAGTAGAGCAGTCCTGGACAATGGATACTTCCAAAGCGGAGCAGGCCGGGTATACGTTTGAAGAGCTCATGAACTGGTTCCCGGGTCTTGTGCGAGAGGTTGCGCTGGCTCTACAGTCCGAGAAATAAAGCACGGAAGCAAGATGCAGGATGAACCAGAGAATTGCTCTCAGGGACATCCTGTTTTTCTTATGTATGCAGCGGGAAGATGGTTGCGGTAAACATCAGTCAGGGGCGGGAGCCGCAGCAGAAGCGCGTATTCGCATCTCCGAAGGTAAAATGATCGTCTGAGGTTCTGGAGGTAATTTTCCTTCGATACGATCAATCAGCATCTGCATCCCCTGATAACCGAATTCGTATGCAGGCTGTGCAATGACCGTTAAGAAGGGATCAAAGGCCGACGCCAGATCAAGATCATCAAAGCATACGACGGAAATATCCTCCGGCACTCGAAGTCCACGCTTGCGTAGCATACGGATAACGCCAATCGCAAGCATGTTATTTGCTGCAAAAACAGCAGTAGGCTGCTGCGGGCGGGATAGCAGACGTTGCAACCCCTCATCATCACTGAAATCCCGATAGCTGGTACGAAGCACGAGCGAAGGATCGGGAGCAATTCCGGCTTCACGAAGCCCCTCCACATATCCCTCTTCACGTAATCTGGCTGTGGACACCTCTGACGAACCGTTTACCAGTGCAATGTGCTGGTGTCCAAGCTTGATCAAATAACGCATAAGCTCCAGAGCGCCTTGACGGCTGTCTCCGGCAATGACATCGGAATGAATATCAGGTACTGTCCGATCCAGAAACACAAATGGAATATTTCGCGCCTGCAGCTGCTGCAAATGGGTAATAGAGCGATCACCTGCTGGAGCAAAGAGCACACCATCTACCCGTGTCGATAGAATAGCTTCCACATACTCCTTCTCTTTGTGATAGTCCTCGTCACTGTTGCCAAACAAAACGCGGTATCCACGCAGATGTGCCGCATCTTCCGCTCCGCGTGCGAGCGTGGTATAGAAAGGGTTGGTAATGTCCGTAATCAGTAAAGAAAGCATCTGTGTTCGCTGAAGCACAAGACTCCGCGCATTGGAGTTAGGGATATACCCAAGCTCATCGATCACCTGCTGCACTCGCTCCCGCGTAGCTGTACTAATACGCCCGGTGCGATTAATCACTTTGGAGACGGTCATCGCGGAGACGTTGGCTTTTTTGGCAATATCATAAATAGTAATCACATGAAATCTGACCTTTCCGCAGTGTAGTCTTTTCATTTTATAGGATAATGTGGATTGACAGCAAGATATGCGCATGCTATGTTAGGGTTACCGATAACCCTAAACGGAATAAATGAATTAGACAGAAGAACCGCTCTCGTTCGTTTTCATGTATGTTCCCTTGTGCGCCTAAGGTACAGTGAATGACATTAAATGATGAATTCATGAGAGTGGTTTATTTTTTAACATAATGTAAACGCATTCAAAAAACGGAAGGTTATCGGCAGCCGCATTTTTCCGGTATGAAACAAGCAATTTTCCTCAAATCCGACCTCGACCTCGTATTCAGTCAGAATATTCTCAAATCCATATGCATTTATTGAAATGCACTAAAAGGAGGACGTTCTCGCATGACCATGACTCAACAGGATTACCGTTACAAACAGGATTTTCCCAAAATTGGTATTCGTCCCACGATAGATGGCAGACGCAAAGGGGTGCGCGAGTCACTGGAAGAACAAACGATGCGCATGGCTACGTCGGTAGCTGAGCTGATCTCAACAGAGCTTCGTTATCCAGATGGTTCTCCAGTACAATGTATCGTTGCCGAGAGCTGTATCGGAGGCGTTGCGGAAGCAGCGCAAGCAGCAGCCTTGTTCAGTCGTTCCAATGTAGGTGTAACGATTACGGTAACGCCATGCTGGTGTTATGGTACGGAAACGATGGATATGTCACCTTCAGTGCCTACGGCGATTTGGGGGTTTAACGGCACGGAACGTCCAGGAGCTGTATATTTGGCCGCAGTGCTCTCTGCACACGCTCAGAAAGGTATTCCTGCGTTCGGCATCTATGGTGAAGAGGTGCAGGATGGCGGCGATTCTACGATTCCAGACGATGTGCGTGAGAAGCTGCTTCGTTTCAGTCGTGCCGGTCTTGCGGCGGCTATGATGAAGGGGCAAGCGTATCTATCTATAGGTTCGGTGTCGATGGGGATTGCAGGCTCCATCGTGAATGATTCTTTTTTCCAGGAATATCTGGGCATGCGGAATGAATACGTGGATATGAGCGAATTGACGCGGCGGATGGAAGAGGGAATCTATGATCCTGAGGAATACAAGCTTGCACTCTCCTGGGTAAAGGAAAATTGCAGTGAGGGCCCGGATAACAACCCGGAGCATCTTCAAAGTGATCGGAAGCGCAAAGATGCCGAGTGGGAAACGGTTGTTAAAATGACTCAGATTGTGCGTGATCTGATGGCAGGTAATCCGAAGCTCGCTGCACTCGGGTTTGAAGAGGAAGCCATGGGACATCATGCAATTGTATCCGGGTTTCAGGGGCAGCGGCAATGGACGGATCATGCACCCAATGGGGATTTTCTGGAATCCATGCTGAACTCCTCCTTTGACTGGAACGGTAAACGTGCGCCATATCTGGTAGCTACGGAGAATGACAGTCTGAACGGTGTCTCTATGCTGTTTGGTTCTTTACTGACACATACCGCGCAGATCTTCGCCGATGTACGTACGTATTGGAGCCCTGAATCCGTGAAACGTGTGACAGGACATCAGCTGGAGGGGCAGGCCGCGGCAGGTATTTTGCATCTGATTAACTCAGGCTCTGCTGCGCTCGACGGTACGGGAGAGCAAACACGGGATGGCAAGCCTGTGCTCAAGCCTTTTTGGGAAATTACGGACGAGGAAGTGCAGAATTGTCTGAAAGCGACTTCATGGAGACCTGCTTCCGTTGAGTATTTTCGGGGCGGGGGCTATTCGGCGGACTTTCTCACCAAAGGCGGAATGCCGGTAACGATGACCCGTTTGAATCTGGTGAAAGGGTTAGGCCCAGTGCTGCAGCTGGCTCAAGGCTACACAGTGGACTTGCCTGAGCATGTGCATGACACATTGGATCAGCGGACTGATCCCACATGGCCATCCACCTGGTTTGCTCCAATACTGACGGGCTCAGGAGCCTTTACTTCAGTATACGAGGTGATGAACCAATGGGGGGCGAATCACGGGTCGATCTCGTATGGACACATCGGTGCGGACCTGATTACTCTCGCCTCCATATTACGTATTCCGGTCAATATGCACAATGTGCCTGAAGAAGACATTTTCCGTCCGCGTGCTTGGGGCATGTTTGGCACAAGTGAGCCGGAAAGTGCGGATTATCGCGCTTGTCATGTATTTGGCCCGCTGTATCGTTAAGACGCTGACCGAAGGGAGCATTCTATGGGAACTCAGGCTAACGCTGCGTATGTGCTTGCTGCCGATTTCGGCGCCGGAAGCGGACGGGTGGTTCGGGGAGCACTGGAGGGACGCAAGCTGACACTGCAGGAAGTTCATCGCTTTCCTAATGATCCTGTACAGCTTCGAACGGAATTATATTGGGACTTCCCGAATTTATTTCATGAGCTGAAGCAGGGCATGATGAAAGGCACTGCCGGTTTATCCTCTGCCATACATTCTATTGCAGTTGATACGTGGGGCGTAGATTACGGACTGATCGATGGCAACGGCAGATTACTTGCTAATCCGCGTCATTACCGGGATGCACGCCATGGGGAATGGATGAAAGATGTGCTTTCTGTAGTGAGTGAGCAGGAACTGTATTCCATGTCCGGGGTACTGCCTCAACAGATTAATACGATATTTCAGCTCTTTGGTGATTTTCGGGAACGGACAGCGGATGTCGATCCTGGCACGCGTTTGTTATTCATGCCGGACTTGTTCCACTACTATCTATCAGGTGAACAGGCTTGTGAGTATACGATTGCAAGCACAAGCGGTTTGCTTCATACCGGGGAAGCAAGATGGAATGAAGCATTGATGAGCCGTCTGGGTCTGCCGCATAGCTTGTTCCCGAAGCTTGTTCAGCCAGGCACCGTGCTTGGTGCATTAAACAACGATTTGATTCGAGAGCTGCGCAGTGGCCCGATGCACGTTGTTTCCGCAGGATCACATGATACAGCTTCAGCACTTGCAGCCATCCCTGCATCTGCATCTGAATATGCTTTTATCAGCTGCGGCACATGGTCTCTGATGGGCATTGAACGGGATGGCCCGGTGTTGAGTGATCTGAGCCGCAAGCTTGGATTTACTAATGAGGGAACGGTAAGCGGCAAGGTGAGGACGCTCAAAAATCGTTCAGGTCTGTGGCTGCTGCAGGAATGTAAACGCCAGTGGCAGCGGGAAAATCGGGTCTATTCCCATGAAGAGCTTATTCAGCTTGCTTCCCTGGCGCGTCCGCTTCAATCATTTGTACCGCCAGGAGACGAGGTATTCATGAGTCCTGGTGATATGCCGCAGCGAATTCGCCAGCACTGCCAAAGTAGCAGCCAGAAGGTGCCTGATAGTGTCGGAGAGATCGTGCGCTGTATATTGGAAAGTCTCGCACTGGAGTTCAGGCAGACACTGGATGAACTTGAGCAGATTACAGGCAATAAACCTCCGGTCATTCATATGGTTGGAGGTGGGGTGCAGAATCGTTTGTTATGCCAGTTTACAGCGAATGCGGCTGGAGTCCCGGTAATCGCCGGACCCGTTGAAGCATCTGCAGCAGGTAACTGCCTGATGCAGTATGTTGCACTTGGTGAACTAGACAGCTTGTCCGATGCACATGAAATTGCAGGGGGTTCTTTTGAACCTGACATCTACACGCCTGAGCAGCAGGATGGCTGGCCAGAGGCGTATGGAACATATCAGCAATTAAATGGGTTGAAACAGGAGCAACCTTAATGCCATGAAACTGTAAGACAGAAGGAGTAAAAGAAACAGATAAAGGAGTGGTAGAGAAGCATGTCTGAACAACAGGTGAGAGAGGAATTGACCAAATACGCCCGTAAGGCGGTAGCTCAAGGACTGGTTGTTGGTCCAGGCGGGAACATTAGCGCGCGCTCAGATGGCACCATGCTCTTGTCACCGAGCGGCTTCGCCCTGGAGGAGCTGGAGCCGGATGAATGGATTGCTATTGATATAGAGACGGGAGAGACCCGTGAAGGGGCCACACGTCCCTCATCTGAAGTGCTGATGCATCTGTTCAGCTATCGAGTGAATCCCGATATTCAGGCCATTGTGCACACGCATCCCGCATATACGATTGCACTAAGTCTTGTTTATGACAGCTTGCCGCATCTGTTCCCTGACCAGTCAGCACTGGTGGGAGATATCGGATTTGTACCTTACGTATTGCCTACAACCAAACTCCTGGCGGATGCCGTTGCTGCCAAAGTAACGGAGCATTCAGCCCTTATTCTTGTCAATCACGGTCTGGTGACGACAGGCAAAAATCTGCGAGAAGCATATTACCGCACACAAGTGGTTGAAGAAAGTGCCAAGGTATATATGATTGCAAAGGCTGCGGGGGAACCCAAGGTTCTGACTGACGAGCAATATCAAGAGATTCAGTCTCTTGAAAGTGAAGCCTACCGCGTGCAATTATTACAGCAGCTCAAGTCCTGATCAGTTCATTTCACCGTTCATATTGAGACATACTGAATGCGTACAAGCGATTGCAGTAGGAAATCCAGTTCGTCAGAATGTGACATGATCAAGTCAGGTTTTAACCTTTTTCTCGACAACTATTGCATAACCTGAAATACCGAGTATAATACTGGGTAAATAGAACGAAAAGGGGATGCAATAAACGATGAAAACATATGCTGAATTGAACTCACTTCTTGTTGACGATTATCTGGATCTCCTGAATATTGCAAAGCAGTTAGGTGATGAGGAGTGGAAGGACTCCATCCTGCAAGCCTTGAAGGAAGAAGTCGATTCCAACCATCACGTAGATTCCACCGAGGTGCGTCAGGATCTCTGGAATCAATTCGAGGATATTAACGAGCAGATGCACGATTTGTTGATGCAGCTGAAACATACAGATTCTCCCGAGGACAAGGAACAGATCATCGAACTGATCTGGGGTCTGAAAATTGATCGGCATGCGATCACTCGCAAGCTCGAAACGATGAGCCGTGCCAGCGCTGGAACGCCAAAACGATAACGTTTGTCTAAGCTAAACAACCCGCACCCGCCTTGAGTTATACTCGAGGAAGTGGTGCGGGTTTTATTTGTTTTTTAGCGGATTAGAACTCCTTGGCAAAACGCTGTGCTTCTTCAATTCCTTTTTGCTTGATCTCCTCCGCACGATCCTTGTACTGGTTATGACCTTCCACAAAAATGCCATCCAGCTTCGGCACGCCCAGAAATGACATAATAATGCTTAGATAACGATGCCCGGATTCCATCTCGGCCGCAGGACCCTCCGAGTAAACGCCACCCCGTGCCTGAATGTGCAGTGCCTTTTTGTCTGTAAGCAAACCGATCGGGCCCTGCTCTGTGTAACGAAACGTTTTGCCTGCTACACAGATGGAATCAATGTAGGCTTTCAATACAGGCGGGAATGAGAAATTCCACAGGGGTGTAACAAAAACGTACTTGTCGGCACTCGCAAACTGGTCGGACAGCTCGTTCAGACGCTGAACTTTGGCCTGCTCCTCAGAGGTCAGGTCGCCGCCAGCCTGCAGCTTGCCCCACCCGCTGAATACATCTGCATCAATATGTGGAATGTTGGAACGGTACAGATCAAGATGAATGATTTCATCAGATGCATGGCTTTGCTTGTAAGCCTCAATGAAAGCTTTCCCGGCAGCCATACTGAAAGAGGTTTGATGATCATGCGGATGGGCAGTAATGTACAAGAGAGTTGACATCCATATTTCCTCGCTTTCCGAATATAAGTTCAGTGACTGGAGTAGTATGCTATGAGTAGCCTTATTTTATTCACTATAGTTAGGGGATTACCCGCAGCATGAGATGTATTTTGTCAAAATATAGTGATGCGATACTTAATATATGTATAATATATAGGACGAGTATTTTGGTGGAGCAAGCCCTGTAAAACAAGTGTAATCAGGCTGGATCCGAGATGTTCCACGTTTTCAATTTTCAACGATAATAAGATGAGTGAGATGAATGCACATGGGAATGGACCTGGAGAAACAGCGTTTAAGCATTGAAGCGGCGAAATTGTATTACCAGTCCGATTACAGTCAGCAGGATATAGCCTCAAGACTCGGGGTATCACGTCCGACCGTATCCAGACTGCTTCAATATGCCAAAGACCGGGGATATGTACGCATCGAGATTATGGACCCGCTGGAGGATATTGATATTATTGCGGGAGAGCTCAAGGCCAAATATCATCTGGAGACAGCACTTGTTTGTTTCGCACCACTCAAGAGCGATGAGGAGATTCAGAAGCATATCAGCAAGAGAGCTGCGGACTATTTGCAGGACACTGTTCAGGATGCAGACATCATCGGTGTGACTTGGGGAACAACGATGCATGCCGTGGCACGACAGCTCCGTCCCAAACAGGTCAAGGGTGTTGAAGTGGTGCAGCTCAAGGGGGGCGTAAGCCACTCCCATGTGAATACATATGCGGCGGAGATTGTGCATCTGTTTGCAGAAGCTTTTCACACGGTTCCAAGGTACTTGCCGCTTCCTGTTATCTTCGATAACCTTGAAGTGAAGAAAATGGTTGAGGCCGATCGGCACATTGGACGGATTGTAGAGCTGGGAAGACAGGCGAACATTGCCATCTTTACGGTGGGAACGGTGAAGGAGGATGCACTTCTGTTCAAGCTTGGATATTTTAATGAGCAAGAGCAGCAGCTCCTGATGAAGTCGGGTGCCGGGGACATCTGTTCACGTTTTTTTGATGCGGAGGGGCATTTGATCAGCGAGGAGATTAACAGCAGAACGGTTGGAATTGATCTCGCGGAGTTACGGAATAAGGAGAAATCTATTCTTGTCGCTGGTGGTATTCGCAAAATAGAAGCGATCCATGCCGCCCTGAAGGGTCAGTACGCCAACATTCTTGTTACAGATCAGTACACCGCACAGGCTTTGCTTCGTTTATAGCTTAAGAATTACATTTAAAACGTAAAAACATCCTCCAATATATTTTTGGTGGATGTTTTTTTACATAAAGTCATTTTTATGAATATGGGTTTGAACGCTCTAACTCATTTTTCCTTGGTAGCACCCCTTCTTTTTTGTTTTTTCTGCAAAATAAATGTAAAAACGGACATCGTTACAGCGACAGTAACAATAAAGGAAACATAACCCCATGGGTTCTCTATGACTGCACTCGACTGCCAAGGCCATACATAGGTGTTAATCATGGTTTCTCCTCAAATTTTAGTCAATAAACGAGTTTTGATAAAGGCTGCAACCAGAAGTAAAAAAGGCAGCACGATGTAAAAGGGCACACCTGTATACGCAACCAGATTACTAAACACAGCAAAATGCTCTGAAGAGCTCTTTGACAGGGTGAGAGAAACAATAAGCGCAACAAGCGATATGGGAATGACAAGTGAACGATAACTATTCAGATATAACAGCTGCTGAACGCTTCGCACCAAGGCATACATCTGTATTGACGTTTTGAAGAAGGCTGTACATACAAAATAAAGAATACCTATAGCATCCAGATTTTCAAAGAAATCGGCAATACTGATCGTTTTAGTTAGTGTATACAGTGGATATACCATCGTCATAAATCCCATCTCTCCGAAAACCGCGATAGCAATAGCATCAAACACAGCAATGATCATACCCGAAAGGAAAGTTGCAATCAGAACCTGATTGAGCATCTTTTCAGGTCTATCAGCCATAGGCCATATCATTGTTAAGGCGATGGATTCAGCAAAGGATTGTGAGATGCCGTTAGGCATAACAACATGAAAGATTCTTCCCCAGCCTTCTCCCGCTATAGGGGCTAAACGATGAAAATCCACCACCTCTGAGCTTAAAATCAGTATGATCTCGATTAGGAAAAAGAGGATCAGTACGGGAAGGATCATCTCTGTCAATCTGCCTATCGTTTGTACCCCGCTCATCAAAATATAGATCATGACTGAGATAAACAAGGCTAATATAGCCCATTCCGGTGTTCCGGGCAATATCGTTGTAATGAGCATATCCTTAATATCGCCTAATGAATGTGCCGCTCCGAAAAAGAACATGACTGGATAAATCCAGGCCAAGGGTACGCCGAGCCAATTGCCAAATGTTTTGGGGAACCATTCAACTATAGTCATACCAGGATACAGTCGCATAAGCATAAGAAACATAAGAATCGGGAGGGAGCCGATGACCGTGGATAAAAGAGTTGTAATCCAGGCGTCTCTTCCCGAAGCCGATGCAAATCCGAAGATTACGGAGGTACCCACTTGAAATATAACTGTCATCATGAATAATTGTCTGGTCGTTAACATTTTCACAATGCTTCCTCCTAATTGGAATTATTATGTACAAATATATATTTCATATTCACGGATTTTCTAAGGAGATTCAGGAAAAGTTATAGTAGCAATCGAGGTAGGAGGAGTTATTATGACGAGTACATCTTCGAAAACTCAAGATATGCTTTCCGGCAGATTTGCTGACGATTTGTCATGTTTTGAGTTGCAGTTCCAACGTTCATCTGACATCATTATTCGGCGTTTCAAGATCACTGACGTGCAGCAAGGAGCAATGATTCTTCTGGATGGTCTTTCCGACATCGAGGCGATCAATCAAAGTGTGTTGAAGCCGTTCTTTGAATATCAGAATCATGCGCTGATTACCTCTTCCGGCTTATCCCTTCCCGAAATAATGACCATTCTTCACGACAGACTTATCAGCAATATTCAGTTAACCATAAGTAAAGAGCGCGGCTACTTAATGGAACAAATTTTGTCAGGAGATACCGTTATACTTATAGAGGGCGTGAATCAAGCTCTTCTGTTAGGCTCCAGAAAGTGGAATATGAGACCCGTGGAAGAGCCGGCTACAGAGGCAGTCATCCGGGGACCGCGAGAAGGCTTCACTGAAGATCTGAGAACGAACACAAGTTTGATTCGTAGAAGGCTGAAAACGCTGGATTTGAAAATGGAAGCCATGAAAGCAGGAACGGAGTCGAGTACGGCGGTAGTTATAACTTATCTGGAGAATAAGGTGAGGGTGGGACTTCTTGAGGAAATAAAAGCACGTATTCAAGCAGTGGACAGCAAGGTTATTTTGGACAGCGGTATTATTGAAAATCTCATTGCAGACAATCCCGTCTCTGTATTTCCTCAAATGATTAGTACGGAGAGGCCTGATAAGGTTGTTGCAGGTTTATCTGAGGGCAAGGCTGCTATTCTTGTGGACAACTCGCCTTTTGCTCTATTGCTGCCCGTAACTTTTAATGAAATGTTAAAAGCCAGTGAAGATAACTATGAACATAAAATTTTCGCCAAGATTGTTCAAACGCTTCGTTTTTTTATGATGATCAGTACGTTATTTTTACCTTCGCTCTATATCGCAATTACAACCTTTCATCAAGAGATGATTCCCATAACACTGCTGTTAAGTGTTGCATCTTCACGAGAGGCCATCCCGTTCCCATCCTTTGTCGAGGCGCTAATCATGGAAGTGTCGTTCGAAGCATTACGTGAAGCCGGAGTTAGACTCCCCAGACCAGTTGGACAAGCGGTGAGCATTGTCGGTGCACTGATTATCGGGCAAGCCGCTGTAAATGCTGGTATTGTCTCGGCAACCATGATTATTATCGTTTCGATTACAGGTATTTCTTCATTTATATTTCCAACATTCAGTCAGGGCATAGCCATTCGTTTACTTCGTTTTCCCATGATGCTTTTTGCAGCTACGTTTGGTTTGTATGGCATTTTGATGGGGTGTTTGTGTTTGTTGATTCATATGTGCAATCTAAGTTCATTCGGGTCGCCTTATCTGAAGCCGATTATTTCAATAAAATCAGGAAAGCTGCTCCAAAATAGCCGTTCGATATGGCTCCAGTTTCGCAAGCTGATTGCAGACAACCGTCATTGACAGGCAAGAAATCGTAAGAAGATCTATTACACTTCGATTTGAAAATGGTGAGAAAATGAACAGAAGGATCAAAGTAATCGTGCCTCTTTTCGTTGCTATGATCTTGGTCATGACAGGATGCTGGAGTCGGATAGAGGTTAATGATATCTCTATTGTAACTGCAATGGCCATCGATAAGCAGAAAGATGGGAATATACAGATTGCGTTGCAAATACCCATACCTTCAAGGTTAAGTTCGTCAGGATCAGCAGGAAACGGAGGAGGTGGGACTGAGAATTCTCCATCTGCTTTGCTGGTATCTGAAAAAGGTTCTACCATTATGGATGCGTACAGGCGACTCGAAGAAAAGCTCTCACGACGTGTGTTTTTTTCTCAACTGAGATTTGTAATTATCGGGGAGCAAGCGGCACGTGATGGAATTAAGCCGTTGCTTGATTTTTTTGTTCGAGGAAATACCTCACGCCCAAGGTCTTACATTTTGTTCTCGGAGGGGCAAGGGGTTGACATGTTAAAGCTCTCGTCAGCTCTGGAGCGTTACAGTACAGAGGTGATTCGCGAGGAGGAAAAATTGGGAACCGGGGTGCAGGTAATGCAGTCTGAATTTGTAGATATGCTCTCGAGTAAAGGCATGGCTGCGGTCGCGGCAAAGGTTATGAAGAGGAAGCCCGATCCTTCAGACCACAGGGGACCAGATTCCAATCCCAATAACAAAGATACGCCAGCCATTGCCGGTACAGCAGTCATCCGCGAAGGAAAGCTTGTAGGGTGGTTAAACGAGGAGGAAACAAGAGGATTACTGTGGATGAAAGATAAATTAAAAAAAGCCGTTATCACTGCTGATGTCCCAAATGAAAGAGGGGGAGGGAAAATAAGTGTTCAGATCATCAAGGGGAGAACAAAATTGAAGGCGCTGCTGCAGGACTACAATGTCAAATTTGTTGCAACCGTTCGGACAAAGTGCGAGCTGTTGGAAAATTCAAGCAAGCTGGATGCAAGCAAACCTCAAGATTTACGTTATATGGGCACACTGCTGGAGAAAGACCTGGAAAAAAGAATTCAGGATACTGTAGATCAGGCACAGAAGTTGAAAGCTGATATTTTTGGTTTTGGCAACATGTTGTATCAGTCTCACCCGTCAGTATGGAATGGTCATTTCAAGGACGAGTGGGCTTCAAGATTTTCACAATTGGAGATCTTGACTGATACGCAGGTAACCATTGTTAGAACCGGGCTTACCAATAAAAGTATCCATATTGAATAAGACATTCAACCCATGTTCATCTCTTGTACCTAACACTTCCATTAAGTTTGAACAAAAGTTCAAATTGATTTTTACATATGTTCATGGTAATGTAATCATATAAGTTCACAGTTCACTTCAGATAAGGGAGAGATTGAATTGACTACATCACAATTGGCTAAAATGATCGACCACACGCTGCTTCGTGCAGATGCAACCCGTAACGAGATTACCAAGCTGACAGAAGAAGCGAAGCAGTACCAGTTCGCATCTGTGTGTGTTAACCCGGGCTGGGTGTCTTATGCGGCAGAACAGCTTCAAGGCACAGGCGTTGATATTTGCACCGTTATCGGATTCCCGCTGGGAGCGTCCACAACCGAAACTAAAGCGTTCGAGACTAAGGATGCCATTGCCAAAGGCGCAACGGAAGTCGATATGGTGATCAACATCAGCGCATTGAAAGACGGAAACGATAATTACGTGGAGCAGGATATTCGTGCTGTTGTTGAAGCTGCAGCAGGTACGCTTGTGAAAGTAATTATTGAGACATCTCTGTTGACAGACGATGAGAAAGTACGTGCTTGTCAAGCAGCTGTTAGAGCCGGAGCAGATTTTGTCAAAACATCGACAGGTTTCTCCACAGGAGGAGCAACACCGGAAGATGTCGCTTTGATGCGTCGCACCGTTGGACCAGACGTGGGGGTAAAAGCATCGGGCGGCGTGCGCAGCCTTGAAGATATGCAGAAAATGATTGAAGCCGGCGCTACCCGAATCGGGGCAAGCTCTGGTGTGAAGATCATGCAGGGCGGCGAGTCTACTTCGTCTTACTAAAACTTGATTGTTTCCTGGACCTTGTCGTTATGAAAACAGGGTTCAGGAAGTTTGTAAGCTGGATGAATGGAGTACGCAAGGGAGCTTTAATCCAAATCAAAGAAGTTATGAAAATTGATTTATCGGCAAATGTTGTAAGCGCTTTAATTCGTTTTCTGAAAAACTGAAATAGTGATATCCGATTTTCATATTTGAGGTTCAGTACCCTTTGAGCTGTTTATACAACACTTGCTTAACGATCTTCAAAGGAGAGATGACATGAAATATCTTATAGCCATACTTGGATTACTCGTTGTGTTTGGACTGGCTTATATCGCGAGTAACGGCAAGAAACAGATTCGATACCGACCGCTGGCGGTTATGGTTGTTTTACAAATTATATTGGCCTATGCTTTGCTGAACACCGAAGTGGGAACATGGCTCATTGGCGGGTTTTCCACGGTATTTAAGAACCTGCTGGAATATGCAAACGAAGGGATTACCTTTGTCTTCGGCGGTTTAGTAAACGTTGGAGCAGAAGGCGGGAGTGGACCGTTTTTCCTGACTGTGCTCATGCCGATTGTGGTCATCTCTGCCTTGATTGGTATATTGCAGTATATCCGAATCCTGCCTTTTGTTATAAAATATATTGGTCTGGTATTAAGCAAAGTCAACGGAATGGGCAAACTGGAATCATATAACGCAGTTGCTTCGGCCATTTTGGGGCAATCTGAAGTGTTCATATCCGTGAAAAAACAAATCGGGTTACTGCCGAAACATCGGCTTTACACCCTCTGTGCCTCAGCCATGTCCACGGTATCGATGTCCATTGTCGGTGCCTATATGTCGATGATTGATCCGAAATATGTGGTGACGGCGCTTGTGCTCAACCTTTTTGGCGGTTTTATCATTGCTTCTATTGTGAACCCGTACCGGGTAACCGAGGAAGAAGATATATTGGAAGTGCAGGAAGAAGAAAAACAATCGTTTTTTGAAATGCTGGGTGAATATATTCTGGATGGCTTCAAGGTGGCGATTGTCGTTGCAGCGATGCTGATCGGTTTTGTCGCTCTGATTGCCTTGATTAACGGAATATTCAGCGCTGTGATCGGCATTTCGTTCCAGGAACTGCTTGGGTATGTATTTGCACCTTTTGCCTTTGTTATGGGTGTCCCTTGGAAAGAAGCGATTCAGGCAGGAAGCATTATGGCCACCAAAATGGTGTCTAACGAATTCGTAGCCATGCTTGATCTGAGCAAGCAGACAGCATTGTCTGCCAGAACAACAGGCATCGTATCCGTCTTCCTTGTATCCTTCGCCAACTTCTCCTCCATCGGTATTATTGCCGGGGCGGTGAAGGGACTCCATGAGAAACAGGGTAATGTGGTGGCCCGCTTCGGACTGAAGCTGCTTTATGGTGCATCGCTTGTCAGCGTGCTGTCTGCGATCATCACTGGACTGTTTTTGTAAGCCGGATTATTGGAAGGAGTGCTTAGATTATGTCAACATTCAAAAGAGTACATCTGATTGTCATGGATTCAGTAGGAATCGGTGAAGCGCCGGATGCGGCCGAGTTCGATGATTTTGACGTCGATACGTTTGGTCACATTGCACGTGAACGCGGAGGTCTGAACATGCCTAACATGGCAAGTCTTGGACTGTCTAACATTAAAGAAATTCAAGGTATTCCCGTTGCAGATAAACCTAAAGCGTATTACACCAAAATGCAGGAGGCTTCCCGTGGCAAAGATACGATGACAGGCCATTGGGAGATTATGGGTTTATACATTGATACACCTTTCCGTGTATTTGAGAATGGCTTCCCGGATGAGCTGATTCAGCGCATCGAAGAGAAGACAGGCCGCAAGGTCATTGGCAACAAACCAGCCAGCGGCACGGAAATTCTGGATGAGCTGGGTGCGGAGCATGTCGAAACAGGCGCTCTGATCGTTTATACGTCAGCTGACTCCGTACTGCAAATTGCAGCTCATGAGGACGTTGTTCCTTTGAAAGAACTGTATGAAATCTGTGAGTTTTGCCGTGAAATCACACTTGAAGATCCGTACATGCTCGGCCGTATTATTGCACGTCCTTTCGTTGGAGAAGCCGGGAACTGGAAGCGCACTGCGAACCGTCATGACTATGCACTCAAGCCGTTTGGGCGCACAGTTATGAATGAGCTGAAGGATGGCGGCTTTGACGTTATTGCTTTAGGTAAAATCTCCGATATTTATGACGGCGAGGGTGTGACCAAAGCGGTTCGCACCGTCTCGAATATGGATGGCATGGACAAGCTGTCTGAAACGATGGACGAAGAGTTCACGGGTCTGAGCTTCCTGAATCTCGTTGATTTTGATGCGCTCTACGGCCACCGCCGTGACCCGCAAGGTTATGCCCAGGCACTTGAAGATTATGACGCACGTCTGCCCGAGATTTTTGCGAAAATGACCAACGATGATCTGCTGCTCATTACGGCCGACCATGGTAACGACCCAACCTACCGCGGCACAGATCATACACGTGAATATGTTCCGCTGCTTGCTTACTCCCCGCGTTTCAGCGAGGGTAAACAGCTGGAGCTGCGCAGCACCTTTGCAGACCTTGGTGCAACTGTGGCAGATAACTTTGGTGTAAAGCTGCCTGAATACGGCAAAAGCTTCTTAAATGATCTAAAATAACAATGAATGTCTGAACTGAATCGTGAGTGACTGAAAAGTATGAATTGTTCAAACTGATGCGGGCGTTCATCATGGTGCTGGACTGCGGGAGTGATGTAAGAGGAAGTCTCTCCCGAGCCAGGCCGCCTATCGCAAATAACCATAGATAATTATATATATTGGAGGAAATGACATGAGTACACATATTGGAGCAAAACCGGGAGATATCGCAGAAACGATCCTTTTGCCAGGAGACCCTTTGCGTGCAAAATACATCGCAGATACGTATCTTGAGGATGTCGTTTGTTACAACGAGGTTCGTGGAATGCTTGGCTTCACAGGTACATATCAAGGTCACCGGATTTCGGTGCAAGGTTCGGGTATGGGGATTCCATCCTTTGCGATCTACGCAAACGAATTGATCAGTGAGTATGGTGTGAAAAACCTTATTCGTGTTGGTACTTGCGGCGGTATGCAGGAGCATGTACGTGTACGTGACGTCGTGCTAGCACAAGCAGCGTGCACGGATTCCAGCATGAACAAACATGTTTTCGGTGGATATGATTTCTCGCCAATCGCAACGTTCTCGCTGCTGAAGGAAGCTTACGACCGTGCAACAGCTAAAGGCATGAACATTCATGTCGGCAACGTGTTCAGCTCCGATTCCTTCTATCGGGATGACCGTTCCGTCACAGAAAAATTGATGAAGCACGGCGTGCTTGGTGTGGAGATGGAAACAACAGCGCTGTACACCATTGCTGCCAAATTCGGCGTGAACGCCTTGACCATCCTGACAGTAAGTGATCACCTGCTGACGGGTGAAGAAACTTCCGCAGAAGAGCGCCAAAAAACGTTCAACGACATGATGGTTGTGGCGTTGGAGACTGCAATTACACTGTAATGCTGTAACGATTCGGGCCGGTTGGGAGACAACAGCGATCGTAGGAACGACCGTAACCGGAACGGCTGCTGCACAGCGTTTTTATGATGAAGCTTTCTACTTATCAAGCTTCAATAGCAAAGGTTACAAAAGAAAAAAATTACACGTTAAACGGAGAGGACAGAAAAAATCCGAAGAAGCGAAGCGTCCGCCTTTATAACCGGAATATAACCATTGAAAATATAATCGAGTATTACGGGGATAACAGCGGTCGGAGGGTTGTTCTGTCATCGGAGTGTGCATCGTGTAAATTTTATTCCAAAGGAGAGATCATCATGAGAATGGTAGACATTATTGCCAAAAAACGTGACGGCAAAGAACTGACAACAGAAGAGATCGACTTTGTTGTTCAAGGATATACGCAAGGAGAGATTCCGGATTATCAAGTCAGCGCCTGGGCGATGGCTGTATTTTTCAAAGACATGACAGATAAAGAACGTGCAGATTTGACTATGTCTATGGTTAACTCGGGCGAAACGATTGACCTTTCTGCCATTGAAGGCATCAAGGTGGATAAACACTCCACCGGAGGCGTGGGTGATACAACTACACTGGTGCTTGCACCACTTGTCGCTGCGCTGGATGTGCCTGTGGCGAAAATGTCCGGGCGTGGCCTTGGTCACACTGGTGGTACAACGGACAAGCTGGAATCCGTAGCTGGCTTCCATGTGGAGCTTGAAAAGGAAGAGTTTATCCGTCTCGTCAACGAGCATAAAGTAGCGGTAATCGGCCAAAGCGGCAACCTTACGCCAGCGGACAAAAAGCTGTACGCACTGCGTGATGTAACGGCAACGGTTAACTCGATCCCCCTGATCGCAAGCTCAATTATGAGCAAAAAAATTGCGGCAGGTGCAGATGCCATTGTGCTCGACGTGAAAACAGGCGCTGGTGCGTTCATGAAAACAACAGAAGACGCGAAAGAACTGGCACATGCGATGGTGAGCATTGGTAACAATGTCGGCCGTAAAACGATGGCGGTTATCTCGGACATGTCCCAGCCGCTCGGTCTCGCGATCGGTAACGCGCTTGAAGTGAAGGAAGCAATCCTTACCCTGCAAGGCAAAGGTCCTAAGGATCTGGAAGAGTTGTGTCTGGCACTTGGACGTCAGATGGTGTTCCTTGCGGGCAAAGCGGATTCATTGGAGCAGGCTGAAGAAAAGCTGAAAGAAGTCATCCACAACGGAAAAGCGCTGGAGAAATTCAAACACTTCCTGGCAAACCAGGGCGGCGATGCTTCGGTCGTGGATCATCCAGACCGCCTGCCACAAGCCAAATATTTGATCGAGGTTCCAGCAGATCGCGACGGTTATGTTGCAGGCATTGTTGCGGATGAGATTGGAACAGCGGCGATGCTGCTTGGCGCAGGTCGTGCAACCAAAGAATCCGAGATTGACCTGGCTGTTGGTTTGATGCTGAATAAAAAAGTAGGCGATGCAGTGAAAGCCGGCGAGTCTCTGGTCACTATTCATGCCAACCGTGAAGATGTAGAGGCCGTTATCGCAAAAATTAAAGAGAACATTACCATTGCTGACCATGCGGATGCACCGGTATTGGTACATGACATCGTAACCGAGTAAGAGGATAGCCGGGTAACTTTATAGTAAAAGGCATTGCATTGCCTCAACACCAATTGTGGGGATGCAGGTAATATATCGAGACTAAAGAGACGAAGCAGATTAATTCTGCCCGTCTTTTTTTGTTTTTTAAGGTGGCGTGGGCGAGGTGAAAGCTAAGGGGTTCAGACCACCGATGTCCGTAGGGCACTGATGCACACTCTAGCCAAAAAAACTGATTGGTTCCATTCTGAACATTTTATTCAGGCTTCAGTTGTGCATTGCTGATGTAGTGCTAAAATTTAATAAGTTTTCGAAGTTGTTTTCTGGCTCTTTCCAATCTCTTTGAGGTGGCAGCTTCCGATAATCTCACAATTGCGCCAATTTCCTTGCAACTTTTCCTATCTAAATAGAACATTTCAACCATTCGACGCTGGTCATTATGCAATTCTCCGATGGCATCATACAATTCCTCGTGTACCCATTTTTTTTCTAATATCGTTTCCACTGAGAAGCTATTAGGAGTTTCATAGAGAGGAGCGAGAGCATGCAAAGCTTTGGTTTCTTTATTTACCTTTCTAATATAATCAATTGCGGTAGTACAGGCAACACGTCTGACCCATGCAGGAATATTTCGCACGGATTGGAGATGCGGTGCTCTTGATATTATTTTTAAAAAGCTCTCATGAATCAGATCTTCAGTAAGTGCATGGTCATAAAGTAGGGTATATAGATCTGAATAAACAAATATTCGATATTTTTTATAGATGATCTCTTGTTGGTCTTTTTCCAATTCATCATATGGTATGCACAATAAATAAAACCATTTTTTCTCTATCATTGGCGCAACCTCCCCATTTAGTCTTTAAAGGTTTCATCTCATTTAAGGTTCAGTGAGCAGGATAATTGATCTGAACAAATTTAGTGTAGCAGAAATAAAAATAAAAAAAATGATATAATATGTCAGGATTTTCTATTTTCTATCGTTATATATGTAGGGCCACTTTAGGAGGTCTCATTAATTCAAGTACAGATCGAAATGAATTTTTCTAAAGGAGGTTGGGTGGTGCTGTTTCTAGGGTTAGGAAACATTTCTAAAGGATGGGTCGTTTAAAGAAATAAGAAGCGATTCACTCCAATGCTGACAGGTAATATACTCAAAAGGAGGATAGAACGAACGAGAAGCAATTACATTTAAGATCTTTGATAATCGCTGGATTTCTTGAATCGATTGCATTAGTTGGTAGGCTGTCTTCTGGCTCAACTGAACTGAATCAGGAAAATACAAACCGATACATTTGTTAATTAATTTTGTTCATAGAAAACAGCTAGAATGTGTAGGTTACTTTCTCAAAAATTGAACACTTCATATTCAGAGGAATGGTATGAATTACTGATAGCTTCTTTGAAAAGAAAGGTTAATGTCAAGTTTCTAAAATTTTATGTTAAATCAAGTGTTCTTCTTTATTAAACGGGAGGTGTATTTTTGTGAAACGTAGGTTGTATATTTTTACTCTCTTATGTGCTTCTTTCTTCTTAATCTTTTCTGCTTCAGCTAGCGCTTATGTAACAATGGGTGGAAAATGGTCAAATGCAAGCAATTTGAGATATTGGAAAGACTCCACAGTCTCGCAATATGGATATTCGAGTCATATAGATCATGGTGCCAGTCAATGGAATGGAGTTACAACAAAAGTAGCATTAAGCAATGTTACTAGTGGATATGTTGACATTAAAGTTTTTGCAGGAGATACAAATACCACTGACGTAGGGGATGCATTAAACTATAGAGTTGATTGGTTAGGTAATCTTACAGCTTGTTGGGATTGTACGTATGCTACATCTGTAATAAGAATAAACAATCCTGTTGCAAAGAATTTAACACCTACAAGAGTCAACAAAACGGCTGCTCATGAATTTGGTCACAGTCTTGGGCTGGATCATTCAGGGGCTTCGCAAGCTATTATGAGGCAAGGTGATTTAGGATATGACACATTAAAACAAGATGATAAGGATGGAATAATTTATATTTATGGTAATTAACAATTTTAAACTTCGTTAAGGAGAGGGGATCAGTTATATGTCAATAAAAAAACTAGGATTACTGTCTGGTATATGCGTAGTAGTAATTTCTATAAGTGTGTACTTTTATCTTGATCGAACTCTGGTCAATACCGTTTATTCTAATCCTGATTGGGACCCATACACAAACGCTGAAGAGCTTGAATCCGCATCAGATCTGATTGCTATTGTGAAACCCACAGGCGAAAAAAAGCATATTATGGAAAAAGACAATGGTGGAATACCTATCTGGTACTGGACTGAAAGCACAGTTCTTATTCAAGAAATTGTTTATAGTAGAGATGGCTTGGTTAAGCCAGGTGAAAACATTATTGTAATCGAGCCTTATTCTATCGGTGAAAACACGACAGTTGGAAAATTAGAAATATTGCAAGAGGATTATACGAAGCTAATAGAAAATAATGAATATGTTATTCATTTGAAAAAGAAAGAAAAAGAGGACGTGTATTTGCCAGTTGCAAAAGATCAAGGCAAGATTAACATATCGCAGTTGGAGAACTCGAAATTTTCAGGCATTCATAAGGAAGTTTTGGATAAGTATGAATTAAGTATTCAATAAGTTTCAAACAAGGGATCTATCGCAGTAGCTTAAGGCTGTCGAGAAAGTTTCGACAGCTTTGATAATTCTCATTAGGTTATTAATATCAAAGTTTACTTTTGAATATGATGATCAGGCGCTGGAAGACGGAAACTTTTGACTACCAATTCAAATTGTTCATTAAGTCGCAAGGAAATCCCAAAATCGAAAACAAGCGCTAACATCAAAGCAGCAACTACCGTATGCCGAACGGTACGTCAGACTGTCTAACAATGATTACTGAGCATGCTTTAAAATGTGGGTCCTATGCAATTTTACTCAAATAAACATCATACATATTAGATTTTGAAAGAGCTTGGTCTCTAAAAAGACGTATAAGGTCCTTCATGCCCTTAATTTTAATTATTCTCTTGAAATTTATGGCAAGACAAATCAAATTGGTCACAGTGCCTACTGAAGCCAACCCTCGTGTTAAAAGTATGTATATCCTAAATGACGTTTCATCATACCCGAAAGGGTGCTGAACGTTTGCCGATCTTTGCTTATAAATAGTACTTTGAATACGCGTATTTTCGGCAATCTTTTCGAGCACTTCTTCGTCTTTAAGCCTGATTACTGCCATTCCGCTTTTGGCAGATGTGCAGGCCTCTTTTTGCTCGCAAATATGGAAGGCTTTACAATTGTAACACTTATACTCTTGCTCATCTTGTTTCCCATTCTATTTGAAAGGTGATTCATAACCCAACGGGCAAATTATCTATCGATTGAAGCATCATATTCAAAGTTCTCTTTTCAAATCCGCTTGCCACTCTGTTGTGCGTTCCCTTTTGAAGCTTAATTAAGAGTTCGATGCTTTCGTCGATCACGTTGGTGACTTCAAGGTAATTTAATAGCCTGTATCGGCCAGAATTGTGGTTGATCATGGAAAACTTGCTTTGTTTTCTTCGCGATAGGCTGTCCTTGATCGTTAACATCATTGACCGTATCGCAATCCACGATCAGTTTTTATACTTGTAGTTTGAACATTGAAACAACTTCATGCTTTCCGTTGTTCTTCATTGATTTGGCATCCGGATAGGTAAAACAATGCTGTGTTTCACCTGTTTCCTGGAGCTTTTATCTAATTACCTGCTTTGGTGATTGTCCTCAGTAAAAAAAGTCCTACAAATAGGCATCATTTTTTTCATCGATTTACTCTAGTTTCTTACTGACAATATTAGCATTAAAATGCTGTTTTTAGAGCAACTCGCCTTTAATTTTTGTCCCGTCAATCGAAACAAGTTGGCCATCGACCAACACGAAACCTTTCAACAGCAAAGTGAACTCTTAAAACAGATTTATAGCCGTTTGCTTATTCCTCATGAAAGCAGATAAAGTGCCGTGGTTCAGCTTGAACTTGCCAGTTAATAGCATCAGTTCAGTATTTCTTTTCGTTTCGGTTTCCATCTTGCGAGAGGAACGGATGCCGTTCATATAACAGTAAAGATAGAGCTTGAGAAGATATTCCCTGCAGTAAGATTGTTTGGCGATAGATGTATCTGATGTATATCTCACGCTTCGATATAAGGCATACACACTCATCTCCTTTGATATAGTAATTCGACAAGAGCCATCTATTTTCATGTCAAAACGAATATTTTTTTATAAATTGTTAGAAAGTCTGACGTACGGTAGTATGATAGATCGGCTGTTCAACAAATGGGCTATCACCATTCGATTTTAGTTTCGATTATAAGAGTCTGCGATCAATCTACTAAACCCACTTAAAAAGTGAGGCCGCTAACAGGTGGTACGCAAATTGGAAATATTAGTCTCGTAATAAAAGTGATTCCATCAACTCATTGCCAACATCTGCTTCATCACGAACATATTCCGCAAACTCATGAGTCAATATTAGTCTCATTAGGATCTCATTTCTGCTCGCTCAGAATTTTATCGTATGTTTTCACGGAATCTGCACTGGTGTAGATGTATGGACTGGCTGGCTGATCGATTGGTGTCACGTTTGTTGCTCGAATCTCCATCGTATCCTTTCCATCCACTTGGGCGGAACCAATCGTACCGCGGACTTGAACCCAGCTGTCCTTGGTCAGCCTGCTCGCTTCCGGCACATGAATCATCACACCAAACGGAGCTGCATCTGCCGGACAGCACATGACGAGGAAACGCCCCAGCGCAAAATGAGAATCATGCTCCATGCTGTCATCCCGATATACGAAGCCGGTAAGCATAATCTCCTTGCCTGCGAATTGACGCTGGAACATATCAATCGCGCCAAGTGTTTCTGAAAATATTTGCGGGTATACCTGAATGACAGGCTGTGCATATAACCTTTTTGCCAACTCAGCGAACTCATCGCTGTATTCATCGGGAGGTACAAACTGTACACTCGCAGGGGCAGCTGGCAGACCTGCTGACGCTTGCGGAACAGGCACCTTCACGTCCTGCACGTTCAAGCGAGGCGAGGCAGCAGGCAGCGGCTCTTTACGCCGAATTTCGGGCGCTGCATATGTCAGGGACATGCCTTTCTGACTGGCCATTGAACTGCCCAGAGCCTGATCTGGCAGCAGAAAACCGAGCAGTATCGGGAGTGCAATCAAACCATACACTAGCGAACTGCGCATAATCCCGGAAGGTGGAGGGTGCTCACACCCGCATTGCATTTCATTTCTGCCAAAAAGAGCATGCCAGGCCATAATGACCGCAATAAAAATCAGCGGAATGACACAAGCGAGCAGCAGCTTTTGCAGAGTTGGAGCCAGATAATAATGCAGGCCATTGCTTGAATGGAGGTGTATGATATACACAGCCAGGCTGCCAATCCAACCTGCACGTATGAGAGCATGCCACTGAATCACATTTGTTTTTGAGAAAAAGCTCCTGTTCATCGCCTGATTTCCGTAGCCCACAAATTTCACCCTCTCTCTATCAGCATCTTTTCAAAAACGGTGTAACGATAACCTGAAGATAAATATTTAATAGCATTAATCATTAACGCCATTAAATATTTTTAATATTGCAAATATTCTATATTCCGTTTTCAATTATCAACGTTCCGTATTTCTTACCGCTATTCTTAATTCCTTACAACTCAATCTCAAATCCCCGCTTCACCCAAAGAAATTCACCAGCCACGACCCAGCAAAGACCAGTATAACAATCGCTACACTTAATCCAATGACAAACCGTGTGCGGAAGGTAGAGAGCAGCATCAGTGTGCTTTTAAAATCCAGCATAGGCCCGAGCACAAGGAAGGAAATCAGCGGCCCTAATGCAAACGTATGGGAGAAAGCCGAAGCCACGAAAGCATCTGAGGTTGAGCACAGGGACAGCACATAAGCAAACCCCATCATAAATACATACGACGCAACCGGGCCGTTCCCCAGCGCAATCAGATCACTGCGACTCACAAACGTCTGAATACACGCTGTAATCAGCGCACCAATCACCAAATATTTGCTCATATCGACGAACTCGTCGCCTGCATGAATAAAAAAGCTGCGCCAGTCCTTTGGATGTGTATGATGATGATCATGGAAGCCTCCGTCTCCGTGCGAATGAGCATGAGAATGAGAGTGTGAGGGAGGAACGGCCATTTTGAAGCCAGGATGTGTCTTCACTTCGGTTGTCACACCTTTGGGTAAGCGAAGCGGACTGCGTTTAACAAACATATAGACAAGCCCTCCGACGGAAGCAGCTACAGTAAAAGCCAGCCCCATTCGAGCAAACGTAATTTCTGGATGATTGGGAAATGCGAGCAGGGTGGCCGTAAACACAATCGGATTGACCACAGGCCCGCTGAGGATAAACGTAACCGCAATATACGCAGGCATACCTTTACGCATAAGTCGGCGCACAACAGGAATCATACCGCATTCGCAGATTGGAAAAATAATACCGAGCAGCCCGGCAACTAATACGCCGCCAACGGGATGTTTAGGTGTAAGTCTGCGCACCATTTCTTCCGATACAAACCACTGCATAAGAGAGGACAAGAAAACACCCATCAGCAAAAAGGGGGCCGCCTCGAGAAAAATACTCACAAACACCGTTTTTATATTTTGCAAAGCTTCGCTATTCCAGACCCTACTCAGATCAGGAGCAAATGTGATGATGACCGGGACCACAAATGCACATGGAACCAGGAAGGTTAGAAGCTTCAAGCTGGCTGCCATTCTCATGAAAAGACCTCCGTCACTAGAACTTTGCTAGAATATATGCTTGTACGTGCTGTAACATACATCGATCTGACCTGTAAATCAACAATTTTACGATTAAACCAGTTTTCGTTCGTCACGCATCGGTTGACAAGCAAAAGCGGAGTGAGGTATAGTTTCTTGTGTATTAATCGTAATAATTACGATTAATAGCTTATCAGATTTGTTTTTGAAACAGAAGCAGTACCCGAAAAACATGATGAATTACACGTACCTTTAAAGAGTGGAGGAAGCTAATATGTCATCGTCATCGTCAGTGTCAGATCAACAGCAAGTTCAGAACCGAATTCCCGTTACCGTGCTTAGCGGCTATCTCGGAGCAGGCAAAACCACATTGTTAAACCATGTGCTTCATAATCGGGAGGGCATGCGAGTTGCCGTCATCGTAAACGATCTCAGTGAAGTAAATATTGATGCAGGATTGATTCGTGACGGAGGCGGGTTATCGCGAATTGATGAGAAGCTTGTAGAGATGTCCAATGGCTGTATCTGCTGCACACTCCGAGAGGATTTGCTGAAAGAGGTCGAGCGGCTTGGGCTCGATGGTTCGTTTGACTACATCCTGATTGAATCAACAGGGATTGGTGAGCCGGTCCCGGTAGCGCAGACATTTACGTATATAGATGAGGAGCTTGGCATTGATTTGACCCAATTCACCCGCCTGGACACGATGGTGACAGTGGTGGATGCCGCTCAGTTCTGGCGTGACTTTTATTCAAAAGAGACATTAAAGGATCGAGGACAGGAAGCTGGGGAAGACGATGTGCGTGGCATTGTGCATTTGTTGACGGATCAGGTGGAATTCTGTGACGTTCTGGTGCTGAACAAGTGTGATCTGGTGTCCGAGGAGGAGCTGGCCAAGCTGGAAAAAGCACTACACGCGATGCAGCCTGAGGCCAAGCTGGTTCGTACAACGCATGGACAGATTGATCCGAGAGAGATTCTGAATACAGGACGCTTTGATTTTGAAAAAGCAAGCCAGTCCGCGGGCTGGATCCGCGAATTAATGAAGGAAGAACATACGCCTGAAACCGAGGAATACGGTATTCATTCGTTTGTATATCTTCGCAAACGCCCGTTTCATCCGGAGCGCCTGCTGCGCTGGATTGCCAAATGGCCGGACAGCATTGTACGCTCCAAAGGATTGATGTGGATGGCAACACGCAACCATATGGCGATATCGTTCAGCCACGCAGGAACCTCCAAACAGCTTGCACCTGCTGGGATATGGGTTGGTGCAATGAGCGAAGAAGAGCGGCATCTGCACTTTGGCGACACCCTGCCTGCTATTCCAGATTGGGATGATGAGTGGGGCGACCGGGTGACAAAACTTGTGTTTATCGGCATTGACATGGATCGCGTGGCTATAGAGCGGACACTGGATGAAACGCTGCTTACCGATGAAGAGATGCAGATGAACTGGCGTGAACTGAAAGACCCTTTTCCACAGTGGAGCTGATTCGTTAACAAAGTGCGTTCAGATAATGATAAATTCATTGCAGGTAAAGTTAAGGCGGGAGAAGAGCTGTCAGGAGTATAAGTGAATTCAGTAATTCTCGACAATATTAGGCGCATGGAGTGTTAATATGGAACGCTATCCTGTATATGAGCAGGGGGAGTATGTGCGCTTTTTGCAGCTGGTAAAATCCTAACGATCTCAGGAAGCCTTATTTCCCGCTTTTTGAGCTTTTGTGAAATCTAACGAATCCAGGAGACGTTATTTCGCGCAATGAAGCCAATTTTGTGCCACTGAGGACTGTTCTGTCGAGATAGCGTTTCTGGGAATCGTTAGAGTTGAAACTCGCTAAAAATGCGCCTAATAAGGCTTCTCCTGATCGTTAGCGCCGAAGAAGGCAGGGCTGTCCCCAGCCATTCATGATTTATGGGCCAGCCCCTTTAAATCTGCTGCTGCGCGAAAAAGATTAACTAAACAGCGGATTTGCGAGATAGAAATCGCCATTCCATTTTTTTGTGGACTAAAGCTGAAAGAGAGATTTACTGCAGATGAACCTGTCCATCTTTCAGAAGAATATGATGTGTGCACACAACAATTTTGCTAGGTGATTGCAAGGTTGACAAAAGAAAAGGCATAAGCTACTATCATTAAATAGTAACGATTACGAATTAAAAAGAGGAGGCAGTACCATGAGAGTCATTGTAACATTAGCCTGCACAGAGTGCGGAGATCGCAACTATACAACAACGAAGAACAAACGTAACCACCCGGAGCGTCTGGAAATGAAAAAGTATTCTCCACGTTTGAAGAAAATGACGATTCATCGGGAAACACGCTAAAATCGGGCAACACGATAATACCGAAACATAAGCTAAAAAATTTTGAGTTCTCTAAATCGTAAAATTTACGAAAATGAAAAGAGGGTACACCATGATTTTATCTTCCATGCGTGAAGTTGTATTTGGATATGGCAAAGAGCCAGTCATTGATCAACTATCGCTGGATATTCATGTAGGTGAATTCGTTGGCATCACAGGCCCGAATGGTTCTGCGAAAACAACGATGCTGAAATTGCTGCTGGGGCTGTTAAAGCCCTGGAGCGGTTCGGTACATATGAACACACAGCAGCTTCGAGGGGGCAAACTGGAAATAGGATATGTGCCGCAACAGGTGGCCTCGTTTAACAGCGGTTTTCCCAGCACGGTCATCGAACTGGTTCGCTCCGGCTGTTACCACAAGCTGGGACTTTTTCGCAGGTTCACTGCGGACAAAGAAGCGATTGTTGAACGCAGCCTGCGTGAAGTGGGCATGTGGGAATATCGCAACACGCGGGTTGGCGAGCTGTCGGGCGGACAGAAGCAGCGTATCTGTATTGCACGGGCATTGGCTGCACAGCCTCATGTGCTAGTGCTGGATGAACCCACAACAGGCATGGACCGGCGTAGCAGAGAAGGCTTCTATGATTTGATGCGTCATTATGCAGATGTGCACGGGCTGACCATTATTATGGTTACACATGGTCTGGAGGAGATCGGCAATCGGCTGGACCGGACGATCACGCTGGAGCGACAGGAAAGCGAGGAATGGCAGTGTTTGAGTACGAATTCATGCAACGTGCTTTCTGGGCTGGAGGGCTAATCGGGATGATTGCACCCATTCTGGGTGTATATCTGATGCTCAGACGGCAGGTACTGATGGCGGATACCCTTTCTCACGTTTCGCTTGCCGGGGTTGCGCTTGGTTCTGTCATGAACCTGAATCCGGTGCTGTGCGGCTTTGCGGTAGCCATGATCGGTGCTTTGCTGGTTGAACAGCTGCGGCGAAGCTATCGTACCTACAGCGAGGTGCCCGTGGCCATAATTATGACGTCGGGTCTGGCCTTAGCTGTCGTATTAATGAGTTTGAAGACAAATCTCTCCAAAACGTTCAGTTCATATCTGTTCGGTTCAATCGTAGCCGTAAGCAACACACAGCTGTGGATGATGGCGGCTGTATGCTTGATTGGATTAATCTTTTTTATTTGTCTGCGCAGACAGCTCTACAATCTGACTTTTGATGAAGAGACCGCCTCGATCGGGGGAGTTCGGGTCAAAGGATTGTCGTTTGCTTTTGCCATACTTACGGGAATGACCGTAGCCTCGGCCATGCCGATTGTCGGCGTACTGCTGGTCTCTGCACTGATTGTATTGCCGGCAGCGTTAGCCTTGAGAATATCACGCAGCTTTGCAACAGCAATCGTCATTGCTGTCATTACGGGGCTGGCAGGTATTTTTAGTGGACTGACCGCTTCTTACCAATGGAACACACCCCCAGGTGGAACGATTGCACTTATCCTGTTATTTTTCCTGTTGACCGGGATATCGGCTCAGAAGCTGATTTCATTATATAACCGTAAACGTCACCGCGCGGCACAGCAAAATCAGACAGCAACACTATATATACATTCCAAAGGGAACACATAATATGAAATGGGGAACTTATGATATGAAATTTGCTAAAAATTCCGCGCTTGCACTAGTTTTCAGCATGGCACTCGTTGTAACGGGCTGCGGGCAGAAGGCCCCGGCTGCTGAACCGGATGCATCCACAGCTACAGCCGCATCCACTCCGGCGGAGACGGAGCAAAAATTGAACGTGCAGGTGAGCTTCTATCCAATGTATGAATTCACGAAAAATGTAGCGGGTGATCTGGCAGATGTGCATACGCTTGTACCCGCTGGAATGGAGCCGCATGACTGGGAGCCAACTCCTCAGGATATGGCTAGCATCGAAAAGGCAGATGTGCTCGTTTACAACGGAGCAGGTATGGAATCCTGGATTGATCAGGTCAAGGACAGTCTGAGCAGCAGCAAGCTGATTCAAGTCGAGGCGAGTCAAGGCATTAGCATTCGTGAGGGTGGCGAAGAAGAGGAGCATGACCACGACCATGACCATGCAGACGAAGCCGCTTCAGGGGAGCATGATCACGCGGATGATGCTGCTGTGAAGGATGGTCACGACCATGCAGAAGCCAGCAGTGAAGAGCATGACCATGACCATGACCATGGCGGACTTGATCCTCATGTATGGTTATCTCCGGCACTGGCCATAAAAGAGGTTCGCAACATTGAAGCTGGACTGGCGAAGGCTGCACCTCAGCATGCAGATCAGTTCAAACAGAATGCTGATGCATATGTTGCCAAGCTCGAAGCACTGGATCAGGATTTCAAGGCGGCTGTAAAGGACAGCAAACGTAAAGACTTCATCACACAGCACGCGGCTTTTGCTTATTTGGCACAGGAGTATGGTCTTCAGCAGGTACCGATTGCCGGTTTGTCTCCTGAACAGGAGCCATCCGCGGCACAGATGGCGTCAGTGATTGATTTTGCCAAAGAACACAAGGTCAAAACAATCTTCTTCGAAACCCTGGTATCCTCCAAAGTGTCCGATACGATTGCACAGGAGGTTGGGGCCAAAACGGCTGTATTAAATCCGATTGAAGGTTTGACCGAGGACGAAGTCAAAGCAGGCAAGGACTACATCAGTGTCATGAGAGAGAACCTGGAGGCGCTGAAGCTGGCGCTGAACGAATAAGCAGGAATCCCGATTCAATTTGATGCACAGCACCGAAAAAGGTACAATATAACAACATGCTAAGGAATGAATGAGATCGATTCCTTTGCCTTTTGCGAAGCAGAGAGCACAGCGATGTGCTCTCTTTCGCTTGAGACGACCGGATGAAGCAGAAGAGGAGGATACGATGGACCCGCATGAACAAAATGAAGAGCAGGAAGTGCTGTTAAGTGAGCAGCCCGCCCATCTGTGGAGAAGACGAAAGCAGGAATTGATGTACTGGACCGAGCGGGATAAACAGGTCATTATTCCCAAACAGACAGCGATCTGGAACGGGATTGAGGTTGATACAGAGTTAGTCTCTTCGCTAAGCCTGCTGCATGAAGCAGGTGTGCAGACGGAGTTTTCATGTGCAGGCGTCAGTCCGCTGGATGAACCTGTTGATCACTCCCTGTATGCTTATGTAACGCTGATTCATAGCCCGGCATCCGAGCAGTTCGTGAATTATGCGCTGCAGCGAATGAAAAACCGATTATTAGTGACATATGAGCCCGGGCGCGGCCGATATGATCTTTCTTCTTTTTTCATTGGACATAATCGCAGCTTCTGTTGGTGGATGGAACGATGTGCACTGGACTTCAAAAGACGAAACGAAGCAGGGGAAGAGCACGTAGTATAATGGGATAGGCTCGCTTACATGAAGGCAAGGAGGTCTGAACAGAGTGAACAAGTGGCTCAAAACGATTCTTTTTCTGATGGCCTCTGTATTTCTGACCCGGATGATCCCGTTCTCGTCCTTATTTCGTAATCTGGATACGATGATTCATGAATTCGCGCATGCGCTAATGACACTGGTGTTGTCCGGCAAGGTGCTGCGGATTGAATTGTATGCGGACCACAGTGGTGTAACGTATTCATCCATGCTGACACCAGGGAGATCGATATTTGTTTCGCTGGCAGGATACATCGGGGCATCGCTGTTTGCATGGTTATTGTTCTATCTGTATCGCAAAGGTCGGCACATGTGGGGACTTGGATTAATGACGGCTGTGGCTCTTGTCTCATTGCTGTTATATGTCAGAGGGGAATTCGGCATGCTGTGGTTGACCGGGTTTATTGCTCTGAATGTGGTTATCATGATCTTCGGGGCGAAAATTGCCAAGTATTATTATCTGCTGCTCGCCTTTATTACGCTGGAGGAGTCGGTGGTCAGTGCGATGTACATCGGCTGGACTTCATGGACACGTCCTTCTCAGGCTGGAGATGCAGCGAATCTGGCACAGCAGACATTTCTGCCTGCGTTGTTCTGGGGTACGCTGTTTGCTTTGTTTGCTCTATGGTGTGCAAGGGGAGCGCTCACACTCTTCTTCCGCAAAGAAGGCAAGGCAAATGCGCCCAGGTCTCGCAGGTTCAACAGAGCATAATCGACCGGGTATCACGGGAACAGGCTGCCATGCCTGAACGAAAAGCACTTCCTTTTCACAGAGAGAGGGGGTGTTTTTTTGCTTTTTTCATGTCATGGTCAGTAACAGTTAATCCCCAAGGTTATCCCACAATGCATAAAAATAATAAATTTCCTCCATAATCGCTTGGTCATCCTTCGCCGCAATACCACCCTGCATTCGTGCGAGTGCACCCAGAATATCATAGATGGTCTCGCGTTCCACACTGAACTGGATCCGATTGACGATGCGATCCCAGGCTTGCATGGCATAGTCGACCTGTGCTTTGGCTTTGGTCCACTGCTTGTCCTGAACGTGCTTCTCCAGCAGCTGTATAGATTCGAATAACCGATCCTGCGTACCAAAAGGTTTTTTCAGCCAAGTCCCGCTAACCATAATAGCGATAAACAGTAACAGCATGACAATGGGGATTGCATAGAGCAGCCATGATTGTTTTTTCATTTTCTGCCCTCCTTGTTGTCCTCTTCAGGTTCTGACTTTTCAGGTAGCTGATCCTTGTACAGATCAATATACAGCTTGTCATTGGGTAAAATGGCGGCAAAGGCAATGTCCTGAATGGTCAGATTTTGTTTTTTCAATTGCTCGGTTAACCATTGACTACTTTTGTTTCGCTGCGCCAGATTTGGCTTGATCAGAATGCCATCAACGATCAGCTCAGTCATGAGCTTTTGGGGTGGTGGATGCATGTGCATGTCACTGGCAGTGACGGGCTGCAGCTCCGGTTTCAGTGCAATGGAGAGGGTGCCGTCCGGCTCCAGAATGCCATAATTGACGGTGGTCAGGTCAAATACATCCTTTTGTCGCAGCATCATGGTAAGTTCATCGAACTTTACGCGCATTTTACTCAGATTCTGCTCCAGAATTTTGCCGTTTTGAATGACGAGTGTGGGATCAGAGTCCATGATGTTAGAGAAGGTACGACTCTTGAGTGTAATGTATTGAAAGAGAATGGTAATTAGCGTAAATATGGTCAGGGCCACAAAATGAATCCATGCCTTGGACGACAAATCGGTCGCAAACGTGCCTGCAATGGAACCGATCGTAATGCCGTTAATATAGTCAAAATAGGTCAGGTTGCCCATCTGCTGTTTTCCCAGTACCCTCGTATAGATAATTAAGGTGAGAAAAGCGATAATAGCTCGCACGGCAACAACCGTTGTTTCCTCCATCATGTGCAGTTCACCGTCCTTTACATCCACAATCCTTGCCCACAAGCAGGCAACTTATTCCTTCTGCTTCAGACTGCAAACATGAAAAAACCGAAGCCCATGATGAAATCACGAGCTTCGGTTCGAGTTACAGATATATAGATAATCAGTTCAAGAGGTTAAGTATGTGAAAAAAGAGTTTATACGCCTGAATAAGCCATAAATCCGCCGTCTACAGGTACAACAATGCCCGTCACAAAGCCGGATTGCTGCTCATCTGCGAGCCACATTAATGTTCCCAGCAAATCCTCCGGCTTGCCGAAGCGGCGCATCGGTGTATGTGCGATGATTTTGCTGGAGCGCTCGGTTGGCGAACCGTCAGGCTGCAGGAGCAGATTGCGATTCTGCTCGGTCAGGAAGAAGCCGGGGGCAATAGCGTTGACCCGAATGCCGGACTCCGCCAGATGCACGGCAAGCCACTGCGTGAAATTGTTAATGGCTGCTTTGGCAGCGCTGTACGCCGGAACTTTGGTCATAGGCGAAGGGGCGCTCATTGACGATATATTGATAACTGTAGCCGGTACATCACGTTCAATCATCTGCTTGGCAAAAATCTGAGTAGGGATAAGGGAGCCGACAAAGTTCAGATCCATCACCTGACGAAAACCATCAACACTAACATCAAAGAAGGTGGTTACATCCGGGTTGCCCAGATCCTCGGGTTTAAAAATTTCATTCGTCGTATTGGCGCTTGCATGATTGCCACCTGCACCGTTAATCAAAATGTCACAAGGACCGAGCTGCTCGCGAACGATATCTGCCGCCGCCTGCACACTGTCAGCCTGTGTTACATCACATGCAACGGCAATGGCACGACCACCTGCCTGCTCAATAGAAGCAGCCACTTCCTGGCCCTTCGATACGGTGCGGTTCAGAATGGCGATCTGTGCACCATGTCTGGCAAGCTCTTCAGCCATGGCACGGCATAAGACACCTGCACCACCGGTAATAACAGCCGTTTTGCCCTTCAGCCGTGGTGTTTGTTCAGAATGTGAGATGGAGCTGTGCTCGTTTGTACTCATGCGTTTGACCTCCTTTGCAGTGAATCCCAGACACCCCAGAGATACATAATACCGAGTGCACGGTCATACAGCCCGTAGCCCGGTCGGCATTGTTCTCCCCACAGATGTCGTCCATGGTCGGGTCTGGCATATCCTTCAAAGCCAATATCGTGGTAGGCCTCCACAACGCCTGCAATATCTACACTGCCGTCCTGACTGCGGTGAGACGTTTCAATAAAGTCACCATTGTCATAGACCTTCACATTACGAATGTGGGCAAACGGGATACGATCTTTGAACTCATGAATCATCGCAATGATATCATTGTCAGGATTGGCTCCGAGAGAACCGCTGCACAAGGTTACACTGTTAGCAGGGCTGTCATACAGCTTCAGGTATCTGCGAACATTATCCTGATTAATGATGATTTTAGGAAGACCAAAGATTGGCCATGGCGGATCATCCGGGTGGATTGCCATTCGAATGCCAAGGCGTTCGGCAGTCGGGATGATCTCCTGCAGGAAATAACGGGCGTTCTCCCACATATCTTCTTCGGTTACATCCTTGTAGGCTTCAAACAAACTGGTCAGATACTGAAGACGTTCCGGCTCCCAGCCTGGCATGGTCAGCGCGGAGTTTTCAGTGATTTTGCGAACAAGCTCCAGCGGTTCGATGTTATGCAATCTGCTGCTTTCATAGAAAAGGGCAGTTGAACCGTCTTCCATCTCTTTGTGCATATCGGTACGAAGCCAATCAAAGATCGGCATGAAGTTGTAACAGATGACTTTGACACCTACCTGGGCAAGTTTCTCCATCGTTTTAATGTAATTTGCGATATATTTGTCCCGGGAAGGCAATCCAAGCTTGATATCCTCATGAATGTTAACGCTCTCTACAACATCCAGATGCAGCCCGGCTTTGTCGGCAGCTGCCTTGACCGCGAGAATTTTGTCCATCGGCCACTCATCCCCGGCGGGAACATCATGCAGCGCCCATACGATACCTTCAACGCCAGGAATTTGCCGGATGTGATCCAGTGAAACTGTGTCATTGCCTTCGCCAAACCAGCGAAAAACCATCTTCATTCCATTCACCTCATCATGATTAGTGGAAGCTGCTTTAAACTTTGTGATGTAGGGCAGTAAATGTAGCTCATTGAAAATAGGAAGCATATGTATCCCGAAGCATACTCAGGTCTGTCACGGTCAGGTGCAGATGCTCCTGTGCCAGACGTTCTGCCTGATCTGCATCCTGCTGCAGGATCGCTTGAACCATGGATCTGTGCTGCTCGATCAGGTGATCCCAGTGATGATCCGAGGACAGACGGAGCATACGGCTTCGATTCAAATGCACACTCATCTGCTCAATCACGGTCCAGGTTTTACTTTTGTTACAGCCTGCAAAAAGAGTGCTATGGAACTCCTCGTCCAGTTGAAACATACGCCGATCATCCGGTTCCTTCAGGCATTGCTGCTGGAGTGTAAGATTTTGTTCAAGAGCTGACATCTGCTCGGCCGGAAAATGTGCGCATGCCAGACGAATGACTGCTCGTTCAAGATGCTCTCGCATGAACCTGGCTTCTTCAACCAGATCAACATGAATGAGGGAGACATACGTCCCGCGCTGCGGATACACTTCCAGTAAACCTTCCTGGGCCAGCCTTACAAAGCTTTCGCGGACAGGCGTTCGGCTAACCTGGAAGCCCAGCGAGATTTCCTTCTCCGATATGGCTGTGCCCGGTGGCAGTTCGAGACTCAAAATCTGTTGTTTCAGCGTGTCATAAACAAGATCTCGTGTCGAGTAGGCCTGCTTGTTCAGCGCAGACAGATGACTTGTTATGGGCGGCAAGGCGGCTTTGGTTGACAACTTCGGGATTTGATCCACAACTTCAACTCCTTCATTGCCATACTACCATACAAGTATGGTGAAATGGAAGCGTTTTATTTTGATTCTAACGCAAGGAAAAATTGAAGGATATGAGCGCATGGATTGTACGAGGACAAGTGCATGGTTGCGATTAGTTCCGGTTTGTAATATTATTTAACTATTAGGTTTAAATGTTTAAACCAAACGACATAAATAAAAACGTTAAATATAAATCAGAAATATATAAGTTGATCTATTTATTTACACGTGAACGAAAGAGGACAGAAAAAACCTGAAAAAGCGAAGCGGTCGCCTTTATCACCGGATTTTCCCTTTGGAAAAGGGAATCGAAAAAATCTGGGGATAACCGCTACTCTCAGGTTGTTCTGTCATCGGAGTGGATTGTGTAAAATCTTTAGCTCAACTTATATAGACAGATGAGGTGTACCGATGAGTCAGAAGGCCATATCTATTTTCCAAACCTGTATTCCGTTGTTTCAAGTGTTAAGCGACAATCATCGCCAGTCGATCTTGCTGATGCTTAGCGAACAAGGCAGGATGACGGTGAATGAAATCACGGAACAGTCCAGTCTCTCCCGTCCAGCCATATCCCATCATCTGAAGCTACTGCTCGAGAAGGGTCTGATCTCGGTGGAACAGAAGGGCACACAGCGTTATTATTCGGCTTCCCTGCATGCTTCTGTTGATCTGCTGAAACAGCTTGTTGCCGCATTGGAAGAGGAATGTTTGTAATTCGAGCCATGTAAAACGATCGGTCATAGACGGATCAAAAGCAAGAAACTATGTTTACCAACGACAACATGCCTAGGCATGTATAGTATACGTTCGTAGGTTTAAACCTTTAACAACTACCTTTGATCACTAAAATAAATGAGGAGTGAAGCAGTTATGACAACGTTGCAGGAGTTAAGCAGTGAAGATGTTCAAGTGATTTTGACAAAACAACAGTCGTTTTTTCGTTCAGGTGCCACACGTTCGGCTGAAGTGAGAATACAGCGGCTAACCCGCCTGAAGCAGGCTATACAGAAGTACGAAACCAGACTGACAGAGGCGTTATACCAAGACCTGGGAAAGAGTGAATTCGAGTCATACACGACGGAGATTGGTTTTATGCTGGACAGCATCACACACACGATTCGCAAGATATCAAAGTGGATGAAACCCACCAAAGTCAAAACTCAAGTGGCACTTCTCGGTTCCAAAAGCTTCATCATTCCTGAGCCATACGGTACGGTTCTGATCATTGGACCATTCAATTATCCATTCCAGCTTCTCATCGAACCACTGGTTGGTGCAATTGCTGCGGGCAATACGGCGGTGCTTAAAGCGTCGGAGCATACCCCGGCCGTATCCGCTGTTGTCCGGGAGTTGATTGATGAGGTGTTCGAGCCAGAGTACGTGCAGGTCGTCGAAGGGGCCAAGGATACAACAACAGCGCTGATTCATGCGCCTTTTGATTATATTTTTTTCACAGGCAGTGTACCGGTCGGGAAAATTGTGATGCAGGCTGCGGCCCAAAACCTCGTGCCTGTCACGTTGGAGCTTGGTGGCAAAAGCCCTGTCATCGTAGATGAACAGGCAGATATTCAAGTGGCGGCTGAACGCATTATCTGGGGCAAGCTGCTCAATACAGGGCAAACCTGTATCGCACCCGATTATTTGCTGGTACATGAGCGTGTAAAACAGCCCTTGATTGAAGCATTGAAAGGAGCGATTGCTGCTTTCTTCGGAACAGATATTCAAAATAATAAGGATTACGGGCGCATTGTTAACCATTCACACTTTAAACGACTTACGACACTTATTGAACGAGATCGCGAGAAGGTGATCTATGGCGGGGCTTCGGATGAGGAGCATCGTTTTATCGAGCCGACTTTGATTGATGCTTCATGGGGTGCAGCCACGATGGAGGACGAGATTTTTGGGCCTATTTTGCCAATAATCAGTTATGGTCACCTGGATGAAGCGATTGCTCAGATTGTGAAACGTCCCAAGCCGCTTGCGTTGTATCTGTTTACATCCAATAAGGATGTTCAGGATAAAGTATTAACCGAGGTTTCCTTTGGCGGTGGCTGTATTAACGACACGATTACACATGTCGCCAATCCGCGTCTGCCGTTTGGAGGAGTCGGACATTCAGGCATAGGCTCATATCATGGGCGGTACAGCTTTGAGACTTTTTCTCATATGAAGAGTATTCTGAAAAAAAGCACCAGGATTAACCCGCCTGTGCTGTACCCGCCGTATGATAACAAGCTGAAGCTGATCAAGCGTTTGCTGAAATAGCAGCTAACCATCGTTTAAAGACATGAAGTGCTGTTAAGCGATTATAAAGGAATATATCTTCAAACAGCCTGCTGCTGGACTTATTCCAGGGCAGGCTGTTCCTGTCTGTACCGGGAGGGGGACATACCGGACCACCGTTTGAATTGACGACTGAAATGGGCAATGTCTTTATAACCGAGCATCAGCGCAATATTTTGCACAGAGAGCTGGGGGTTGCCTAACAGAACTTTAGCCTCATGCAGCACCATCTGGGATAATACCGCTCGAGGAGACTGTCCAAACACCTGCTTGAATACCCGATTGCAATGTGAAGGACTGATCCCCAGTTCAGCCGCGATATCATCAATGCCATAGTGACTGTCGGATTCGTGTCCTTGCTTGAATTGCTGACTCATCAGACCTTGGAGCCGAGTACGGATCATGTGCGCCAGTTCAATTCGTTCGTATCCATCCGTAAACGTCTGTGCCGCTTCCTGGGACACGGTCTCCCACAGATGCCCGAACAGCTCGAATACCGCCGACTGCAGCTTCATACGCTGCACCATTGCGCTGGCAGACTGGTCATGAGCTGAGGACATGAGCTTGTGCAAGACAGGCTCGATCTGCCGGGTTACCGGGCTGTCTGCGCTGAACAAGACCTGTTTGATTCGGGCCAGAAGGGAGAGAAATAGCTGGTCATCAATGTCGAAATGCATGCAGAAGTAAGTAAAGCCCTGCCCGTTCCGGCTCTGACTGGAGTGCACGCTTCCCGGCGGGATCAGGAGCAGCTCGCCTGCATGTTGTACATATAACGTGCCGTTGATGGTCATGTACTGGACACCCTCTGTTACGTAGTTCAGCTCATACTGAGGGTGCTCATGCGCCGGATAGTCCCAATCTTTCCCGACACTCCGCAGGTGGATTGCGAACAGATTGACGGTTGTTTGCACATCTGGGTAAAAAACTTCATGCACATTTTCTCCTAGGTCGGGCGGTAAATAAGTGGAAGACATCTGAATTTCTCCTTATGTATGTTTCTTTTTATACCTGTATTTATTAAGGTAGCCATAAAGTCGAATGGGTGTAACCGCTTTATATTTTAACATACATCAGCTTGATTTGGGTAAATATCCGATTGATTTGATCATGGTATGCGTGGGCAGTGCGTGATAGGATGGGGCTAATGAAAACGTATGCATATCTATTCCGAGAGGGGTTACGGAGAATGAGTACAGCCAGATCTATTTTTTACAATGCGCATCACGCACCAATCGGGGCATTTGCCAGTTTCACGCTAGGTTACAAGGGAGCCAAAGGCGGATTGGGTCTTGAACTCGGCAAGCCGGCAGACCAGAATGTATATATTGGATTACAGGCTCGTGATGGAGAGCATTATCAGGCATTGCCTTTCTACGAGGCAAGCGAGGATGAGAGCAGCCGTTATGATGTGGAGAAGCTCGAGCACGGAAATCAGACAACAGATGGCTCAGGGGAGCACCCGCTGATCGCTGCGTTTCGGGATGAAGATATCACGCGTGAGTTTACTTCAGGGACAGATACGTGGAATGCGGGTGATCTGCAGTTCCGTATTTATTCACCTGTACGCTCTGTTCCAGACCCGACAAGCGGCGATCGTGAAGCTCTGATGGATGCGCTTGTGCCAGCGGTATTGGTAGAGCTGACCATCGACAACAGTCAAGGCACAAAGACGCGTAAAGGCTACTTCGGTTATCAAGGCAGTGATCCATATTCCGCGATGCGTTTGATTGGCGGACCTGAGGGCGGATCATTAACAGGGGTTGGACAAGGCCGCCTGACCGCAATTTTATCCAAAAATGAAGGCCTGTGGCCGGCACGCGGATTCACACTGGAGAAGATTCTGGAGGAGAAGCACCGGGATAATCTGGCTTTTGGTCTAGGGTCTACATCTGTACTGCTGATGGAGGTGCCGGCAGGTGAGAAGCGTACGTTCCAGTTCGCGGTATGTTTCTATCGCGGCGGAATTGTCACGACCGGCATGGACACAACGTATTGGTATACTCGTTATTTCTCAGACATTCTGGAGGCGGGTGAATACGCGCTGAATCGATTTGATGTGTTGACTGCATCCTGTGCCGAGGTGGATCAGCGCCTTGGAACGGCAGCGCTTAGTGAGGATCAATCCTTCATGCTGGCTCATTCCATTCACAGTTATTATGCCAGCACACAATTGCTGGAGGCCGATGGCGATCCGCTATGGATTGTCAATGAAGGGGAATACCGCATGATGAATACGCTGGATCTGACCGCAGACCAGCTGTATTTCGAGCTTGCTCTCAATCCTTGGACAGTGCGCAACGAGCTGGAATGGTTTGTGAAACGATACAGTTATACGGATGAGGTGCGTTTCCCGGGAGAGGAAAAACTGTATCCAGGCGGGATTACGTTTACGCATGACATCGGTATTGCCAATGTATTCTCTCGTCCGGGCCACTCGGCATACGAACTGGTCGGCATTGATGATTGCTTCTCACAGATGAGCCATGAAGAGCTGGTGAACTGGCTTTGCTGTGCAACGGTCTATATTGAGCAAACGAAAGATCGGGATTTTGTACAGAAGATGCTGCCAGTGATTCAGGAGTGCTTCGAAAGCATGCTTAACCGCGATCATCCTGAAGAAGCAGAGCGTAATGGCTTGATGGGTCTCGATAGCAGCCGTACGCAGGGTGGAGCAGAGATTACAACATACGACAGCCTGGATGTATCACTCGGACAATCTCGCAACAATATTTATCTTGCCGGCAAGTGCTGGGCCGTATATGTTGCCCTGGAGAAGCTGTTTGCGGCGGAGAAGTTGACTGGACTATCTCATCAGGCAGGCAAGCAGGCAGATCGATGTGCAGCAAGCGTGGCAGCTCAGTTGACCGATGGTGGTTATATCCCGGCTGTCATTGCAGAAAACAATGATTCCCGTATTATTCCGGCCATTGAAGGTCTGGTATTCCCGTACTTTACAGGCTGTGAAGCAGCACTGGATATTAACGGCCGATTCGGATCCTATATGAAGGCACTCCACACACATCTGCAGACGGTACTTGTTCCGGGAACATGTTTGTTTGAAGATGGAGGATGGAAGCTGTCTTCCACAAGCAACAACTCCTGGCTGAGCAAAATCTATCTGTCCCAATTTATTGCTCGTGAGATACTTGGCGTGGAATGGGATGAGTCCGGGAAAGCCGCAGACGCTGCTCATGTGAAGTGGCTGCTTCATCCGGAAGAGTCCTACTGGTGCTGGAGTGATCAGATTTTGTCCGGTGTTGCGGTGGGCAGCAAATACTATCCACGCGGCGTAACTTCCATACTGTGGCTTCTTGAAGGAAAAGGCAATCGTCTGGCAGAGATTTATGCAAGCAAGGAGGCTGTACTATGAGTCAAACTACTATTCAATCCGGTCTGTCCGGTCCACAATATGATGCCTGGCTAGGTTATCACGCTGCACTTCCAGGAGCGAAGGATACTGCACGAAAGGCAGCTCCTCTCTGGAGCAAGCGGGTTGAAGTGCAGGAGCAGCATGAAGTGATGGATACAGCACTTACTGAGCTCTCCCAAGGGCTCGGTAAGTTATATGGGGTCCAGCCCAAAATGATTAAATCTCAAACGCAGGGCTCACAGCAGAACGAACGTGGACCAGCTATCCGGTTGGGTACTTGGGCCGGGAGTGATTTCGCAGCGAACGTGCTTACCGATGCTGAGCGTGCCGCTGTACATGGTGAAGGGTTCATTATTCGGGAAGATGAGTCGCAACGTGAACTGGTGATTGGTTCAGAAACACCGCAAGGTATTTTGTATGCAGTCTTTCATTTGCTTCGCGAATTGACATTGAAGCAGGAAGGCGCCGAAGCTGGTGCAGCCGCTGTCGCTGTCGCGACGGAAAGTCAGCCTGAGCGGATTGTCATAACCGAGCAGCCTGTGAATTCGTTGCGAATGATCAATCAGTGGGATAACGTGGACGGCAGTATTGAGCGGGGATATGCCGGACGTTCTATTTTTTACGAGAACGGAGAATTTACACAAGATATAGGCCGCATACGAGACTATGCACGGCTGCTTGCTTCCACCGGTATTAATGCTGTAGCGATCAATAACGTCAATGTTCACAGGAAAGAGAGCTTGTTCCTCACCGAGCGGTATCTGGGTGATGTTGCAAAGGTCGCCGCTGCGTTCAGAGCATATGGCATTCGTTTATTTCTCAGTGCCAACTATGCGAGTCCGATTGAGGTGGGCGGGCTGCAAACCGCTGATCCGCTCGATGAGCAGGTGCGGGAATGGTGGAGCATCCAGACCGCGAAGGTATATGCTGCAATTCCTGATTTCGGCGGTTACCTGATCAAGGCCGACTCGGAAAATAGACCAGGGCCGTTCACTTATAATCGTGATCATGCTGACGGTGCCAACATGCTGGCTGATGCTCTTCGTCCATTTGGCGGGCTGGTCATCTGGCGCTGCTTTGTATACAACTGCAAGCAGGACTGGCGGGATCGTTCTACAGACCGGGCACGTGCCGCTTATGATCATTTCAAGCCGTTAGACGGTCGGTTTGCGGATAACGTTATTTTGCAGATCAAAAATGGACCGATGGATTTCCAGGTAAGGGAGGCCGTCTCACCTCTATTCGGAGCAATGGAAAACACAAACCAGATCATTGAGTTCCAGATCACGCAGGAATACACAGGGCAGCAGCGACATCTCGCGTTTCTTGTGCCTCAGTGGAAGGAAGTACTGGATTTCGACACGTATGCCAAGGGCAAGGGCTCCGAGATCAAACGCATTGCTGACGGCTCGCTTTATCAGCGTCCATATAGCGGGTTTGCCGCGGTATCCAATATTGGTGCTGATGCATGCTGGACCGGGCATCCGCTGGCTCAAGCCAATCTTTACGGCTATGGCAGACTGGGGTGGAATCCCGACCTGTCAGCAGAGCAGATTGCAGATGAATGGGTGCGTTTAACGTTCGGGCATGATGAGCAGGTTGTTGAGCGGATTACGGGCATGCTGTTATCCTCACTGGATATCTATGAAAATTATACGGCCCCTCTCGGGGTAGGCTGGATGGTGAATCCGGATCATCACTACGGGCCAAATGTGGACGGGTATGAGTATTCCAAGTGGGGAACGTATCACTTTGCCGATCGTTATGGAATTGGGGTTGATCGGACGGTGAAAAGTGGTACAGGATACACGTCACAATATCATCCCGAAAATGCGGCCAGATATGAATCATTGGAGACTTGTCCGGATGAGCTGATTCTCTTTTTCCATCATGTGCCATATACGCATGTGCTGCACTCCGGTAAAACGGTTATACAGCATATCTACGACACTCATTTCGAAGGGGTAGAGCAGGCAGAAGCACTGGCGGAAACCTGGAGAGAACTGGAGGGCAAGGTGGACCCGGTGATTTACAGCAAGGTGGCTGAGCTGCAGGCGGAACAGGCAGAGCATGCGAAGGAGTGGCGGGATATGATCAACACGTATTTCTATCGCAAGAGCGGTATTCAGGATGAGCATGCAAGAACGATCTATTAAAAGTGAATAGCACGCAGCGTTTTCTTTAATATAGAAAGACAGCACTGACATACACAAGGAGGAGAATGCGTATGACTCGACATGAATCCTATGAGCTACCCGGAACAATGAAAGCGGCAGTTATGACAAAGCCCGGACATATCATCATTGAGGAACAGCCTGTGCCCAGGCCCTCTGCGAACGAAGTGCTGGTGAAGGTCATGGCTGTAGGTGTCTGTGGATCGGATGTCCATTATTTTGAGCATGGCCGCATTGGCAGGTTTATTGTAGAAAAGCCGATTATTCTGGGGCATGAATGTGCAGGCATGATTGCGGCAGTTGGAGAGCACGTCTCCAGGCTGAAACCGGGGGATCGGGTTGCCATTGAGCCCGGAGTAACCTGCGGTCGATGTCATGCATGTAAAGAGGGACGTTACAATCTGTGCCCGGACGTTCAGTTTCTGGCTACCCCTCCGGTAGACGGTGCATTTGTACAGTACATGGTCATACGCGAGGATATGGTATTCCCGATCCCGGATCAGCTGACGTATGAGGAAGCGGCAATGAACGAGCCGTTCTCTGTGGGTATTCACGCGGCACGTCGAAGTAAACTGGCTCCAGGTACAACACTTGCCATTATGGGCATGGGTCCTGTCGGGCTGATGGCTGTAGCGGCTGCCAAATCCTTCGGTGTTCAGACGATTATCGTAACGGATCTGGAAGAGGTTCGCCTTGAGGCCGCACGCAGGATGGGAGCTACACACACCATAAATGTACGTCATGAAGATGCTCTGACCGTAATTAAGGAAATTACGGGAGGCATCGGGGTGGATACCGCCTGGGAGACGGCAGGCAATCCGAAGGCTTTACAGTCTGCTCTCTACTCGCTGCGAAGAGGTGGGAAGCTTGCCATTGTTGGTTTGCCCGCGCAGGATGAGATTGCAATCAATGTACCGTTTATAGCGGACAATGAAGTGGATATTTACGGCATATTTCGTTATGCCAATACGTATCCGGCGGGCATTGCTTTTTTAAGCTCGGGACAGCATGATGTCATGTCGTTGATTACGGATCGTTATCCGCTGGAAGAGACACAGCAGGCTATGGAGCGGGCGCTGTATAACAAGAGCGGAAGTCTGAAAGTTATGGTTTACCCGAATGGGATGTAAAAAGTAGGAAGGAGTCCTGTGCATAGAGATGTGCAGGGCTTTTCTTATCGGTTAGGCTCATTTTTTTGTTTTTTCTGCCTGAAAAGCATGGACAACCTGCCAGCACATGGTATAATTCATGATGATTTTAATATATAAATGAAAACACATGAACTATAGCATACACCCTGAAGGTGTTCAGAACTTAGCGAAAGGAACTGAAGGTTGTGAGAACACATGAATTTATGATTCACGCGGATTTCCATCGGGATGAGCTGTTGTCGGTATCTTCACAAGCGTCACGTTTTTCCTCAGAGATATTATTGTCGTATACGGAGGCAGATCACGAGCATCGCGTAGATGTGAAGAGTCTGCTTGGTATGGCACTGCTTCCACTTCGAAATGGCAGCATTGTCCGCCTGCAGACACGGGGAAGAGATGAATTGGAGGCGCTCGAGTACATGCTGCATGTACTGGAAAAAGGCTCGGCGTAATGTTGAATCAGATGGATCAACGCATGGATTATAAATTTTTTGTCTTTTCTGCAAATCTTGCTGGTACTTCGTGCGAAAAAAGAGTATAATAAAATTTAGTTTGATTCTAGGGAGTACCCATATTAAAGGAGTGTAAATAGATTATGCCAAAAGTTGACATCCATCCTAAAACACAGCTCGTAGTTTTCTACGACGCAAGTGCTGACTACAAATTCCTTGCTTCTTCGACTAAATTCTCGAATGAAACAATGGAATGGGAAGACGGTAACACATACCCTGTGATCCGTGTAGACACCAGCTCCGCATCCCACCCGTTCTTCACTGGTAAACAAAGAAACGTGGATATCGGCGGACGTGTTGACAAGTTCAACCGTAAATACAACCTCAAAAACTAGTTTACCCATAGATAACAAAGGAAACCCCGGAAGATTCATTCCGGGTTTTTTTTGTGTCTTCAGCAATTGTTCGATCAAGAAGAGATCAACCAATTATTGCGCTTTCAATCCTTTCAGTTGTAAACTAGAGCATAGAGTTCAAACATATGAAGGAGGAAACAGAGATGAGCAGAATAACACATATGGTGACATTTACACTTTATGCAGGCAAGGATACAGCGGAAGCTGAAACTTTTTTGAAGGAAAGTAAGGAAGCGCTTGCGGCTATACCGGGTGTTGAGGACTTTCAGGTGTTACGCCAGGTGAGCGCCAAGAATGAGTTTGACTACAGCTTTTCGATGGTTTTTGCAGATCAGGCAGCATATGACGCTTATAATGATCATCCGGTGCATCGTCAGTATGTTGCAGAGCGCTGGGAGAAGGAAGTTAGCCGCTTTCAGGAAATCGACCTGATTCAGCACAATGGTGCCTAAGAGCAGGGCGGCGAGGATGCGAAACTATTGTATTTTTATATTCATAATGATTTGAATGAATTGAAGAACAAGCTGACTTGTTTGGTGAAATGTATATAACAAAATGCACTTAACATGCAGACAATCGAAACCGTTTTCTACGCATAAGTTTGAATGCATAAATCACATTGCAGAAGGAGGTTATTTCAGAGATGCAGCTGAACCTTACGGGGAAAACGGCATTAGTTACCGGCGCAACCGGGCAATTGGGCAGAGTTATAGCACGTACTCTTGCTGCTTGCGGCGCAAATGTGGCTCTGCACTACATAAGCAACGAAGCCAAGGCTATGGAATTACAGCGCGAAATTGAAGTAATAGGCCGTCAGGCAGTAATTGTGCAAGGTGACATCACCAAACAGGAAACCTCTTTTCGGATACGGGATGAAATTGAGAGCAAGCTGAGCGGTGTTGATATCGTTGTTGCCAATGCGGTCATTCAGTATGAATGGACAAGTGTGCTGGAGCAAGCGCCTGAGGATTATGTGAGCCAGTTCGAATCCTGCGTGATGCAAAGTGTGTATCTGGCCAAAGCGTTTATCCCACACATGCAGCATATGAGAGCGGGTCGTTTCATCGGTATTAATACCGAATGTGCAATGCAAAATTTTGCGCACCAATCTGCTTATACGGCTGGCAAGCGCGGCATGGATGGGGTATATCGGGTATTAGCCAAGGAAGTCGGCGAATATCAGATTACGGTGAATCAGGTGGCCCCAGGCTGGACAATCAGTGAACGTGATCGGACCATTGAGTCTGGACATGATGAAGCTTACACTCGAACCGTACCGCTGAAACGCAGGGGAGAAGATCAGGAAATTGCCAATGCAGTTGCTTTTCTGGCGTCCGATCTAGCTTCTTTTATTACCGGGGCGTATATTCCTGTAAGCGGCGGCAATGTAATGCCAGCCATATAAATTGGACTCGCTTTGTTTGTGATGAATATCCGTTTGCCCAGTGGGCAGGCGGATTTTTTTATTTTTCAGAACTGATAAGAATGATTATTGTGTATGTTGGTGGTCTGTGTAAATTGGACTGTGCAAATCTACTACGAATATCTCTAGTCCAATTGATACATCGGTCTTTTTATATTTGAATTGACATATGAAGTTGATTCGCTCTTCAAAAATCCGGGGTATAAGAATAGGTATATTCACGGGATGGAAACCTATTCTAAACAACGGATTAAAGGAGTGACCACACACGATGAAAAAAACGATAGCTGATGTTCTTGTTGAAGCTTTATTAAACGCTGGTATTCACCGAATATACGGCATTGTTGGAGACTCGCTGAATGCGGTTCTCGATTCTATACGCAGGTCGGGCAAAATTGAATGGATTCATGTCCGGCATGAGGAAGTTGCTGCTTTTGCTGCTGGTGCGGATGCCCAGGTCAGTGGAAGCATTGCCGTATGTGCGGGCAGCAGCGGGCCGGGTAATATGCATTTGATTAACGGACTGTATGATTGCCACCGCAACCGTGTGCCGGTACTGGCTATTGCGGCTCATATTCCGAGTGACGAGATTGGCAGCGAGTATTTTCAGGCTACCCATCCAGAGTATCTTTTTCAGGAGTGCAGTCATTATTGTGAAGTCATTACAACCGCCAAGCAGATGCCACGATCGGTTACGATGGCGATGCAGACTGCAGTTGCGCGTTCGGGTGTATCTGTTATCGTGTTGCCGGGAGATGTTGCGGGACTAGCGGCCGCCGATCTTCCTGTTCCCGAGCATGTGTATCATGCGCCGCATCCTGTCGTGCATCCGTCAGAGCCGGAGCTCGCCAAGCTGGCAGAATATTTGAATGAGGATAAAAAAATTACACTTCTATGCGGAGCGGGCTGTGCTGGTGCACGTGAACCGCTGCTGGAGCTCTGTGAGCGCTTGAAAGCGCCTATGGTCATAGCACTCCGAGGCAAAGAATATCTGGAGTATGATAATCCGTATTCGGTCGGACTAACCGGACTGATTGGATACTCCTCAGGATATCATGCGATGATGGACTGTAATGTGCTGCTTATGCTGGGAACTGATTTTCCATATCGGCAATTCTATCCCGAGGATGCAATTGTGCTTCAGGTAGATATTCAAACCTCTCATCTCGGCCGTCGTACCAAACTGGATTATGGTGTGTGCGGGGATGTCAAGGCAACGCTCGAAGCGCTGCTCCCACATCTGACGGCCGAACATAGCGATAAACATCTGCGTAAAAGTGTGAAGCATTATACCAAGGTCCGTGAGGAGCTGGACGAGCTGGCTGTGGGTAAACCAGGCAAAAAACCGATTCATCCGCAGTATTTGACCAAAGTTATCAGTGATGCCGCTGCAGAGAATGCGATATTCACCTGTGATGTAGGTACTCCAACCGTATGGGCTGCACGTTATGTGGAGATGAGTCAGAACCGCAGATTGCTGGGCTCGTTCAATCATGGCACGATGGCAAACGCACTTCCACAGGCAATCGGTGCTCAGGTTGCTAATCCCGGAAGACAGGTCATTTCGTTGTCAGGAGACGGGGGATTAGCGATGTTAATGGGCGATCTGCTCACGCTGAAGCAGCATAACCTTCCAGTGAAGGTAGTGGTGTTTAACAATAGCGCACTCAGCTTTGTAGAGCTTGAGATGAAAGCCGCCGGTTTCCTGGAATCCGGTACGGAGCTTGTGAATCCAAACTTCGCAATGGTTGCACAGGCCATGGGCATGGAAGGAATACGCGTAGAAGATCCGGGGGAACTGGAAGGAGCGATCGAACGTGCGCTGCAGCATGATGGTCCGGTTCTGATTGACGCCGTTGTTAATCGTCAGGAGCTGTCCCTGCCGCCAAAAATCAATCTTAAACAGGCCGAAGGATTCACATTATGGATGATGAAGGCTGTTCTCAATGGGCGCGGGGATGAATTGATCGAGCTTGCCAAAACGAATCTGCTTCGATGAGGCAGTTGTCATGTGCATTAGGTTTGGAAGCAAGTTCAGAGCTTAAGTTTGTTTTAAAACATATTTTTGATTAGAATAGGTACAGTCAGGAGGAAGAATCTTCCTTCCTGATTCCTACATAGTTGATCCAAGTGATCCGGGGAAGGTATAAGCACAGTTAGAAATGACACATAATTTGGAGGAGATCATCATGAGTCACACAGGAAAAGTTGCGATCATCACAGGAGCAGGTAGCGGGTTAGGTCAGGCAGCAGCGCTGAAATTGGCTGAACAGGGTGCTTCCATCGTTGTTGTGGATCTGGTAGAGAAGACGGGACTTGAAACGGTGAAGCAGATTGAACAGCTGGGAAGTAAGGCGATTTTTGTTCAGGCTGATGTGAGTAAAGCTGCTGAAGTAGAGAATTATGTGAAAAAAACGATCGAAGCGTTCGGTCGAATTGATATTTTCTTCAACAATGCAGGCATCGCTGGCCCCGGCATCAAATTAATTGAACATACGATTGAGCAATTTGACCAAATTATTGATATCAATTTGAGAAGTGTATTTTATGGATTAAAATATGTCATTACAGAAATGCTCAAAACGGGGGGCGGCTCCATCGTTAACACCGCTTCTACAGCGGGCATTGTAGGTGTTCCGGCAGTGGCTCCGTACGCTGCGACCAAACACGGTGTTGTTGGCTTGACACGTACAGCGGCAATTGAATATGGCAAGGAAAACATCCGCGTTAATGCCATTGCTCCAGGTACCATTGAGACACCAATGGTCGTTCAATTCGGTAAAGATAATCCGGAGGTTTTCCAGGCTACGGTAGATAGCATTCCATCTGGACGTCTGGGCAAGCCGGAAGAAATCGCTAATCTGGTATCCTTCCTGCTTGGAGACGATGCACCATACATTAACGGCGCTGTATATGCAATTGATGGTGCTGTTACTGCTCAATAAAACGATAGCTTTATTTTGATATAGGACTTGAGAAAAAAGGAACCATGCGGATCAACCACACAGTTCCTTTTTTCGTTGAATAGGAGACATGACTTCTGTAATAGAGCATACCTACTGAGTTACGATACTAGATTGGATATCGAAGCTTCTCTTTATCACGACATTTCGTCCAGTTGACGATCTTCTTCAATTTCTAGAGGCTGCCGTTACTTGATTTCTTCGCCTACCTGTCCAGTGCTTCTACGTAATCTTTCGCTTCTTTCAAAGAAAGGTTTCGGGCTTCGCGCAGTCGCTTGATCGCTTGAATTTTGTTGCCGCGACGCAGCATGTCCAAAAGCTCCCGATCCAGATCAAGATCCTGCGAACCGTGGTCACTTGTATTCATGGTATGGATTGTACTCACTGCATTCATCGAATCTTCTTTAACAGGCTTAGAAAAGGGAGAAGTGTTATGGACTGAAGAAGAGCTGTTCATAGTAAAAGAATTTCCCACGCCGGGTGTGCTGTTCTGAAGGCGTTCCACTTCGGATTTCAAGTCATCGACCTGACGCTGCAAACTGCTCATTTTTGACCACAGAATCGGAATCATTAGCAGGAAAACAACCATCAAGAAGCCGCTCATATCAGTTGTACCGGGATCTCTTTGACGCCACGAACGACCATGCCCGGTCTCCATTCCAGTGTGTCGACATCCGCTTGAAGCCTCATGTTTGGAAAACGATGTAACAATGTGCTTACAGCAATTTCTCCTTCAAGACGTGCCAGCGGCGCACCGAGACAGAGATGAATGCCTTTGCCAAAGGCGAGATGAGCACTTTTCTCACGAGTAATGTCGAACACATTCGGGTCCTTGAACTGCTGTTCATCCCGGTTCGCTGAATCCAGCGCAACAATTACAAGATCACCTTTAGCGATGTGTTGCCCTCGAAATTCGATATCCTCTGTAGCCCATCGGGATGTACTGAATTCGACAGGTCCATTGTATCGCAGCATTTCTTCAACCGCCTGATGGATAAGCTCGGGCTGCTTTATTAACAAATCCCGTTGTTCGGGGTGCTCCAGCAGGGCCAGAATACCGTTTCCAATTAGATTGACGGTGGTCTCATGTCCAGCAATAATGAGCAGCGACACAACGCCGAGCAGTTCTTTTTCGCTTAACTGGTCTCCCGATTCCTCGGCAATGACGAGCTGGCTGATCAGATCCTGTCCAGGGTCTTTGCGCACTTTGGCGAACCAGGCCGTGAGATACTCGGTAAATTCCTGAATGTGTTGGTGCAGCAACTCTGTATTCTTCATCGTAGAGGCTTCAATAAAGGTGTTGGACCACATGCGGAACTTGTCCCGATCCTTCAATGGCACTCCAAGTATCTCACTTATAACAATAATGGGCAGCGGGAAAGCGAAGTCATCAATCAGATTCATCGTTTCTTGTGAAGGCAGATTGTCCAGGAGATCACTAGCGATGTCCTGAATATGGCTTCTCATGCCTGCGACAAGTTGAGGTGTGAAAGCCTTCTGCACAAGTCCTCGCAAGCGACGATGATCGGGCGGATCAGAAAACAGCATCGTGCTGGAGAAAATGCTTTGGCGATCTGCTCCGTAACGTTTGACCATATCTTTGCTAAACCGTGAATCCTTTAACACCTGAACGGCGTCCTCATATCGGGAAATGATCCAGCCAAATTCGCCATGGGGAAACATGACTTTGAAGACAGGCTCATCTTTTCTTAATTTTTCATAGACCGGATAAGGGTTGTTTGTGAATGCAGCTGTGAACAAATGGGAGTTTGTGTTCTTACGGTTTTGATTGGACGCATGCTTCTCATCGTTTTGATGAATCTCATTGGTTTCATTCGGATTCAAATGCACAATCTCCTCTCCTGTGGTGTTAGAGCCTATTGCTCTGTATGTATTCCATACGTAAAGCATCGAAACCTTGTTGCATAACGACAAATATCCAAAAAGATGCAGGAATATCGTACATAGCTCCAGAAAACAACAATTTAAGTAAGAAATGAGCTTGCACATTTAGCAAATTTGGAAAAGAGGAGAATACGCGTATGTCATACAGACAGCTGCCTTTGCATTATCATCAGATTCCCGCAAGTCCCATTGTTCTGGGGTGTATGCGTTTTGGAGGAGCATGGGACGGACAGCCCATTACAAATGATCTGGTGGTTGAAGGCCGCCAGGCGGTAGAAACAGCATTGGAAATAGGAATTCATCATTTTGATCTTGCGGACATCTACACACGGGGAAAGGCGGAGCATGTGTTTGGACGCGTGCTGTCCGAGATTGGGGGGCTGCGTGAACAGATTATTATTCAATCGAAATGTGGCATCCGACTGGCCGGGGAGGATGAAGGTCCTCAGCGCTACGATACGTCAGAAGTACATATTCTGAAAAGTGTTGATGGCATTCTTACCCGGCTTGGCATCGACTATCTGGATATTCTGCTGCTGCACCGTCCTGATCCGCTTGCCCATCCGCAGGAGATTGGAGAAGCGCTGGCTAAGCTTCATCAGGCAGGCAAAGTGAGACATTTTGGCGTGTCCAACATGGGCTCGGAGCAGATTCGCCTTCTTCAGATGTACAGTCGTGTTCCCTTCATTGTGAACCAGCTGGAGATGAGCCTTGATAAAATCGGCTTCGTCGAAGCGGGTGTAACCGTGAACCGTGAACCTGCCAAACAGAATGTATTCCCTTACGGTACGATGGAATTCTGCCAGGCGGAGCACATTCAGCTGCAGGCCTGGGGCCCATTGGCGCAAGGAAGATTCACAGGCAGAGTGGTTGAGGGACAGCGGCCGGAGATTAAAGCAACATCAGAGCTTGTGGCACAAATGGCTGCGAAAAGAGATGTCACGCCTGAAGCGATTGTGCTGGCCTGGCTGATGAAACATCCTGCTGGCATTCAGCCAGTGATTGGCTCTATTCGCCCGGAGCGCATTCTTGCTTGCCGCGACGCGACCCAAATTGAACTCACACGTGATGAGTGGTACGAGCTATATTCGTCTTCCTGCGGACGCAGAATGTAGTGAAAGAGCACAGGTTCTCTGGAATCTGTGCTTTTTGGTTTTTATTTTTCAAATGGTGATTAAAGCATGTGCAGAGTTGTTTATTGACTTGTAGTGCCCTTCTTTTGTAGTCTGGAGTATTCATATTTGTGCTCAAGCGTGTTCATGAGTAAGACCTGAGACTTACAGGGGAGTGCAGATAAGAAGGACGTTTCAACCATTTTTGCCTGTTTTCAGCGTCATGGGATGAAAGCTGTGATAATATGAGGAAAATAGGAACATACGATCTGTTTACATGAGAGGAGACATCTTGAAGATGGAGATGCTTAAACCGCCTGCCGAGACATTGTACGAGGCTGAGTTACGGGCGTTACAACAGGAGGATCAGGGTCATCGTCCCCCAAACTGGTTATTATCCCCGGCATATGTACGGGATTTTATTATTGGACGGGATCAGCCAGCTATGCTGGATGGGGAGAAGATTGCGATCACACGTAAATTCTATGGTAATGATGTTCTGATAGAACGTGCGGTTGTTACACTTGCGGGTAATCGCGGGTTGATGCTGGTGGGTGAGCCGGGTACAGCCAAAACGATGTTAAGTGAGCTGCTCACGGCTGCGATCTCTGGCACAAGTTTGAATACGATACAGGGCACGGCTGGAACGACCGAGGATATGATCAAATACTCATGGAACTACGCCATGCTGCTTGATAAGGGGCCATCTGAAGCTGCGCTCGTGCCTTCTCCTCTGTATAACGGAATGAAAAAGGGGATACTTACCCGCTTTGAGGAAATTACACGTTGTCCGGCAGAAGCACAGGACAGCCTGATCAGTATTCTTAGCGACAAGGTCATGAGCATTCCGGAACTGGATGGGGGAGTGCTTTTTGCCAAACCGGGGTTTAACGTCATTGCTACCGCCAATATTCGGGACAAAGGTGTTAACGAGATGAGCGGCGCACTCAAGCGGCGTTTTAACTTTGAAACGATCAAGCCGATCCAGAATGTGAAAATGGAAGCGAAGATCATTGAATCTCAGGCGAGAAACCTGTTATTACATAGTGGAATTGATACCGAAATTCAAACCGATGTGGTGGAGCTGCTGGCAACAACGTTTATGGAGCTGCGCACAGGCATTTCGCGTGAAGGATACAAGCTGGATACACCGCAAGCATCGATGAGTACTGCAGAAGCGGTATCTGTATATGTGCAGAGTGCGATGACATCGTATTATTACGAGGGTAAATCGATTGCGCTGGATCGTTTGGTTCAGAATATGCTGGGTACGATTGCCAAGGAAAATGACAAGGATCTTAGCATTCTGAAAAATTATTTCTCCAAAATTGTGAAGGCTCGCTCCGCAGAAGAGGAAATCTGGAAAAATTATTATGAGGAAAGAAAATGGATCGGTTAGGCACGGTACCGCCTGCTGACACGGCCGTTTTATCGGATGCTGCGGCTTTAAAGCAGCTGCATTCTTTGTTTGAATCAGATGTATACAACCTGAACAATCGAACGCTCTATTTTCCAATACGGCATCACAGTCCAGCCTGTGCACATCATCTGCTGCGTGTGATTGAAGACTACAAGCCAGAAATGATTTTGATTGAGGGACCCGAAAGCGGCAACTCGCTTATTTCCGTGCTAACGGATGAGGCGACCGTACCTCCAGTCAGTCTCTATTACACCTATGAGGATGAGCATGGCCGGGAAGCTTGTTATTATCCGATGCTTCGATACTCACCCGAATATGTTGCATTGAAGGAAGCAAAGCGACGGGATATACCGGCCTCCTTCATGGATCTGGATTATCGGCATGTCTCCAGGCGCACAGACAGCCCTGCCAACCCGGCGCAGACGGAACAGCAGGACGTTTCGTTCCAGGATGAAACGCTGCTGGCCAGCTCGGATTTTATTAACCGACTATGCGAGAAAACAAACTGCCGCAGCTTTGATGAGTTGTGGGAAAAGGTGTTTGAGATCGGCGGACTGGATAAGTCTCCCAGTTTATTCGTGCAGGACGTGTTCACCTACTGTACATTATCCCGAATGTGTTATACTCCGGAACGATTGATTGCGAGCGGTGACCTGTTAAGGGAAGCGCATATGAGAAAACGAATCAGGGAAGCCGGGGAGAAACATGAGCGGGTGCTTGTGATCACAGGTGGTTTTCATACCTACGGTTTACTGTATGAGAACGTCTATGAGGCAGAACAGGAAGTACAATTGCAGGAGCCTGCATCAGATATGCAGCAGCAGATGTATCCAATGGTATATACGTTTGCCGAGGCGGATCGTCTGAACGGTTATGCCAGCGGTATGCCTTACGTGTTTTTCTATGATCAAATATGGGGAGAGCTGCTTCGTTCTTCGGTTTCAGCTTACCGTTTAACGACACTGAATGTGTTATCCAGGCTGATGCGCAAGCTTCGGGAACATGAAGAGCACGTATCTACGAGCGATGCGATTGAAGCTTACGGCATGATCCAGGGGCTGGCACAGCTTCGTGGCAAGCGGGAAGGCGGAGTATACGAGCTTATGGATGCAGCGCTCTCTTCATTTGTCAAAGGGGAGTTAACGCTTGCTACCGACAAGCCGCTGCAGGAGCTGCAGCTTCTGCTAACCGGTGATGGTATTGGAAGTGTAGCGCCTAATGCTTTTCATATTCCGATTGTAGAGGATTTCAAAACCCGCTGCACGGAGTTTAAACTACAGATCCGAACGACTGGTCAGCACAAAAAGGTGCTTGATCTGTATGCCAAGCCGGAGCATCGCTTGCTTAGCCAGCTATTTCAATGCATTGCGTATCTCGTACCTGAGTTTGCCAAACGACAGGCCGGCCCTGACTGGATTGCACAGCGTGATATGAATCTCGTTCGCGAAACCTGGGAGTATATGTATTCTTCGCGGATCGAAGCCAGGCTTATTGAAAATTCCCTATATGGCGGTACACTTGCTGCAGCGGCTACTCGCAAAATGGAAGAGCAAATGCAGGACATTCCGAATCATCACAGTGGCGAGCTTGCGCAGCTGATGCTTCATGCACTGCTAATGGGCCTTCAGGAGACAGCGATGCAGCTGTATGCTAAGGTGCGGGCAGCGCTGCGAACCGATGGACATTTCTTGTCTTTGTGCAGCAGTCTGACCATTCTTAACCGTATTCATCAGCACCGCAGGTTGCTGGGGTTATCGGATGATCCCCATCTTCCTGAACTGGTGTCGGAAGCTTATAACAATGCGGTGGACAAGCTGCTTCAGCTGTCCCGAACAAATGCAGATGAGCATGATGGAATTATTCAGGGACTGAAGCTGCTTGCGATGCTGGCAGAATCATCAGAGGAGCAGTTTCAGGATACAACGTTTCGCAATCAACTGAACGAGCTTTTACGTGATCCGAAGCTGCCAGCTCAGCTGGAAGGGGTATGTATCGCTATTGCATCAGGACTGGGTGATCGATCAAGGGATGAGATTGCGGAGCGTGCCCGGGGATATATTCACGGGACTCCTGAACAGATGCGTCAGACGGCTTTATTTCTACAGGGGGTCTTCACGGTGGCGCGGGATGCGTTCTTGTATGAAGATCAGCTGCTGTCCGAGCTGAACGGGTTGATCGAACAGTTATCCTACGATGATTTTATAGCGATGATTCCCGAATTGCGGCTGGCCTTTACTTATTTTACACCGATGGAAACGGGTCTGATTGCGGAACGTGTGGCCAAGCTGCATCAGGTGGAGCCGGATGAGATGTCTACCCCTGCGCTGGATGAGCAGCTTCTAATGCAGTTCAGAACGCAGGATGAGGCACTTCGAAAGGAGTTTGCTGCATGGAAATTAATATAGAAGGATCTCGTCACGCACAGGAAGAAACGTTGACAGAGCTGCCTTTAACCGCTGAACGCAGTGCTGTTGAAACATTGAACCGGTGGCGCTTGATTCTGGGGGAATCTGCAGAAGAGGGGCTGTCTGAAGCCGATTCATATGCATCGGGCGAATTTCAGTATACCGAGCTGGATGAAATTCTGGGATATTTGTACAATCGTGAATATGGGGAGGAGCAAGGCTATCGCAGAGAAGGCGGGCGCGGTTCGTCAGAGCTTACCGTTCCTCATTGGTTACATAAGGTCAGGGAGCTTTTTCCCAAATCCACGGTTGAAATTCTGGAAAAGCAGGCACTGGATCGCTACGGGCTGACGGAACTGCTGACAGATCGAAAGCTGCTGGAGTCGCTTGAGCCCAATATGAATCTTCTCAAAAACATCATGCAGTTTAAAGGACGAATGAAAAATGATGTGCTGCGAAGTGCCAAGGATATTGTGCGGGTGGTTGTTGATGATCTGCGAAGGAAGCTCGAATCACACGTCAGGGCAAGCATTATGGGCAAACGAAGTCGATATGCAGCAAGCTCGGTGCGCTCCCTGCGCAATTTGAATTTTAAACGTACGATTACACGCAATCTGAAAAATTATGATAAAGACAAACGAAGATTTGTGATTGATCGTCTTTATTTTGATGGCAATATACAGCAGCATAACAAGTGGAACATCATTATCGGTGTTGATGAGAGCGGCAGTATGATGGATTCGGTGATTTACAGCTCCGTTATGGCAAGTATTTTTTATCGTTTGAATGCCTTGCGGACAAAATTGTTTATTTTTGACACCAAGGTGGTTGATCTGAGTGATCGGCTGGAGGACCCTGTGGATGTGCTGATGAATGTGCAGCTCGGGGGAGGAACTCATATTGCCAAAGCGCTGCGTTACGGAGAGACACTGATCGAGAATCCAGGCAAAACAATCTATATTCTGGTCAGTGATCTTGAGGAAGGATACCCGATCAAGCAGATGTATCAGGCGTGTAAGGATATTATTGATGCAGGCTGCAAGCTTCTGGTGCTTACGGCGCTCGATTTTAATGGAAATTCAGTGTACAACGAACATGCCGCGCAAACGCTCGCCAACATGGGCGCACATGTCGCTGCGATTACCCCGAATGAACTCGCAGAATGGATTGGAGATATCATTACCTGAAATTCAACTAAATGATCTAACTTCAATTGAATTACTTTAACATCTCATTTTAAGGAGGAAATGATTATGCTTACCGCTGACCGAGCAGTTGAGAGTTTGGTAGAGAAGTTCGCTTCCGTCTGTTCAGACGATTATTCGCTGAAGACGGATCGCAGCTCCGAGATTATTGATTATGTTATGGGGGCGACCGACAAGTTCCCGGATATGATGGGGAAAACGAGTCATTATGTGTATCGAACCGTAGAAGCTTTAACCAAACTTGGCAAGAAGGAAGAAGGAGATCTCTTTTTCCGTGCTGGCGCAGTGGCGATGCATCTCGAATCGAATTATTTTCGAAGAAGCCCTTGGGGTGTAAGTGCATTTGATGCTTGTCTGGGTGAGGATTCGGAGGCCTACGGATTAAATGGGAAAAGCAAAAACCCGGATCGCATGGCAGCCTTAACATCCCGTTTGAAAAAAATGAAGCAATTTGCGGGTGAGCAGGAGATTCTCACTGAGCTCAAGCGACGTGTGAAACGCGCACAATGGCTGTTTGACTCCAAAAAAGCAGATAGTGAAGGCAATTTCATAGATGTCGTTGATGCTCTGATGCTCATTCATTTGTGTTTGCAATTGCAGGATGAGTTTACGAACACCGACGAGATCAAAGAAAGCAGAGAGAGACTGCCCCGGCTGTTTCAACATCTTCTGGAAAATGATACCATAAATCTTCGTGAAGAGCTCTACAGCCTGATCGAACCGTTGATTGCAGGCAGTGTCCAAGGCAAGCAAAATAGCTCCACTCAGCTGCTGGAAGAGGAATTTCTTCAGCAGAACCGGAGCGAGCTGATTGCCAAGCATTATCCTGAAATTACTTTTTCGCCTAAACATCATATTTCCCATGCTGTGTTCCATCAAACGATGGTGTTAGTAAGCAGTGCGTTGTTATATCTGACGAATATTCATGGGGGTAAACAGCGTTTTCTTGAAAATGTAAGTGGTGCAGGTGCAGTTCTGCATGAAATAATCCAGCATCTGCATGAGCTGTACCCTATAGAGGTTCGTCAGTATCTGCTCAGCATGAACCCTCGTTCAAGAAATGCAAATGACTTGCTGGACGGGCTGGTGTCTTTGGATGAACCCTATCAATTGATTGAAACGCTGCGGCTGGAGCTGAACTCGTACAGAGTATCCTGGAATACGCTAAAAGCGGCCATCGCCAGTCAGCCTGAGCAGTCCAAACGGGCCTATGAAATTGTCAAAGCTCCATTTTTGAAGTTATGTTTACAGAAGATGATGTCAGATCAGGATATTGCCCTGCCTCAGTCGGATGTTACTATCGAAGAAGCTGTATTCCAAGTGCTGCGCCAGCCGCTGGAAGGTGGCAGACAAGGGCTTGCTATTGCGAGATATCTTAGCGGAGAATATTCACTTGAGGAATACTGGGCAGACAAAGACAGCCGAGGGTTGTTCAATCACGTCAATCGGGACCGAAAACGAGTTAACCTTTTGATCAGCATTAGCTTCTTGCCCATCGATTCAGAGCCGATGCACCGTTTTGCTATTTTGCTGACACACCCGGACTGGATGATTGATATCGTATCGGACATGTATCACTCCTATGCGTTTAGCGGTGAGCAGATCCTGAATACGTACGGGAATGATCCTAAGGTCAAACGGGAGCAGTTGCTAACCAGTTTGATCTCTCTGAATGGTATGACGGATTATACGTATCTGTCGATGCCGCAGGATGAGTATCGCCGTATTTTACAGCAAAACATGGAACATGCACTGAAGCAGTACAAAAAACTGCCAACGGATACACGCATTTTGACACTGGAGGTGGCGTTTGAGCAGCGCGATACACTGCCTAAGAAACAATTGGTGGCAGCCGTTCAGGCAGGTTTGCAGGATGCATCCAAGCGAGCGAACAGCATCGCCCTGGCGGAGTTTAACCGTATTCCAGATCAAGAGCTGTATATGATGATTTACCGTGCGGAGAAAAAGGCTGCGATCAAAGAAATGGCGCTGACAGCGATCCGCAGTCTGGATAACAGCAAGCAGCTGTATATGGAGCTCTTGGAGAACGAGAAATCAGCAGAGTGGAAAAATCTGATTCAAATTCTGCTCGATACCGCTGAGCTGAGTCCGGAGTATGCACACGCCGCTCTTGCTGAGCTGGCCGATGCCAAAAAAATGTCCCGCATCAGCTGGCTGCCTCTGAAGGAACTGCCTACCCTGATTCGCGAAGCAGACGGCCAGCCGCTGGATGATCGGATCAAGCAGTATGTATTAGTGCAGTCCATTGATCACGGTTCTGGACCCAACGAACGATTGAATGAGCTGAGAGAATATGTAAGCGAAACGTCGCTTATTCGTTTTTCTAAAGAGCTGCTGCAGTTATGGATTCAGGAAGAAGCACCTGCCAAGGAAAAATGGATCATGTATCTGTCCGCTTTATTCGGAGATATTGAGATCGTTCATATTTTGACTCCGCAGATTAAGGAGTGGACGGAGAACAGTCGAGGTGCGATTGCCGCGGAGGCGGTGAAGGTGCTCGCTTTCCTGAATGAACCTGCTGCACTGATGGCCATCGACAAGATCAAACGAAGTGTGAAGAACCGTCAGGTGAAGGGCGCAGCTGAAGAGGCGCTGCAGCTTGCTGCCGAGAACCTTGGACTAACGGCTGAGCAGCTGGAGGATCGGCTGGTAACTTCGCTTGGATTTGATGAGAAGGGTACGCTGCAGCTTAGTTACGGAGAGCGTTCTTTCCAAGTAAAAGTGAATGCAGACCTGCAGGTGGTTGTTTTGAATGAGGAAACGGGTAAAGCGGTAAAAAGCTTGCCTGCTCCAGCCCAAAAGGATGATCCTGAGCTTGCGGCTCAATCCAAAGCACGTTTCACTCAGCTGAAGAAGGATCTCAAAACAATGGTGACGATCCAGACGCAGCGTCTGGAAGAATCGTTATCCAAGCAGCGTCTCTGGACAGCAGAGGAATGGACGGCTCTGTTTGTAGACAATGTCATTATGCAAAAGTTCGCAGTAGGACTCATCTGGGGCATCTATGAGCAAGATGAGCTGGTTCATACGTTCCGGTATATGGAGGATGGAACCTTTAACACGGTAGATGAGGATGAAACAGAACTTCCATCAGGGGCTCAGGTAGGGCTCGTGCATCCGCTTGAACTGGATCAGGAAACGCTGGAGGGCTGGACTACACAGCTTGAGGATTATGAGGTGAAGCAGCCGTTCGAGCAGCTGAAGCGTGCAATCCATCTGGTGGAGGATGAGGATCAGGCCAAAACAGAGTATGATCGTCTTCCACAAGAAGAGTTCTCACCAACGGCTCTTCCGAAAGCGCTGGAGAAATACGGCTGGATCAAGGGGCCTGCGCAGGATGGCGGCTGGTTCAATGCATTTTACAAGGAATACGGCGATCTGGTTGCCGAGCTTCAATTCAGCGGTACAAGCATTACCTATTATGAAGGAATGGAAGATGTTACGCTGGAATCCTTGCACTTCTTCAAGCCACACGGTACGAGACAGCACTATTATTATGCAGATCATAAATCGATTGCTTTGGGCAAAATTCCTGGCCGTGTGTTTAGTGAGACTATCTATGATATTTTGAGAGCAACGGGGCGCTGAGCACGTGAGTATGAATAAATTCCAAGAGAAATTCAGGCATTTCTCGAAGCTATGCACCGAGGATTATCTCATTCGTTATGCGAACAAGGGATTATATAAGAGGGCACTGAAGGAACTGGATCAAGGTATACATGTGAATTATACCTGGGGTGAGGCATCGGTTAAGTGTGAGCTAAGTGAGGGTACCGAATGTACCCTCTATGCCTCGCTCGATCAATGGCAGTGCTCTTGTCCGTCCGAGCATATTTGCAAACATGTGCTGATTGCCATTCTGTATGACCAGCGTCAGCAAGCGGCAGAAGGGGAGGAATCCGCTGCAGCATCAGCAATATCTCATGTAACTTCTGAAGAGTCTTCCTTGAAACCAGCGGAAACGCAGTTATCTTCTTCTGGCTTGCCGAATGAATATGCCAAGCCTGCTGATTTCGTGGCACAGGAGCTGCCTTTGGTTATGGAGCAGGACCATTCTGACTACAAGCTGCAACTAGAGCCAGCAGATACACCTTCCCGTTTTCGCTGGATGCTTGAGACCGAACTTGCAACGATGATTAAATCGTACACTGCATCCATGATTGAAGAAGTCGTTTTTCGGCTACGTTATCCTGAAGAAATTCGCATCAAGGAGGATACGCTGCTCACTGTGCAGTTGAAAACCCAGGACATTGAAGTGTCTTTTACAGATGAGCCTAATCTGACAAAAGCTTTATGCAAGGTGAAGCAGACGCCCGGAAAGATGGCGAAGCTTGAAGCGTTGCTGCGCTACCGGATGATTCATGGAATCCATGATATGGAGGTTCTGAGTGTTCGTGCATATGAAGCGAAGTTCTCGCTTCAAACCGTTCGGGAATGCCGCGAGATTCTGACAGGTATGCTGAAGACAGGGCTTGCCCGGCTGCCTCAATCTTATCTGGCGCAGCTGGAGACGCTTGCCATTGCCGCACACAGCGGTAATCTTCCGGATATTGAGCGCAGCTTGCGCGGCATTCAGGGTGAGCTTCAGCTTTTTTTCAAGCGGCATGTACGCTTCTCCATGCAAACGATGCTGGAACGGATAAGCAAGCTTTATCTTGCGTTAGAAGTACTTATGCAAGGCGATATATCTGTGAAGCAGCAGAGTCAGCTTGCAGGCAGCTTTCGCAGCAAGTATTTTACCGTGCCTTCTCTTCATCTCTATGGCCTGGGAGCAGATTCTTGGGAGACCCGATCCGGCTTTCGGGGGATTACGTATTACTTCTATGGTCTGGATGATGGAGAGATGTATACGTATAGCGATGTGCGTGCGGTCTATTATGAGGATCAGCAATTCTCGTTCGCGGAGCATTATGCTGCATTTACCCCATGGCTGCCAAGCCTGACGTTTAGTCAATTTACTGGAGAAGAAGTGCTGTTCCAGTCGGTTAAAGTAAATGAAGAACGTCGAATATCGTCTGGCGATGGAGCCAAATTGACCCTGTTGCCGCGAACACATGTGACCGAGGTGAATTTTGGGTCGTATCTGACGGATATACCGTATGCACTCCAGCATCAACCGGACTCGATCTCCTTGTTCACGGAGCCGAAAGAACGATTGGCCCTCATTGAGGTTACTCGCATTGTAGAGCATACATTCAACAAACAGACGCAGGATTTGATTCTTAAGGTAGAAAATACAGACGGGCAGTGTCTGCCACTCACTCTTCCGTATTCCTCGGATTGGCAGTCCATGATTCATCGGCTGGAATCAGGGTTCGGCTCTCAGAAGCTGGAGCACTTCTATGCGTTTGTACGATTGGAAACGAGGCGCATCAGTCCGATCAGCTTCCTGAAAGGTCAGACGCTGCTTAGTTTGAAGCTGGATTCCAGTAATGGAAGGATGGGACGTTTTGCACGAAGATAATGGATTGATGCAGCACTTATCCAGCTGGTCCGAGGAATTACTGCTTCGGGGGTTATCTCAATTTACTATTCGGGATATTGAACTGCTTGAACAGTGTGCTGCTGCCGCGCAACGACTACAGATGCAGTTTCTGCACGAATTGATAACAAGTGTTATCGAAGCCGGGCGCCGGGTAGCATTGGGTGAAGGCCAAGAGGAGCGACTGCTGGATCAGTATTGTCGCCTGTCTCAATATGTTCAGCTTAATGCGAACGTACAAGCTTGATTTTGAAAAGGTTATCTCCAGACTGGTTATGGATTAGTTTAACTTCTGGTGGGAGGATGGGAACAGATTTGGAGCATTAACCCTAATTATAAATAATCACGATTAAAATTGCAGTTGGCTCAGCTAGGCCGCTGCAATTTTTTTGTGTTATGTGAGCTATATTTTAATGGATGGGAAGAAAGTGAGTCTTTGGAGAGAAGGTGAAAGCATTTTCGTGTCATATCCCGAGTTATGCTGCATACCATTAGGCGAATGCGGTCATAAGGGAGGAAGCGGAGATGTCGATGAGTGAACCGCTATTACTGCAAATTGTGAATCAGCATATTCCGGCCGGGGCAACGGTCATCACGATTGATAAACCGGTTCAACATCCAGCTGTGTATGCGGCCGATCTTACAGGTGACGGGTTGCCGGAGATAGCTGTAGTATATCAGCTTCATAGTGAGCTGTATCTGTTAATTCTGAAATTCGTTCAAGGTCAGTGGATCAAAATGGCTCTTACCAGAGGTTTAGGTTATGGGGTTACGCTGCTGACGGCAGCCCCGGTCACATCAACGGCAAGGAATAATCTTATTGTGGGCTGGCAGATTGGCGCAATATGGTCAAAGCTCGCTGTGTATGAATGGACTGAATCCGGGTTGACCGATATCGTGCCTGATGATCTATATTACAGCTATGCAGAGATTGTGGATATGCCCGGCATGCAGGGCCGAGATGGAAAGGTTGAAATCGCGTTATGGGTTCATGATACCGGTGAAGCATATCGGGTGGACATTATTCGGTGGCAGCAGGGGCAGTGGGTTGCAGCGACGGATGTATATCCTACGTATTTTCCCAAAGTCGTGCATTATTACGAGCAGCTTACAGCACAATATCCGGACTATGTGTTCTACTGGTATTATCTTGCGGATGCCCAGTTTCATGCCGGGTTATATCCAGCCGCGCTGGCTTCCGTCCAGAAAGCATTAAGCCTACCGGAAGCGTATCCTTCCAGAGAAGAACTGCTCAAACTGGAGAAAAAAATTAAACAGACCATGACCACCAGTGACCGTACTCAAGCGGCAGCCTGGTTATATCCGATATCTGTTCGCACGACAAACGGGATACGCTGGGGTTATATGGATGCACAAGGACATATTCGCCTTGAACCTGTTCTGCAGCAGGCTCAGGCGTTCCAGCCAAATGGCTTGGCCGTTTTGGAGAAGGACAATCGTGCAGGGGTCATTAATTTACAGGGACAGTATGTGGTTCAGCCCGTATATGATTCTATTAATTCTTTTTCCGAAGAGCGGGCTATAGCTATAGATTCTCAAGGTTTTAAAATGATTAATGAACACGGGGCGGTCCTGACCCCAAGGGCCTATCCGTTTATTGCAGATGTGCAGGACGGACGTGCGGTATTTTACGATACGGGCACGGATCAGACAACACCAGGCTCCATTCTTTACGGATATTTGGATGCCTCGGGCAAAGAAGTGATTCGGGCACAATATATGTCTGCGAATGATTTCCAGCATGGTAAAGCGGTTGTACAGATCAAAGAAAAGGAATATGCGCTTATTGATCGCAACGGAAATAGGATATCAACCTATCCCTATGCCTATGTAGGACCGCTTGGGGATGGCTTGCTTGCTTTTCAGAAGGAGCTTTCAGGCAAATACGGATACATTGATGAACGGGGGAATGTCCGAATTCAGCCGAAGTTCTCTTCTGCACTTCCTTTTAGTGGCGGGCAAGCGATTGTAAATACGTCAGAAGATTATCGCTCGAATTATGGGGTCATTAATAAGCAAGGATCATTTGTGATTCAACCGGCTTACAATGACATTCGTGAGCTGGGAGATCAGAGGTACGCACTTGGGAAAGCTATTGATCCGGAGCAGCCTTATATTGGCTCATTGTATGCGATTGCTGATATGAATGGCAGGAGATTAACGGAGTTCATCTATCGTAATGTAGAAAATTACAAACATGGTCTTGCTTCAGCATCGAATGGAACTCAGACGTATTTGCTGGATTTGAGCGGCAGACCTGCTCCTGGGTATCCTCATATTGAGGGAGCGGGATCACTTGAAGTCGTGGCACCCGATCTGATTAAAGTATTTGTGGATCAGCGTTTATCCTATGTGAACCGGGCAGGGCAGATTATTTGGTATCAAAACACCATCGTACCGCTTGAGCCGCCTTATCGAGTGCGTGAGGAGAAATATAAGCCCAACCGGGACTATCTTGTCTATTATCCGCAGGTCGAAGGCTTAACAAGCCAGGCGCAGCAGGATGTACTGAATGGTAAGCTGAAGGAGCTTTCCCAGGTCAAACCGATTCCTGCCGATCAGCAACTGGATTATACGTATACGGGGGATTTCGATATTACGTTTTACCAGCAGCAGCTGCTTCAACTGCAATTAACCGGTTACAACTATCCAGCTGGAGCCGCACACGGCATGCCAACGATGATCTATGCCATTATTAATCTGTCGGATGGGCAGCTGTATGAGTTAAAGGATTTGTTTAAAGCAGGCAGCGACTATGTGAAGGTGTTAAGCCAGATTGTCGGGGAGCAGATCAAAAATGATCCGCAGTATTCTTATGTTTTCCCGGATACGTATACAGGCATCAGTGCCAATCAGCCGTTTTTTGTTACAGCAGACGCGCTGCATCTGTACTTCAACCCATATGATATTGCACCGTATGCTGCAGGATTCCCGACGTTTACAATTCCGTTCAGCCAGATCATGAATATAATCAATACCGAAGGATCGTTCTGGAAAGCTTTTCATATGTGAATGGGGGATGGGGGAGTAATCTGTTCCAAAACGCGCAAAGCAGAGGCCATATATCCAATATGGCTTCTTTTTATGTAATATGGCGGACAACAGTTAAGCAGACTAGGAGAGGAGCTAACATATGCAATGTAGTGAGCGTGAAAACAAGAACGAACGAATTTCCCTTGAAGTTTGTTCTAAAATTCACAAACTTCAAGGGAGTAATGTAAAAAGATTAAATAGAAAATCATATGTTTGGAATAATTTTCATGTATAATAAAATGTTGTACCAGGTATGTAAAAATCGTTTGGAGGAAATCATTTTGTACAAAGCAGGATTTTGGATTAGGTTAGGAGCAAGCATTTTGGATAGTTTGATTATTTCGATTCCTGTGGCCATAATCGTGTATACGTTCACAGGTCACTATGACACAGACGACCTGAACGCCAGAATATTGAGTGCGTTATATTCAATTATTTTACCAGTTTACTGGTATGGTCGAACGATCGGTAAACGCATATGCGGAATTCGAATTCAAACGTACGATACACATGAATCGCCTAAAATAACGACAATGTTAATGCGAGTTTTGGTTGCCGGAATTGTGTACGTATTAACTTTAGGTGTTGGAGTTATTGTCAGTGCATTTATGGTCGGATTACGAGAGGATCGCCGTGCAATTCATGATTTTATTGCGGGAACAGAAGTTGTTTGGGATTAAGGTGAGAAATGGATAGTAAGGCCGAAAAAGGATTAAATCTGGGTGCGGCCTTTTTCAACTTATATACTGTTTCACAAAACTCGTATTTTGTACATATGTCTATCCGCAGCAAACCTTACAATGGAACCAAGTTCTTTAACCTTTGACGATTGACGTTGTTCTTCCCTTTTATTAGCGCTTTAGAAATAAAAAACCCGTTAATTTTCAAATTTGAAAATTAACGGGTTTTAAAAACTTAATCTTTTCACATATTTATCAACTGCCTTCTCTTCATCAGGTTTACTCATGACGCGCATTGAGATTTTCTGAGGTGTAAAGGATTTTTTCCGAAGCATAGCCTGCTTCTGTCCATCCAAAAGGACGCTTGAACCCGTCAACGGCTTCCGAAATTCCGAGAAATTGCGTATAGACGCCTTGAGATAAAGTAATTGCCTCATCCTTTATACATTCCCAGGATTCATCGGTATGTGCAGCTGCAACTTGAGTATTCTGTTCATCTCTGATCTCTGCATGCACATACAGCCCGGCAAGCCGGGTACGCCATACAGACTGATTTCCCTCGCCGGCATAAGGATAACGCAGCACCTGAGCAGCAAAAACGTTTGTGCCTTCTTTCAGGTATTCTCCAACCTCAACTTCCTCATAATGCCATGTAAACCGGTCCCCTTTGCAAGGTCCCCGGCTTACGGGTATATCATTGACATAAAGCAGATAACGGCTGTCAGCTGAAATGCGAAGCGCGCAGTTATGCCTGCCTTTTCGAAGTTCAAATGTTTTTCTAAAATAGACAAATCTTCCTCCCTTAGCTTCATCTTTTTCCTTCCAATGAGGATGCCATATCCAGCTTGCCTCTTCTTCCCAATCAGGACGCATAAGTGCCCTCCTTTTTTGCAGATCGATTACTCTTTTACACTTCCTGAAGCGACTCCTGAAATAATTCGTTCCGAAAAGATGAAAAATAATATCAGAACCGGAATAGTCGCAATGACGGAAGTTGCCAGTGCTTTATCCATATTAAGCAGAATATTGGATGTATACTTCATAACTGCCAGCGGTATGGTTTTGACGGCATCGTCTTGAAGCATAATTAACGGGAGGAAAAATTGGTTCCATATATTAACGGACAATATAATGCACAGACTGACGATTACAGGTGAAGCAAGCGGAAACATAATGCGGTAAAAAATTCTCCATTCTCCGGCGCCGTCTATTCGTGCGGATTCGGCCAGAGCGTCCGGCAAGCCGGCGAAGAAGTTCGTAAGCATCAGTACAGCCATGGATAATCCCGCTGATAACACCAGAATTACGCTCCACGGAGAATTAATCAGTCCAAGATTTTTGATAATCAAAAATACGGGAACCACACCGAGCTGGACAGGGAACATGAGACCGATCAAAAAATACAACATTACCCCTTGCTTAAACTTAAAGGAGTAACGACCTAAACCATAAGCAACCATGGAGGCTAAAGCTACTATAATGATGATGGTCATCATGAGGATAAATACGCTGTTCCAGATATTGACGCCGAAATGCTCGTTGCGAAAAACTTTGACATAGGATTCCAACGTAAAGGACTTGGGCCAGCCCAGTGTATTGGACAGTACATCCTGCTTGGTGCGAAATGAGTTCCATGTAAGATACCCAAGGATGAGTAAGGTGAAGGAAGAGTACACCCAGAGGATCAGCTTTGTTACATACAGCTTTTTGATATCAGCCATGATCATTTCTCCTCCTTATAAGTGAATCTTAGCTGAATCAATGCAACCACAAAGATGATGGCAAACATGACGACGGCAATGGTAGTCCCCATACCTACGGAGTTTGTGCTTACCGTTCCTCCCATCGTGCCGGTCGTTCCAAAAGTAATTCTGTAGAAAAACAGTGTCATCACATCCATCGAATTGTTAATACCGCCGCTTACCCCTCCCAGCAAATAGCTAAAATCAAACAAGGTCATGGCAGCGATATAACTGATCATAGCAATATTTACGATACTGGAACGGATCTGAGGTATAATGACCGAGAAGAACCGTCTCCAGTAGCCAGCTCCGTCCAGATAAGAAGCTTCCATCACTTCGTCGGACAGCATCTTCATGGCTGCCACGAAGTAGATTATACTGAAGCCCACACCTGCCCAAGCATTCATAATGAACAAGGTAAGGACCTCGTAGCCCGGAACCCCCAACCAATTTCGAGCATGTTCCCCTAGCCCAATTAGCTGGAGAAACTCATTGAAAATACCGATATTCTGGTCAAAAACTAGCGTAGCCAGAAATACGATAACGCTAGTGGTAATAAACTGCGGAGCAAAGATCATTGTTTGAAAAAAACGGTAGCCTTTTACACGTGTATAAATTACATAGGCAAAATAAAGCTGTATAGGAATCAGCAGTCCGACGTTAAGCACAACTAATATTGCATTGTTCTTAAGCGCATTTAAGAACTGCCGTTTTAATTCCGAATTAGTGAACAATTCAATATAATTATTAAAGCCTACAAACACCTTCTCACTAAAACCGTTTGACTGAAACAGACTAAGCTGGGCAGCTGAGAAAATGGGATAGATCACGAAAATAGAATACAGAATAAAACCGGGCAATATGAACCATAAATAAGGTTTCTTTCCAAGCCACTGCAACATCTAGATCGCCTCCAAATGATTTGGACGGTTAAGCTACTCGGCTTAACCGCCCAAAAATCCTTCTGATTATTTCGTACGGAGCAGCGCTTCTTCCAGCATGTCTGCAGCTTGCTGACCATCAATATGAGAGGTTAACAGTTGCGGCATTACTTGCTGAAGAAAGATATCATTCAACTTGATCTCTTCTGTTGATATGTTCGTTAATACGGAATAAATATTATGACCCAGGGAATCAAACGCACTCAATTCTTTGACTCCCTCATCTCTAGGCGTGATATCCTGCAGGGCCGGCACCATACCTGTTTCATCCTCAAAAAGCTGTTGGGCTTTTTGACTGGACAGAAACTTTACATATTCGACCGCTGCTTCCGGATGCTTGGTTCCAGCAGATACGGCAAAAGTGGTCGCATTACTGAAGCTTTGCGGAGCAATGCGTTCACCAGATACTGTCGGGATATAAAATCTGCCGAGGTTTATTCCAGCGCCTACGAAGGTTGGATCATTCCAGGTACCATCTGCCATCATTGCTGTCTTGCCGTTAGTAAATGCCAGCTGGGCACCAGCATTGTCTACAGAGGCCAAATCCTTGGTGAAATAACCTTTATCGGCGAACTCTCTGATCGTTTGGAATACCTTAATTATGCTTGGGTCTTTGAAAGAACCAGTCCCCTCATTAATCTTGCTTAATGCTTCCTCAGCGGCAGCAGGCATTAGCGCAAAGGCAAGCCAAGCCCGCTCGAATTCAGATTTACCGGGAACGCTGAAGGGTGTTATTCCCTTATCCTTTATTGCTGCGACCAACGATACAAATTCATCTAAGGTTGCCGGGGCTTGCAATCCTTCCTTTTCAAAAATGTCCTTATTATAATAAATCAACTGAGAGTCCATAAAGGCCGGAGGAGAGGAATATAGTTTTCCGTCCACCTTCGCGTATTCCATGAGGTCTTCCCCGAAACGGCTGGTATCGAGCCCGTAATCATCCAGATTAAGCAATGCACCGCTCTGCACATACAGCTTCATTTTAGGCGTCTTGTTTCCTTGAACATAGAACACATCCGGCAGTGAGTTGCTCTTAACAGCCGTATCGATCGCTGTCTCTGACCCTGAGAATTGAAAGTTTAATTTGATATTCGGATGTTTTTCTTCAAATGCTTGATTGATTGCCGTAAATCCCGACTCAAACGATGATTGGTTAGACTGGTCTCCCCACACGGTTAGTTCCACTTGTTTTTCAGTTCCGGCTTTGCTGCCTTGATCAGGTGAAGAGCTGTTTGTGTCATCGCCACATGCTGCCAACAGCAAGACGGAGACACCTGTCACTGCAAGAAGTGCTTTTCTGAATAACCCCTTTTTCATTTTTTATTTCTCCCTTCGTGTCTAACGGTTTGTAAGCGTGTAATAATCATAGTTCACAAAATAAAGCGTTTCCATGAACGAGTTTTTGTTTATGATTCCACATTATTGGATAGTTGCATTTGATGTAGGGCAAAAAAACCGGAACAGTGATGTCCCGGTTGATCGTCATTCCAAATTATTAGATGAACATTCCATTTAATTAGATGAGAAGCCAGTCGAGTTTCTAAATTCAGAAACGGTCATTCCGGTAACTTTTTTAAAAACCTTCACGAAATAATTCGAGTTTGGATATCCCACACGGGAAGCTACCTCTTCAGCAGAAAGCGAGTATCGCTTCATGAGATCGATAGATTTACGGATACGAACCTGGGTCAGGTATTCGAGAAACGTCATCCCCATTTCCTGACTAAATCGATGACTGAAGTAATGAATGTTTAAGTTCACTAAGTTCGCGGCATCCTCAAGCCGAACGGTTTCGGCGAAATGTGCTTCTACATAACGAAAAACCGGCTCCAGCCATGTTTGCGATTTCATCCTGGCGGTGGCGGATAAGTCATTGAACCGTTTAATCGTCTGTAAAAAGCAGGACTTTAATTCGTCCCATGTTCGGATGGAATCCACTGAATAAAAGGGGAGGGGCATAAAATCGGACTTCTCTGTATTAATCAGCATATTTATGTTCGATGGATCATTTTGATAAATTTTAAGCATCCACTGGACCAAACGGAACGCAGTATCGGGAGAATAACACGTCTCTAGTTCGCTGCCTACAGCCTCCAGCCACTTCGCCAACTCTTCCTCTGAAGCTGATGTGAATATGCTTATAAATTGCTGCTGCCATTGTTGAAACTTGATGTCCAGCTGCTCCTGAACAACATTTAAACTCGCATCAAAGCGGTACATACCTGGCCCACTGAAAAAGGATCGGTCAATCATTTGCTCTGCTTGGTTTCTTATCACTCTACACTTCTGAAAGTTCAGATTCTCAGACATACCTGCTGATACTGTAATGGCAAGATTCTGCTTCACTGTGTCCATCCATTCTTTTACCAGACCAGCCATCATCGTTGTTTCTTCCGGTCCTGTTTCTCGACTAAAGAGTAATCCGTGAAAAAAGCCTTGATCAAAGCCAAGAGGAATTGCATGTGTCGTTTTATTCATAAGATCTTGCAGGAGAAAGCCCAAGGCAGTCTGGTCATCATCGTTGTCTGAGTGATCCATTGACCAAATACGAATAGCAACCCAACAAACAAAAGCAGATTCTTTCAAAAGGTCTGTAAGCAAAGGGTAATCTTTGTGAGAGAAATCCGCAGGAAAAGCAACAATACCCGGAAGTATTCTGGATTGTGTCATCAATCGCTGCCTTTCTTCATCCATGGCATTGGCCCGGCTCTGTCTAGCGCGAACCTTTGAGCGGAGTTTCTCTGATAATTGGGTCAGTGTTGAAATCAATTCATCTGGGTCGAACAGATGCTTGGGAATATAGTCTTGAACACCCAATTGGATTGATCTTCTTGTATATTCAAACTCTTCATAGCTGCTCAGGACTAAAATGATCATCTCTTTATCCGTCTCTCTAATCCGTCTTATCAATTCTAGACCATCCATTTCAGGCATTCGTATATCGGTCAGCAGAACTTCGGGGTAACCATCTGTAGAAAAGGCCTCCCATGCCTCCTTGCCGTTCCGATAAACACCCTGTATTTCATAGCCATTTTCATGCCAGTCAATGATGGTCTGAAATCCAACCCGAACCAGGGATTCATCATCTACAATCGCAATTTTAATCATTTTCGTTTGGCCATCCTTCTTTCAAGATAGGAAGCTTTAATTCCACAGTAGTGCCTGCTCCCCGTTCACTCGTAATGTTCATTCCGTAGGCAGGACCATAGAACATTTCAATCCTCTCTTTCACACTCAATAATCCAATGTGGCTTCCAGTTCCGCTGCTCATAACCTGCTGGATTTCAGATAAGCCCCCTTGATCGATTCCGCTACCATTGTCCCATACCCGAATACTAAGCATCCCTTTCTCTGCTTTTGCCTCCAGACGAATCTGCCCTGAATGATCAATAGACGACAAACCATGAACTATAGCATTTTCTAAGAGCGGCTGAATCAAAAATTTAAGCAGCCGATACGGTTTCACCTCATCCTCCAGTTCGACCTGAAATATAAAGTTTTGATGACGTACTTGTTGAATCTTGACAAATTCACGCATGACGTTAATTTCGTTTTCAAGCGAAACAAGTTCATTGGTGTCTCTGATCGAGTATCTCAACAGATTGCTCAATGCATCAACGATCTCTTTTATATGATCCTGTTTTCGTATCATGGCCATCCACCGGATGGTATTTAACGTATTGTAGATGAAGTGAGGAGAAAGTTGATTTTGGAGCACTTTTAACTGCACCTGCCGTTTGCGTTCTTCACTGGCCTTCACTTCACCCAATAGATTGTAGATCTCATACATAACAGAAATAAAGGTTTCATTCAGCTGCGTAATTTCTCTGGCCCCTCTGAATTTGGTAAGGGAGTTAGGCTTCTCGCCGCGCAATCCTCTCCGCATATTGGCAAGAAGCCTCGCGATCGGCAAAGCAATGTCGGTACGAATCAGGTAGGAGGCAACCAAACCAAGGACCAGACTTCCCCCGGCCAGCCAAGCAGCAAAAACACTCATTCGGTAGACGGTGGCATACACGGTATTTAGAGCATATTCGGCTGTAAGCGTCCATTCATTGTAATCAAGACTTTGTTCAAGACGTAAAACTTCAGAAAAGGTATTTTCCTGTATTCCGTGTTCTTGAAGCAGTACTTTATCCGGACCGTTAAGGAAGAAAGCAGTATTGGAACCTGCCATAGCGGAGCTAAGAACGTCCCTGAATACATTAGATGAAACAATAAGATAAAAATATCCCATAGGTCGGAAGTTCTCATCTTTAATGACTCGTCCTAATCTGAAAGCACTTACATCATCATCTGTAGGATAACCTGACCTTACAGAATCCCAATAAGGTGCCCCATTGGCTGTAACCGTATTTGCCTTTCCTTTCTCACTTAAAGGTTCTTGTTCATCTTGGCCGATGACAAAGGTACTGTTGTCAGTAACAAATACACATCCTTTAATACGGTTGCTGTCTAGTCCGCCAATGATAGGCAGCACGCTTCGCTCCAGTTGCTGCTGAATTTCAATTTTTTCAAATTCGTTATGGACCGGTTCAGACAGTATTGCTCCTATTTCATCTGAGGTTAAAATCTGCAAACTCACATTATTATAGGTCTGAATGGTTGCTTCCAGTTTGTCTAAAGTCAGGCTCGTAATCGAATCGGAATATGACTCGGCATTGGTACGGATCGCAGCATTATAGTTCTGGGCCAAGAGGCTTAGTCCAACGATAGAGGGGAGAACAAATAAGGGCAAGTAAAACAGGACCAGCTTCTTGGTCAAACTCCATCTATTCCATCGACGATTTAACCATTTGTATCCAGGTAGATAGGAACGGGATCTTCTCATGTCAGATTCTTCTATACCTCCTATGCTGTTTGACTGACTAACTTAGCGTTAATTTTTTCGACATCATTGACTTTTTTAAAGCGAATGGTTCCACCTTTGAAGCCCCTTTGTTCGTCCGTTATAAAATCTGACAGACGGAATGCGAACTGGAACTATTGGATGGAATACTTGATGAACTGTAATATGCATATCTGAGTGTTTCTCCTCATAATTGAAGGTTTTCATATTTATACTATGTTAGAGACAAAATGATTGAAATAACTCTTTCTTAAGGATAGATAACGCAATTTGAAAGATTGTGATAGTCAGGCATATCATATTAAATTCAGAGGTGGTGTTGGAAAGATGGACTCCGAACATATGGAATCCCGATGAGTGGTGCCAGGATATGCTTGTTAATAATCCGATATATTGTGATGAGAAGCAAAACGTCTGGGACGTATTTCGCTATGACGACGTGAACATGTTGCTTAATGAATTCAAGCTGTTCTCAAGTATACGGAAAAGAAGTGTGTCACCTATTGCAAAAACAGTCATACAAGTGTAGATATCAATTCTACCGATCCTCTAATTCAATTTAATACAGGGTCACTTTTTATGCGATATCCTTGAGGCAATCTTCAAGTAATCCGATAAATAAAAAAAGCCGCTATAAGCGACTTTTCTATATTGACCTGATTAAATTATACAGTTATTTTAATTTGTTTTCTTCGGAAATAGCATTCATTAATATTTTCTTAGCTTTAGCGCCATGATCCGAGTAATCAAACATTGACATGCTTCCCCACCCACTGTAATCTGGAGCCCAATAACGGATACCTATAAGTCCATGTGTTTTACCCCACTGAACCACATCATGATAGATTGCAGCTTGTCCTTCTTCATTATGCGGATATCCCTTGACCGTTTTTGACCATCCCGCATATGCGCCCTGCACTTCACCTGAAGGATAAGAAAACTCTGCGATAAATACAGGTATACCGACCTCTTTGTTAATCGCAGTAACTATTTTCTTATACATAACCATTTTATCGATGTATACCCCTGGCGCGCTGGGATAAAAACTAATTCCAGCAGTATCGATAGGGAATCCATTTTCCTTTAACGTCTTGAAATAGGTGACTGCTGTTTTCACTGTTGTTACTACAGTGGCGATGTGAGTAGAAAACTTAACATTGCTTGAATCAAGTCCTAAACTCGTGTAGGCCTCTTTAATCCCTTTGGCTACCGCTGTCATCTGCACTGCATTGTATTTCCATATATTATTTTTCAACCAATTGGTTCCCATCACAGAATAGACATGTCTCATGAAGCCCGGAACTTTTTCCAACTTTTCGTTTACTGCGGTTTTCAACCCAATGCTTACCCCTGCAAAACCATAGTTTGCTTCGTTACCAATGTTCCAGTTCTCTACTTTGACACCTGTTTTCAAAATTTCGGTTGCCACAAATTTTCCGTATGCTTCCAAGACAATGTTCATCTCATCTAAAGTTAATTCTTCCCAAGGTTTTCCGTTTTGCAGTGCATATATTTCGGGATATTCTTCGAAATTAGGTGCTTGTTGCCGATCCATATCCATGTATGTATAAGCCAGCATAATTTCAGGGTTCAACGGTATATTTAATTTGGCTGCCATTCGAGCTAGCTCTAATCCCTGCTCCAAGGTGTGGTAATTTGCATTTGGATCTTCCTCACCATTCACGATATTATCGGCAGTAGGATAACGTTTAGTCGCAATTCTTGCGTACATTTCCGTAGCGCCTGATGAAATATACATCTTCTCTAATTCCTCACGGTTTTTCGCAGTAACGTCTCCTGCTGTATAGGTATTCCCCGTCTTAAATTCACTTCCCGAAAAAGGGCTTACCGAAAGCGCTACACGGAATTTCTCTGTAGTGGCAGCAGGTACATAATCTTTATCTTCCACATATACTGATAAATTTCTTACGATAATCCCTGCTATGATTAAAATAATGATAAGTAAAGAAATCATAATCTTTGTTCTTGTTTTCATGTGATGTAATACATACTTTATTTTCTCCATGATGAAAGAAGTCTCCTTTATAGCTAAGCTAGGTAGTATTTTAATTAAGTATGATCTGAAATAAACCGTTTAATATGTGCTTCGTTAACAAAAAGAATGGTAATTGTCAGTTTAACCGGAGTTAAAGAAACGAGAGGTCATCCATATTCGCCATATTCTAATCCTTCCCCTTTCACTTTTCTGATATCCTTAAGCAACTCTTTACTTCATGATAACGAAAAAGAAAGAAAAAAAAATCGTACGAAAGGGCAAGCCCTTTATGTACGATGGGGCAATGAGCGAGAGGTCATAACAGGGAATACCTCATACCCAATGTTCATGGAAATACATGTAATGAACTAAAAATGTTCACTAAACTGCATGACTATTTTTTAAGAATCCATGTAGAAGTACTTCTCGTCTTATCATTTTCATAACTGGGGGCTTGATGTAATGTAGCATCATCTGTTTAACAGGTGGGAAAGAACCTGATCCTGAATTGATTAATCCCTCCCCTTAGACTGGAAGAAGACGGCGCAATTAACGGAATTGATTTTGAGAAAATTGTAGAGCGTTTCGAGAATAATACCGTTACGATGGGATGTTCCTTCCTCGCTTCCCTACTTCAGGCACTCGTGGATGGAGAAGTCGAGATCTGGACCGAATCAGCTGGTAAAGAATTAATTGCAGATGATGATGGAGCTATATTCGGATTCGTTAAGATAAGCCCTGTTATATTTGAGCGCATAAAGGCGTTATAATGGCCTCTGGCGACTTTGAATGGAATAAACAATTGATCGAAACATTTCTTAAGGGACAAGTTACTCATCCCCTATCGCCATCAGGCAATGAGGGAGACGCACTGATCATGGCTATGAATGCTGGAGCAGCCCTTGGAAATATGAGTGAAGCATGGTGGAATCCGCTATGCAAGATCCTACCTTTGAATATGATGAACATATGTTGAACCAGCTCGGCGGTGGTGGACGGACGGGAACCTACAGCATAATTGTCAAAAACACGGGAAACGTTATGTGAGTGAAGGTAACATGTACTACAATCTCCCGAAGACATTTTATACATATGATCCAGTGACTCTGGATTGGACTGATGCTCTCCTGTTATACAATCAGACAGATTGAATGCGACTGGAACTATTGAACGAAATGCTCGATGAACTCTAATGTTCATATCTAAAAAAGATATAATAAATAATAGAACGATGTCTCCCTATGGAAGACATCGTTCTATTATTTATTTATTTATTTATTTATTCGTGAGTAAAGGACTTTGAGAACCAACCTTGTCATAAATATTAATTCAAGCCAAACCATTCCTTTGCTTCAGTGCTACTTAGTCTCCAAATAATGATCACCGGCAAAATAACACCCAGCAATAAACCGATACTTTGCCAGACGGCAAATTCAATAAGTCTCATCACAATCATTACGATGGACAGCGAGAAAGCAAAACTGCGCCGGGATGTATGTGGGTAGCTAAGACGTGCTCCGGCCCATATGGAAGCGACACCGACAACGATCATGGCTAGACATATCCATTTGTTAAGTGTCCCTTCACCACCAAGCGAGTAAATGCCATTCACAATGTTTACTGCTGCCGCTAAGTACAACAATATCTGAGCAAATGTAACTGTGGATGGTTTTTTGCCACTTGCCTGAAGTCCATTTTTCATAGAGGTTTCTCCTTGTCATTAAAAGCTTTCTTATTTTTTGGAGAAAGCAAGGATACCTCAGCTTGGTCGCACCAATCCAGAACCGTTTCTGCAAACCCGATTCCGTAGCGCTGAAGAAGTAGTGGTCCCGCGAAGGAAGAGTCTTCCTTCGAATCTTCCCAAGAACTACCGGTCTGTATTTCTTTAATTAAATTTAGAAACCAAGTAAAACTTTCCCGTCGTTCACGAATCAAATGAAGCAGTAGCTCTGGTCCCTCTTGGGCAGCAAATAAAAATTTGACAAGATTCTCATCGCGCATCTGTAAATGGGCTGATGGGCTGACAAGCCATTTGCGTAGAGCTTCTCGGCCTGTGTCGGTCAGCTGCCAGCGCTGGCGCGACCTAGGCCCTTCAACACCTTTTGGCGCTTCGATAAGCGCCAGATCTTCAAGTATTTTCAATTGGGGATACATTTGTCCGTCACTGATGCCCCCAAAAAAGCGAACCGACCGTTTCGCAGCTTCTCGAATTTCGTAACCGCTTCGTGGCTGCAACGAAAGAAAACCTATTATCGTCCATGCCGTCGCAGTAAGTTCAAAATGATCTACAGCAGACTGTGACGATGCAGAATCGGTCTTTGCTGTGTCACTCTTTAACGCTTTTCTAGTATGCGGTCATTATAGTTCTGTAATTAGGAACGTCAAGATATTAAGTCTTGTAATAACTTTTGTAAATTCTCAATGGAAAAATTAGCTTGTGGAATCTGAGTCAATTGTTTGAGGCTGAATCCTTTAACCATACTAATTTGCGGGCTATGTGCGATTCCTGGCATATGATTCTCTATAATCGCTTGATAGCGGTCGTCATCCAATAAAGTTCCGATTTTGGTGTGTTCTGTTATGTCTTCTGGGTTCAATGGTGTTGTATCCATATGAAGCTGAACTTCAATTTCCTCACATCTAAAGTAATCAAAGTCCGCATGTTTTCTCATACCACTTAAATCTTGAACACATATACCCAAAAAGTTTCCGGTAAATCGGATGAATCCATTTCTTTCATTCGTTTCATCACTTAAATGTGAAATATCCATGACCTTTCCAATCGTATTCCATGCCCCTTCATCAAGAGAATAAGAAAAAAGCAAGAGGTTATGGTTTACAGTCGCTTTCAGTTTACAACGTTGAGTGCCGTCGATTGAAATCTCTGATTCAGGAAACTCTTCCCAATTTCCTTGAAATGATCTTACAATCCCCAAGCACTTCCCGAGATGTTCATCCCTCGTAATTCTTAAGTACACATAGTCACTCGTATCATAGTATAAAATTAAACCAGCCATCTGTTGAAAATGATCCGGATCGAATTCAAGCAAGGTTTCTACTTCAACATTCATTGTTTGTTGTCGCTGAGCCACCATACTCTGTCTGAATGTTGAGCTTAATGATTCCCGACCATAAATCCGTAAACTGCCTGCTTTTTCTGTTAAAGAAAGCCAAGTGGAATCTGTTGGAACCCTTAAAGTGTTCCAACGCTGATCAAGTTCTTTTTGATCAAAGTGATCAATTGCAGCAACAGGCGGGAATGGATAATGAGGTAATTCAAAATCATTAATCGATAATTTAGGAGCTTGTCCTCCACCAGCGATTCTAAGCCAGTGATCGTCGGTCCACTCCATGCGTTGAATGGCAGTCTCTCTTCCAAGAATACAGCTGATGTTATTAACTGGCCTGCCGATGAGATGTACCATAGCCCACTCACCATTCTGTGTTTCTACCAAACTACCATGTCCCGCTTTCTTTAACTTTAGGCTATCATCATCCAACGATGTCAGAATAGGATTCAAAGGGTCAACCTCGTATGGTCCTTCAATTGACCTAGAGCGTGCCATTGTTGCAGCATGAGAATACGAGGTTCCTCCTTCTGCGGTCAACAAATAATAATAACCATGGTGTTTATATAAATGAGGCCCCTCTGTGCAGTTCAATTCAGTTCCATGAAAAATATTTTTGGCTTTTCCAATTAACATGTTTCTCTCTGTACAAAACTCCTGAAGCAATATTCCTGCAAAAGGATTACGCCCAGACCGGTGATCGCACAACATATTAAGCATCCATTTACGTCCGTCATCATCGTGAAAAAAAGAGGGGTCGAATCCGCTACTGTTTAAGTAGATAGGGTCTGACCAGGGCCCTTCAATGTTTGTAGCTGTAACCATGTAGTTATGTGTATCCTTGAATGGGCCTAATCTGATTTTTACATCAGTAAATAACAGATAAAATATCCCTTTATCATAGGACAAACAAGGAGCCCAAACGCCACATGAGTCAGGATTCCCAGCCATATTAAGCTGAGACGGTCTGGTTAGGGCATGAGACACGATTCTCCAATGTTTAAGATCACGAGAGTGGTGTATTCGTACACCTGGATACCATTCAAATGTTGAAGTTGCGATGTAATAATCTTCACCCACACGAACAACAGATGGATCAGGGTGAAACCCACTTAGAATAGGATTGGTTATCATCCTCGCGTAACACTCCTTTTCTAAAAACTGAATCATTGACATTTCTGTACATATCATGTTCATTGATCAATGTGTTTTCGGCAAATTTTACTGGAATTTCTAATTCATATTAAGACAAAGGGCATTGTAGTTATCCTACAACACCCTTTTGTTTTAATGAAAAGCACCTTGTTTTTTCGGTTCATTTAATGTTTTCAAAAGCAGTTTAAACAACATTTCTGTTTCCTTAGGGGTATTTGCCAACAATTCGCTTATGGAGAAGTCATATGCATATTTTATCATTGGATGGTCCAGCATACCGGGGGCATGCTCTTCAATCAACTGAACAGCTATCGGCTCTTCTATTATTTCCTTAAGAGTGGAGTCCAGTGTAAACCTGTCTATTCTAAGATTGGTTTGTGTAGGATATCTAAAGGAGTAATCTCCAGAACCGACTTCAATGGAATCTTTTTGCTCAGGCAGTTTGATGATGGCAGTAGTATTGGCCGGGATTGTTACATTGACGATAATTTCTCCGTTCTCGCAAGACCATGAGCTCTTGATTTCGCCATATACTGAGTTATAAATGCCTTCAACTGCACTTATCCCCTTAATGAACTGAGGCTGGATCAAGATTTTTTTAAAGCCGGGTTCAATTTGATTAATACCAGCCAGCTTCCTGTACATCCATTCCCCAATAGATCCATATGCATAATGATTTAAGGAGTTCATGCCGGATGTATCAAAATCTCCACTCGGGAGAATGGAGTTCCACCGTTCCCAGATGGTTGTAGCTCCCTTCTTAACGGCATACAACCATGACGGAAAATCCTCTTTTAGGAACAAGGTACCGGCAAGCTCGTGCAATTCATTCTCAGATAATACATGACACAGATATGGAGTGCCCACAAAACCAGTTGTAAGGTGATTCTTATGTTGGGCAATATTTGTCTCCAGTGTCTTGCGGACTCTCTCCCGGTGCTTGTCATCAACCAGATTAAAATGAAGAGCTAATACGCAAGCTGTTTGAGTTTCACTGACTAATCTGCCGGTTGCTGAAATATACTCTTCCTTGAACGCTAATTTGATTTGGCTGTGAAGAGTTTCGTACTTGGAGGCATCCTCAGATTTATTTAACAACTTGGCAGTCTTGGCGAGCAACTCCGTGGAATAGGCATAATAAGCGTTAGCCACCAGATAAACGTCCGTAGCTCCAGTTCGCTCATTACTAATCTCTTCTTTATCAAGTCCGAGCCAGTCTCCGTATTGAAACCCTGTCTGCCAAAGCCCATTAACACCACAGCGTTCCGTGATGTAATCAACCCAGCCCTTCATGCTTTCGTACTGTTGCTCGAGCAGCCTAAGGTCGCCATACATCTGATACATGACCCAGGGAACAATAACAGCAGCATCGCTCCAAGCAGCAGCTCCCTCCTGATTCCCAAGGATATTAGGAATTACATGAGGGACGCCATATTCTTCAGTTTGCTCAGAAGCTAGATCACGCAGCCATTTTGTAAAGAAGGACGCGACGTTCATATTAAATGCAGAAGTTCCGGCAAACACTTGAGCATCTCCTGTCCAGCCAAGACGTTCATCTCTTTGAGGACAGTCCGTGGGAATGTCAAGGAAATTACCGCGTTGACTCCACTGGATGTTACTGAATAACTGGTTAACCATTTCATTGGAGGTTGCCAGATTACCTGTTTCCTCCAGATGTGAATGCAGTACGCAGGCTGTAAAAAACTCCGGTTGTACTACCTCTAACCCTTCTACCGCGATGTAACGAAATCCATGGAACGTGAAGTGCGGCCGGAAAATTTGTTCTTTACCGTTACAAACAAATCGATCAATAGATTCAGCCTGCCGCAAAGTTTCAGGATAAAAGTTACCTTCTTTATCAAGCACCTCGGCATGTCGGATGGTAATGACCTGGCCCTCACGCCCGGTAATCTGAAGTTCTACGAATCCGGTGACAATTTGTCCGAAATCTATAACCTTCTCTCCTTTTGGTGTCGTAATGAACTCCACCGCGGGAAGCCTCCTGGTAATTCTGACCGGTTCACTTTCCTGGGCGACAAGACGCTCTTTGTTATAGGAGAAAGGCAGCACATCATATAGCGTATCGTCTATAAAACAAGAATCGTAGGTCTCCCCCATGTAGATTTCGCTGGAACGAATCATTCCCTTGGTTACCTTCCAGCTTTCATCCGTTACAATCATTTCTTTAGATCCGTCTGTATAGACGATGTGAAGTTCTGCGATAGCTGCCACTCTGTCACCGTAATGATTCGGAGTACAGGTAAAGCCGAATATCCCTTTATACCAGCCATTTCCAACGGTAATCTCGATTTTATTACTTTTTTCAAGCATACCGTCTAAACTATAGGTCTGGTATTGCAAACGCTCATTGTAATTTGTCCAACCAGGGGCAAAGTAGTGATCTCCTACTCTATTCCCGTTAACCGAAATCTCATAGACTCCTAATGAGGATGCATAGAGACGGGCTGACTGTATATCCTTTTCTACAGTGAAAATCTTTCGGAAAATGGGAGGTGCAGTCTCATCATCCGGGAAGGTATGTGTAATCCAATCTGCTGTAAAGTTACTTCCCTTCAGAAGACCTGTTTCAAAATGTCCTTCAATGCTTGCCTGATTGCCTTGGTTATCCCAAACGGTGACATGAACCTGGTATAGAGTGGCGGCCTGAAGCGGAGGTCCCGCATACTCTACCAGAATTGAAGTATCGGCTTCCACCTTACCTGTATCCCAAATTCTCTGAGTATCCTTTGTTACTGCAATCTGATATGCAGTCTGCATAACTCCCTGCGCTGAAGAAACTAATTGCCACGATACCCGCGGGTTTGTTGTATCCAAGCCCAGGGGATTTTCCATGTATTCAATGCGAAGATTTTTTAGCTTCATATTGATCCACCTTTCCATAATTCAAAAATTTTATGATATCGCTTACTAATTTTATTTTTCAATAATTAATGCTTCAAATAAGCGATGCTACCGTTCCTCCCTAACCATTTTTACGTTCTTCCAATTCTTTAACAATTTGAGGATACTTCTCATCCAAATCGTACTTACGCAAGCAAAGATAAGTAAGAACAAAGATCACTAAAGGAAGATATACCGTCAGAACAAGGATACTGGTAATCGCTGAATCGGTTTGTGTTGCTAATGCCCCGTCATAGTTACCCAATGCCAATATCCAGCCGATCATTGCAGCTGCCAGACCCATACCAATTTTAACGCCAAAACTATTAGCGCTGTTGACCATCCCAACTAACCGTTTGCCTGTCTTCCATTCACCATATTCTACCGTGTTGTTCACCAGCACCCCGCCTACAGCCATCATTGGAATTGTTGCTAGCGTGGCAATACCTCCAAAGACTAGAGCCGCAATAAAGTTATATGGCATAAAGCAGCGAATAAGGGATGCAACGATGCCGACAATCATACCAATTCGCGCTGTTCTTGCAAGTCCGAATTTTTTAATCATCGGTCCTACTATAGCGAAACCTAAAAATACCGGAATCAATCCAATGGCTCCCATGATTCCTATCAAATCTTCATTTCCGAGAATATACTTTGTGTAATAGATTCCAGTTGAACCGTTAAGCGTATACATCATGTTGATCAGTAATTGTGCAAACAGCATAATGACCCAATATTTATTTTTGAACAGAAGCTTGATGCTTTCCCAGAAAGGGACGTTATCCGTCTCAACTACTTTTACATTGCCATTGTTTTCTTTGGAAGCTAGGAATGTCAGCACCAACGCGATAAAGGACACGCCTCCTAGCACAACGGCAACCATAATCCATGCGGATTGATCTCCGCCAAACATATTGGTCACTGGAATTAGTGCAATTGAAATAATCATACCGATAAGATAACCAAACACAGTTCGAGTAATGCCCATTTTCCCGCGTTCTTCTACACTTCTCGTGCGTATTGCCATTAAGCTTCCATAAGGTATTGCAATTCCCGTATAAACAACGGCTGAGGCAAAGGCTACCGTAACTAGAGCATAGATGCTCTTTACAGTTGCTGATGCTTCAGCTGGTACGGTGAACAGTAATATGATGGAGGCCATTGCTGGAAGAGCCATCCATAGAATCCACGGTCTAGCCTTTCCGTATTTGGACCTTGTTGCATCGACAACTCTACCCATCACCAAGTCAGCTATGGCATTAATAAATTTGGTGATGAGCATAATTGTTCCCACTGTTGCGGCTGCAATGCCTACTTTATCTGTATAAAAATAAGTTAACATTCCGATTAGACCGTTGATGGAGTTTAAGGCAATTTGCCCCGCCCCGTCTCCCAAGTAATGACGAGGTTTCATTGTTTTCTGAATACCTTGGGCATCAAGACCTAAAGCCTTAGACTTTTTGTTTGTTTCTACAATTGGTGGATTAGAGATATTCTGCTCAGCTCTCATTGTAGTTTTCCCTTCTTTCTCTCATAGATGTCACCGCTTTCAGGAATGGTTTTGGTCATCCTAAAAGTAATCGGATTGAATATTTGAATAACGCTGCCTTGCTTAGATTTAGTTTTGTAAGATGGTGCAACTAAAGGTTTTTGATCCACGGAATGATTGCTCTTCACCATCTGGAAGCTTAACTATTGCTGATGTCTCTACAGGCAATTTAGCTTTTAACAAAAATTGATACTCCTCAATACGCCATTCGATCTCAATCAATCCTTGCTTGGTTGCCACGCTACCCTTCGCCCAGTCTAGTTTTCCAATGTGTGGTTCAATTCTAATGGTAGTTGCTCCCGGATCAGCGGGTGTTACACCTAGAATAGTAGCTGGGAATTCAGCCAGTGGAACAGCACTCCAAGCATGACAATCACTTCTTGGATTCACTTCCATCTCTGGGAGCGTCGTCAAACCTTGTGAAGCGAATACACGCCAGCGATCCCACAATCCAAATATTTTATGCTGTAGCCCCACTTTCTTTAAAGCTTGAATCATTAAATACGTGAACGGCAACGTTACCCGGTGAATTGGCTCATCCAGTGTGCGTTCCATCAGTCGTCGGGCTTCTTCTCCTTCGATTGCTCCTGCAAGGATCGATATAATCTGAGTGTGCTGACTATATATCTCCAGTCCAGGCATATCGCGAAATAACTGACGTTCTTCTGACCAGGCAAGCTTTCTCAAGGCATTACACACTTGTTCTGCTCTCGATTCCATTGTTGATGCAGCTTGACTCCAGCCTGTAGCATGTAATAATGTTGCGGATTTCCTTAACGCTGCTGCATACATGAAACTCAGCAAAAACATGGGACTATCCACGCTCTCAGGCGGCGCACCGAGCGGCCATGCGTCAACCCAATCGAAGTAGGTCCAGTATCGGTTTGAAGTAACACCAACGATTCCGTCATCCGTTAACCTTGTATGAAACCAATCCATTAATTCAATGATGGCAGGCCGATATTGCTCCACTAATTGCAGGTCCCCATTAAACTCAAAATGCTCTGAGATCATATCTACCCAGTAAAGTGAAAAAGATGGAATGACTTGAGGCTCAACCGATGGGAAACGTGCCTGAAGTAATCCGGAAGGTTGTCTCGAACGATAAAAATCTTCTATGGTTCGCTTTGCCATTCTGTCATCGCCGCTAACATTATACGTAAACAGCATCATGAGTCGACTATCCATCGCATACTGTAGTTGTTCGTAATAAGGGCAGTCTTCATAAGTTTCATGCATACAAAGTTGTAAAGTTCGAACACTTAGATCCCAAATTTTGTTAAGTTCTTGATCTGAAGATTCAAATTGTGCTTTGACTTCTAATGGATATCTGGTTTCTCTGTATGACAACTGCAACAGTTCAAGTGGAGTTTCTTCTGTTTCTATTTCCAAACGAACGTAACGGAACGTTCTGAACCAGAAAGGCTCGTAGACCTCATCCGTAACCGTGTCATTTACTTGTCCTGAAACAATATAGGTATCAAATTCGCCCATTAACTGTCCGGTGCTGTCTTCTCGATCTCCTTTTTTTCGTTGCATTTCAGTGCTCTCGTGAAATTCATAACACTCCGCACCCATTAATCTCACTTTAGCACCTCGGCCATTACGCATCCGTATGTTGATATAACCGGTTGTCAATTCCCCAGCATCAAGATCCACCTGAATTTTATGTCTGCTTGGGATTACCAGCGATGATGTGTTATCAAGCGTATTTTGTAGAAACTTTTCAGTCTCTTCGACTCCAACTCCCGTTGTTTTTGTTACTTTAACAAATTGTTTTTCTTCTTCGTACATGAATGGTACGGGTCGAGGTAACAAGTTCCATGGACTAAGGATCCCGGCAAATCCTCGTGTTTCGGCGAATGGGATAGCATGTTCCCAGCTCAAATCATCATATTCGGAGAACTCCCAGCCTTTCGGTGCGCCATTCCCTTCTACTTCCTCTACGCCTCCCATCCATCGGATAAGTTGTTTGGACACATGTCGGTATCCTTGATGACGATAGGTACGCCAGTTTGCATCAGAGTGGAGTGGAATTATCTCAGTGCCGGTTTCGTCTCGTAAAGAGGCCTCTACTAGCAGGCCAGCAGACTGTGAGCGCCAAATGGAAATAGGTCCTCCCTCTCCAATTTTGAATGGTTCCATTACAGGATAACGGAGAACCTTTACTGCAAGAACGTTGTTACCTGTAATAAGGTGTTCACCTACATCTACAGTTTCGTAATATGTAGTGTGCATATCCCCTTTACAAGGACCGATCGAAACGGATTTACCATTAACATAAAGTCTGTATCTGCTGTCTGCAGAAATATCAATCACCAATTTGGGTGCTATCCATTCATCGATGTGGAAACTTCTTCGGAAATATACAAGGTGATGCTCGGTATTTTTCTGCTCCTCGGGCTGCCTGACATCCCATATCCATTTCCCTTTCCAGTAGCGGTTCTCCTGAACAGAAGCTTCACCATATTGCTGAAGCTTCTCGTTTAAGGAAGCCCCTCTCCCTTTTTCACCCGAGAACTGAACAGTACCCATGTATGGTAAAGAGATTGATCCAGTACAAGTTTGATGTTGAAAAGTAAGTTCGATGTCATAAGACTGACCTGATGGATCTATTCCTTTTGCCGAAAGTACGTTTTCGTTCAAACGAACCTGTTCACAAGAAAGGTTTAGATTCATTGGTTCCGTTTCTACTATAAGCTGAACAGCCCCGCTGCTGTCTTTAATGATCGTAAACACGGCATAAAACTGAAGGTAGGGCGTCTTAATGGTACCATTCCATAATTCATGCATTCAATTAACTCCTTTTTTAAATTTTTCAGCTAGAAGCCTCAAATCAGCATGAATTGACTGTAATATTTCTTTGGATACAGGAGAATGAGGAAATGAAGAAAGCATTTTAAGAGTAAAGCCTTTGGTATAATCAAGGTACGGAGACTGTACCAGTTCTGGAAGATAGCTATCCAGCATTGCTCTTGCCTTCTCATCACTCAACATATCGCCTAAAGTCGAAAATGCTTCCCATTGGGGATTCGTTGTAATAAATTGTCTTTTCTTCAACCATTCCTCGCACAAAACTGGCCAATGCTGCGCCTCAAGATGATCTTCTGCCAAGCCAATTCCATGCATGCCACTTTCGAACAGATGCAATGCAAACGGAATATTGTGCTTACGAAGCCCATTTGCGAACAGGAGACTGTTTTCCAAAGGTACACCGTTATCTTCAACCGTATGCCATAAAAACGCCGGTGGCGTATCTGCAGTAATCTGCTTTTCATTGGATAATAGATTCAGTAGATCGGGATCTGTTTGCCGTTCTCCCAAAAGTGCTTCTCGGCTGCCTGTACTGGTAAATTCATCGTTCATTGTGATGACTGGATAGCCAAGAACCATGAGGTCAGGACGACTGCTTTGCTGAAGGATTGAATCATTAGAATGAGGATTTCCGAGATCAGAATGGGTCCCTACTGTTGACGCAAGGTGACCTCCTGCGGAGAATCCCATGATGCCAACCCTTTTTGGATCCACATTCCATTCAGATGCGTTTGCTCTAACAAGACGGATGGCTGTCTGAGCATCCTCTAACGGAGCAGGATGTTGGTGTGGAGATACTCTGTAATTCAATACAAAAGCCGAGATACCAATACGGTTGAGCCACAATGCGACTGGCTCCCCCTCATGATAAGCTCTTGTGGAATAAGCACCGCCTGGACAGATAATCATGGCAGGGAAAGAGTTTTTTCCTTCTAGGATATATGGTGTCAGCAAATCCATAGTAATCCGCTCCTAGCATGTGATGGATCTATAATATAAATTGTAGCGGACAGATTTAGTTCGGAAAATAACTATATCTTAAGGTCGAATAATTCAATCTGAACTAGTTGTTATATTTCACAATCATGATTTAGTGACTGAACGTTATCATAAACAAAAAAGGCACCTCTCTGGAGAAGTACCTTTAATCTATATTATCCGTGAGACATATCATTGGCTGAGCAACGGATAAAGATGTTATAATGCTCCGTTATTAAACACTATATAAAGCTAGGTTCTTTGTTTGTTAGCATGTACCTTGCATCTATTATCCTAATGTCGTTTGCATAATCGGTTAGAGTCTGAAACTCTGGCCAGGCAGTAACAATGACACAAATATCACTACCTGCTACGATTTCATCCAGGGAGTTTGCCATCTTTAATGGAAGACTGTAGTGCTCTTCAAAATTCCTCATAGCCATCGGATCATAAGCAGAGAGATTGGTGCATCCCTCATCCAGAAGTGCTTCGATAATCCCTACTGCGGGGGAGTACCTAACATCATCGCTGCCAGGTTTAAAAGCTAAACCGAGTATGCCGATTTGTTCATCCCGATGTTTGAGTCGTCCGATTACTTTTCTGACCGTATGTTCAGATATATCAAGATTTACTTCCATAACAGCGTTCAATATCTTTGCATCGACACCATATTGACTTGCCGTATTTTTCAGAGCAAGAGTGTCCTTAGGAAGACAGTATCCTCCAAATCCGCAGCCGGGATAAACATAATTAACCATTCCAGCCGGAGAACCTGACCACCGTTTATCCATGTGTAAGAGATGGAATAACTCAGGTATATTCACCTGTCCTATATGTTCTGCAATGAGTGCCTGTTCATTTGCGAAGCTGATCATCGCTGCGAGCAACGCATTGGAAGAAAATTTAAGCATTTCTGCTGTTTCTGCGCCCACTTGGGCACATGGCACGGCAAAACTTTCATAGAGCTTTACAAGTAAATCTGAAGTTACCCGATCTAATTCCCCTATGATGATTCGATCAGGGTGCATAAAGTCATCCCAAGCGTTACCTTCTCTCAAAAATTCCGGATTGTATGCCAAGCCGATGTCTTGTCCAACTCGAAGTCCGCAATCCTCTATAACTGGCTTGATCTTGGTGCGCATCGTGCCTGGAGGTATGGTTGATTTAATTATGATGCTTGGATAAGCATCTTTGGGTGAAAATCGACAAATGTCTTTGACTACATCAAGTAGAGTAGACAAATCGAGGCCTGCTCTTTCATGGTAAGGAGTCCCGACACATATAAAAATCAGTTTAGCATCGGAAAGGGATTCCTCCAGACTGTCACACAGTACTAAATTTTCATTCAAATGTTCGTTCAACATTGGGGGTAAACCTGGCTCATGAAATGGAAGCTCACCCTTGCTCAATGCCATTCTTTTATAGATATCCGAGTCATATGCCTTTACCGAATAGCCCTTTTCCGCGAATCCCAGCGCGGCAGTTAGTCCGACAAAACCTAATCCAACAACTGTAATACCCATTGAATCTCTCACAATCATTGCCCCACCCCGCAGCTGATCAAGTAACGCCGGATTCCTTCTTCTAATCCGATTTCAGGATTGAAACGAAGGAGTTTTCTCGCTTTTTCAATGCTGGGGCATCTTCGTTGAGGGTTATGAGTCAAATAATGGGGATCAGCTGATTCTTGATATGTAACTGCAGGAAAATACCCTGTTAGTTCCCTTGAACATTCAGCAAATAGTTGTGCAAGACGGGATACGCTGATTTCTTGGGAATCGGCTCCAATATTAAATACATCAAATTCAGAATGAGTTATGACTTTAAAATACCCCACGATGGCATCCGCGATATAACAATACGTTCGGGTTGGTGTACCGTCTGATAGAATATCAATTGCTCGCTTTTCTTTGATCGATTTGGCAAAGTCTGCAGCAACTCTCTGATCACTCAGCTCAAGCCCGGGACCATAATTGTTGAAGGGGCGAACAATACGCACCGGGAGCTGATGCTCTTGATGATACAATGAGCAGATCGTTTCTCCCATCCGCTTGGACTCATCATAACAAGCCCTCGGTCCAATAGTAGCTACATTACCGTTGTATTGTTCTGATGTGGGTATATACTCTGGATCGGGATTACCGTAAATCTCGCTGCTTGAAAAATATAATATGCCTTTCGGTTGGTGAGACAGACAACTATGTAAAAGGCGCTGCAGGCCAAATACATTAGCTTCCAGCGTACGCAGCGGATACTTCCTGTAAAATGATGGTGATGCGATTGATGCCATGTGAAAGATATAATCAGTCCCCGAGATATAATCAGAAAATGAATCCGTAGTCACGTCAAAGACAACTGCAGTTAAGGGCTCCCCTTCGGCCTGAAGCCGTTCAAGCCATGAAGGGATTCCTTTAGGAAAACGATCCAAAACAGTAATATGTTTAATCGGTGTGCCTGACCTGTTTGTATGTAAAAGGGCAAGCACGAGGTAGTAACCAATAAAACCTCCACCTCCGGTAATTAAAAACCGACATCCTGAGAATAAATGTCTCTGCTCCAATTTTTGAGTTATATAGTCCAAGTCTTCTTCAATGATTTCATTTCCGAAGAAACCAGGCTCCCATTGAAGGTTGAATGTACGAGATTGGTCATGTTCTATTGAATCTAACCCCATATTTTCCATGGTGCATTCCCTTCCTCCCATAATTGTTCCAATTCCTGTTTGTCCCGAATCGTATCCATACACGCCCAATAACCTTCATGATAATAGGCCATTAATTGCCCCTGATGAGCAAGCTCTGGTAATACATGGCGCTCTAACTCTGTCTGATCTCCATGGATATAATCCAATACCTCTGGTTCCATAACAAAAAAACCTGCGTTTATCCATTCATCAGATAACTGTCCCTTCTCTTGAAAGGAGGTTACTGTGCGATCCTGACATTTCATTATGCCAAAGCGGGATTTGGGTCTAACTGCTGTTACGGTTACAAGCTTGCCGTGACTTTTATGGAAGCTTATCAGCTTATGAAGATCGATATCCCCTATACCGTCGCCATAAGTTAACATAAAGGGTTCATCGTGTAGACGATGTTTCATTCGCGCTATTCTTCCCCCGGTCATTGTGGCTTGTCCCGTATCGATTAGATTGATTTTCCAGTTCAATTTTGTTGCTGTTAGTAAATCGGTTTGATTTTGATCCAGATTCACCGAGAAATCGTTATATAAAAACGGGTAATCCAGAAAATACTTTTTAATATAATTAGATTTATATCCCAGAGCGAGCTCGAACTCATGAAACCCCTGCGAACTATAGATATGCATAATGTGGCACAAAATTGGCATGTCACCGATCTCAACCATAGGTTTAGGGCGTACTCTCGTTTCCTCTGCAAGTCTTGTACCTAAACCTCCACATAGAATCACTGTTTTCATTAGAAGTGACCCCCTTCGTTTCCGGTTTCGTGACTCATGGCTGCATGTTGCTGTGCATAATCCATAATCGTTTGATGCCATATCATTCGTTCAATACTTAAATATCCTTCTGCTTGTTGATCATCAGGGTGAAGACAGCGTTTGGCGAATGCCTGTAGTTGATTTACATAATAATTCATGGGTTCAAATTGTTTTAAATAATTGTGCGGATTAGAATCGTTCAGACGAATTTTCAAGCTGTAGAAGCCTGTTAATGGTCTGAAAAAGTTCGGGACAACCACTGTTGCCCGCTCGAAGTAAATCGTATGCATGGCTTTATAAGGGAGTTCGAATGAAGTCAAAACATCCGCTTCAAACCCATTACCATATCGAAGTTTGGCATTAAACGTCCAGTCACAGCCATCCGGGCCATCAAAATTAGAAAAAGCTGAAGCTTGACTTCCTTTCAGACCTACTAGTTGCTGTATCCATTGAAGCCAGTAACAACCAAGGTCATTAAAGCTGCCTCCGCCCTTGAGTTTCACACTACGATAATTATCACGATGACCATTCGGTGCTGGGATGCTAATACGGGTTTCTGTCCGATGTAACAAGCCGTATTGACCAGAGCTTACAATGGCTTTGAGAGCAGCTTGCCAGGGATGATGTGCAGTTATTATCCCTTCCATGAAGACGAGTGAAGGAGATTGCTTCAGAGCACTCGCAAGTTGCTGGGCATCCTCCTTCCCTAATCCCGCAGGTTTTTCTACGAGCACATGTTTGCCAGCCTCAAGTGCACGTAAAACCCATTCCATATGGAGGTCATTGCTAAGTGCAATATAAACGGCATCAACATGCGGATGCTCCAGTACCTCCTCAAGAGAGTGCAGGACATGAGGGATGGAGTACCGTTGGCCCAGGTGAAGTGCTTTCGAGCGGGTACGATTAGCTATGGCTACTACTTCCACCTGTGGTATATGCGAAATGACATCCAAAACAGCACGGCTCACGATAGCTGCACTGCCAAGTATGCCAAGCCTGCAAGTTTTTTTGTTGAGCTCGTTCATATATGAGTCAGCGACGATGAGCCATGCAGGTATAATACATTGCATTTGGAACAGGCGGGGGACAACTGTTTTCCTAATGTCGTTCGTATTTGATCATAAGCTTTGGAATGCCAAATATCCGATAATGATTGATCATGCAAGTTGCCTACAGAAAATTCAGAGAAAAATTTACAGGCACTTACATTACCCGTTGGTGTAATATCTGCTCTTGTGCTCAATGCCAAACAATTCGAAGCACAGCGTGAAGTCATTGAACGACCACTCACGAAATCTTCGATTTCATCAAAGTCCAGTCCAGGCTGATATCGAATTCGTGTTTTCCATGTATGTTCATTAATTACCCTGAGATCCATCATTAGTGCTGGAATATGTTCGGGTTTGATGCGATATTTAAAAGCATGCCAGCTGCTGCGGTGCTGTTGATCCATGGGATGAAGCCAATTGAATTTTTCCTGAAAAAAGGTATCCATTTCTGCCGATGTTTCATGCGAGATATACCAGGGGAAGCATAATAAAACCAGATCAATCCCTTTTTCTTCAAAGAATTTCATTAATGGATGTAGTTGACCAATCATACTGTCGTTAATGACCGTGTGTATCGATATTTTCCCCTGAAACTTTCCTTCTTTACGTAGTTCCATCAGCCGGTCGATCTGTTTCATCACTTTGTCAAAGGATCCTTTTCCACGTATCAGATCATGTTCTTTCTCGAACCCTTCAATGGCAATAAGTAACTCAAGGTGAGGTGAGATACGACACAACTCATCTTCAAACTTCTCGATCAGGTATGCGTTAGTACAAATCGTTGTTTCACGGGGGTCTTTTTCAAGCAAGTCGAGAATACCACGAATATCCCGGTGGAAAAGCGGCTCTCCACCCCATAAATATAGTCTGGACTTCGTATTATGAGTTTCTTCCAATACGCGCTGAAAAACAGCAAGGTCCATGTCCATATTTTGTTCCGTTTTGTCCATATCGTGATGGTAGCCCGACTCATTCCACTGGTAACAGTGCTTGCATCGCAGATTGCATCGATTGGTCAGTTTTAATGCAACCACTTCGGGCATGTCCATCTTAAACGAAGGGTTTAGCTTTCGTTCTCTATGCGGAATAACCACATTTCTCATCGTCCGTTTCAAAATCTCAAATGATTTATCATCCATTTCTACCCGACTGTTAGGCTGCATCATATCTCTTCCTTTCAGACTGAGATTTTGTTAAAAACTTGGCCGCGTTTTTGCCTATTACGGTTTTTCGTTATAAAACAGGCAGCATCCTTGGCATATAGGCAAAAGATGCTTACGAAGATAACGCCGATATTGCTTGTACTTTTCCCCTCTCCAGATCGCAGCAATGCTCTCCTCATTAACGTTGCCCAGCGTAAGATCATAATAAGCATGACAGGACGTAACATCACCTCTGGCGTTAATTTCTGTACTGATCCACGGAAAAGGACAGCGTTTTTTAATATGCGTCATCGAATGCCAGTTAGCGGTGAAGTATTTCCTGATGTTATCTTCTGACATCTGTTGAGGATACGTATTCATATATTTGTTATTTTTTTCGCAAAATTCAGCTAGACGTTGAACTTGCTTCTCAATAAGACCCGCATCCATGTCAGAAAAAATTGCTGGATCACAGATAAATCCTTTGGATAGAGGCGCCTCTTGTACTCCAAATTCTTTTCTGAGAATCCCGCTATACTGTTGATGGTTTTCCTCCGTTATATAAGCCTGCAGCTCAATACTGATGCAATCCAGGTTGGAAATATCAATGGATTCAAAGAAAAATTGTTCCAGGTGCCGGTGATTTGCAGGTGTAACAACTGTACTAATCCCAATCTGCGGATATGCACTTCCTGCTTGTTCTCTTAAGGAAAGCAGTTTGTTGATTCCGCGAATCGCTTTTTTAAACACACCCTTACCACGCTGAGCATTATTAATTTCTTCCGGACCATCAAGTGAAATCCATATCCGTTCAGGCGGATATTGAATTAACATCTCCGCATGTTTCTCCAAAAGCGTTCCATTCGTCGGAAAATGAACTTTGCTACCTGCTTCATGAATGGCCTGAAGGATTTCACCAATTTGGGGATGCAACAGAGGTTCCCCTCCGTAGAGCTCGTAGTAAGGTTGGGCGGGTTTACAGGTAGCGATAATATCGCGAATCACATCGATGCTTAACTGGTTTAAAACCTTATACTCACGATAAGGACCGTTCTCTCCCCATTCGTAACACATTCTGCATCGAAGATTACAGCTCTCAAGCAGTTGTAAAAAAACCCACTTGGGTAATGAGACATCAAGATTTGGCATGGTTATTGTGGATTCAATCTGCATGTAGTGCCTCCTTCTCGGAATGAATGAAGCGGCTCATATATTCTGTGGAATAATCTTGAATCTGTTCTCGTCTAGAGATCAGATTATGAGCAAGTTGTGCTAGTATATCTTTGGAGTAGCCCTGCTCAGCCCATACGTTGTACGGTATGCCAAACCCGTTTTCCTCCCAGATGGATGCATTGCGCTTCTCATGCTCACCAAATGGTTCAAGCATAATGAGTGGTGTGCCTGATGCTAAAGAATCCATCAAAGCCCCCGCACCAGGCTTGGATACAACTGCCATAGCTTGGCGAACCAATCCATAGAGTCCATGATGTTCAATTGGTGTTTTGTAAACAAAAGGTTTACCAGAATCCGTAACAACGTAGGGAGGAAATGTGTGCACACCAGACTCGTCTCTGAACCATGTCCGCCAATGAGGATCATTCATTATATAGCGTAAACCTGGCGTATTTGAAGGAACCACCTCATCTTCCGTGTATGCTACAATATCCAAGTCATACCCGTGTTCAGTGTCCAAGAGCTGACGAAGCTTTTCCTTGAAGGTTCCAATGCCCCATCCTCCTCCATGAATAACGAGTCGACTCGGCCGTTCTTCATATGGAACCGACGGCTTGTCATCTACATCAAGTCGATACATCATCTCAAGCCTGTTCGGATGATACATCGGAACTTCCCGATAACATGAGGCATAATCCGGTTTAAGCTTCAGTAATTGTTTCCATGAGGGAGAAAGACCGGAGTCCACATATAACAGATCCACGTCAATTTCATCCTTTGTTCGTTCACGCATAATATTCAGCAAATGGACCCAATGCCCAGACAACACGATAAATCGAGTACGTCTTTCCATCATCCACTGGTCAAGTAGAGACTCTACTGCAGCCAAGTTCAGACTTTGGCGAATGTCTCCAGGTATTCGTTGTGATGCAAGAGCGACAGCGAAATTTTCACGATAAGCCTGTCTGTTTTGGTCTGTTTTGAATTGCTTATCTTCCTCCATCACGTTTTCAAATACTTCAACGCAGGTTTCCAGACCGAGTTGTTGTAACCTTCTAGCAATGATTAAGCCCGGGATATAGAAACCCAATCCAAAACCGGAACACAATATAGTAATCTTTTGACCCATTCGCACCGTCTCCCCTGGCAAAATAAGCTTGGAATCCCGACAAACTCGGGTTACGTAATCAAGTTTAGCCCGGAATCCAGCAATGACTGGTTAACTCCGGCAACTAGATTTTGCATATGCTGCTGGCTCTCGTAAATGACTGCAAAATAGAATCGTCCCATAGTACGTTCGTTCAGATCAAGATTTGTTAAAGGAGAAATAAGAGTTCCCGAAGAGAGTGGCAAGATGCCCATTCCCCTCTCTTTGGTGTACAAGATCTGCTGTTGACTTAAATTTTGAAGCAAGTGCTCATATTGGGAACGGGCAGGAACTGCGAGATTGAACTGTACCAAGCTGCTATGCAGCTGTGGATTGGAAATTAAGCTATCTACACCGTGCTTAATTAAACTCATGGATTTTCGGGCATTTATTTCAACCAGTGGCTCTATTGAACCATCTTGTAATATCATAGAGTCGATACAAACATCGCCAAAGTAGCCGTCTTGGTATAATAAACTTCCGATTTCTAACATTTGATTCGTATAACCTGAAGCATACAGATGCGCTTTAAACGATTCACTCATCGTATGTGAAGCGCCGAATGCGTATCCATGATTATCAAGTTGTTGAAAAGAAACGAGTTGAACGTCGCCCGATTCATGAATATAAAGCTGGCAAGAGAAATCAAATTTACGATCTAGCAGAGGTTCTATGACAAAACGAATCAACTTTCCCTGTGCTGCTTGTTTATCCAGATGCTTGATCAAACGAAGCAATGCTTTTTCGGAGTGAATGAGTAAATTCCCTTTTCCAGACACACCAAACTCATCCTTTAGAAGCACGGCACCTTCACGGAGCATTTCATTGGCGATCGCAAGCAGTTGTTCCCTCCCCTCGACCACTCTGCCGATATTCGGCAGGCTCAACCTATCACGCATTTTAAGTGAGTACGATTTAGCATTAATTCGCTGTACAATATTTTGCCCGGGATAATGGGATGTAAGATGATATCTTTGTGCAAAATCTAACGTCCCAGGAATCACTGCAAACGCTTCCAATGTTGTTTTCTCCAAGGAAAAGCAAGATAGTAGTTGATCCGTAACATCAGAGAGATTCATGATTTCAAATACATTTAAGTTATCAATTTCGCTCTCCCTTTCTGCGCTAAACCATGGATTTCGATTCATATGGATGTCATATCCGATCGAGCGAATGTAATCATATTGAACGGAGTCCATGACATGGCGCGTGAGTAACAAGTCTCCGGTTTTACAAAAGACAAACAGAAGCTCGTCCATGGAATCAGTAATCTTCTTTGTTTGTATATTTTGTATGGTAGGAATAGAAGCAAGCCGGGAATCGCGCCAGTACCGCTCTGCTTCAAATGATCCACAATGTAAAGCAAAATTCATACGCTGGCCGCCATCTCACGGATAAATTGTGAAAATTTCTGTACGGACTGCAGATGCTCCAGACTGAAATGATCAAAATCAACTTCAATATCAAACTCTTCTTCAATACGTAAAATAAAATTAATAATATTCAGTGAATCCATTCCTGCATCATGAGTTAGGTCAGAGGATTCGTTCAGCTTGTTAACCAGGCTTGGTTCTTCCTTGATTTCAGCTATGATCTCAATAATTTTAGTTATCATTTTATACAGCCTCCCTTTTTCGTAGTACCAATACGATATCTGTCTGAGGTACAAATAAATTGTAATTCGTTACATGCACTTGTCTCGTTTCGGTTACGGATTCAATCTTTAATTCAGGAGGAAGACAGCGCTCGATATGAGTAATTAATGTTTCTTTGGTAAATCTCCAAATTACACCATCAATCGAAGAGTTCGCCATATAACCGCCGTCCGTTACAGAACCTGCAAGAGACTTGAGAATAACCGGGTCCGCGATAATGATAGATCCACCGTCACGTAACAGTCTGCAGCTCTCAATGAAAGCTTTTTTGTGGTGACGAATGTGATGAAAGCTTCGTGCGAACAAAACCATATCGCAGCAATGTTCAGGTAAAGAAGTCGGCTTATCAATAAAGGCATGGATATAGGCATCGAACCTTCCCCACTTCTTTCCAAGTTTCAGTGCATTTAAATTCGGATCCATGTTGAGAAAACGAATATCCTTCTGCTTGCGAAGATACTTGTTCAGTAAACCTGTACCGCAGCCCACCTGAAGAACGTCGCCCCTTAAAGCGGGTAAAACTTTGTAGACATTACGAGGAATCGGGAAATTTTGAACGTACATGGCTAATTCGTAGAAAATCGGATAACGCTCTTGCAGTCGAACCAATTTACTGGTGTAGAAAGGCTTCCGCTTTTTGTGACGTTTAAAGTCCCATTTGTTCAAATAGTAGACGGGGGATAATAACAAGAACAGAATAATAAAGACTCCTTGGACGCTATAAATTCCAAGTTTGCTAAAGCAATCATTGGACTTATGAGGCATCATTTGTTCAGAAGTATCGAAAATGATCACTCCCCTCTCACAAAGTTATAAGTGGTGTAGAACTTAATTCTAGCAAGATAGAGTGATCCAATATATGGTTGAATGCGCCAAAAAATACAGATATACTGTCCGTAAGCAGTGCTTCCTACCAAATGACTTACGAAGCGGAGGAAATCTGATCATGCACAATTCAATTGTATTTAGAGAAGAGTATTTTTTTGACTCCTTTACCCCCGTTCATTTGAAGCTGACAAAAGAAGAGCCGTTTACGATGCTACATCATCATGATTTTGTTGAAATCGCTTATGTATATGAAGGAGAAGGGCTTCATCAGATCGGGGATCAATGTATTCTGGTCTCTAAGGGAGATTTGTTTGTTATCCCCCCTGGTGTATCACATGCGTTTCAACCACTGGATTTGAAAGAACAGGCCCCGTTATATATTATGAATTGTCTGTATAAGCCGTTTTTGGAGAAATCATTTTTTCGTGGAGGACGCACATGGTCTATGTTCGTCGAGCAACGTAATGAATTTCGCAATGTATTCAGACAAATGTTACATCAACAGGAGGCTCGTACCGCACCATATTTAGCGGCTGCTCAATGCCAGTTACTGAATAAACTATTCTACATTCTCTACAATAGTAATCAGCAGAAATTGTACAGAAAGACCGAGATCAAGGATTTCTCTATACACCGGGCGATTCAATATATGGGAACCCATTATAGGGATACACTTACACTTCAAAAAATAAGCCAGCTTGTTGCGATGAGTACAAGAAATTTTCAACGAATGTTTAAAAAAGAAACGGGTATCAGTTATATTCAGATGTTGCAACACATTCGTATGTTATACAGTTGCAAATTGCTGGAGTATTCAAACTGGAGTGTTCAACAAATTGCTCAAGCGATTGGTATCGATGACATGAAATATTTTTACAAATTATTTAGAGAACATTGTGGAACGACTCCAGGGGCATATAGGCAATACATAGGGATTTCTGCGGGGTTAATTCGGGAGGAACCGACATGTTAGATATTCAACCTCTCAAAAGTTTCGATACCCCCTTTCAAGTAACGTCTTGTATTGATGATCACTTCAAAACGGTTTCTAATTGGCTAGGTAGAGATATGAGAACGATGTACGCAGATGCATGTGTCTTTGAGTACGATGCTGATTCACAACAACTTTTGCTGGATCGCATCGTCTATCCCCGTTTAAACCTGAGTTATCTGGACACCTATCATGGTATACAAGTTGATTTTAGAGATCGAGATTTCAGTGGGACTATGCTGAACAGCAACGAGGATGAAAAGCCATTTCTGGACATGCTGCAGTCTGAATTAGGTGCCGGCATGGCTGTACTGGTAGGTATTGATGTGTACTATTGTCCATGGTCTGACGGGTATCTCAAAACGCATGCACGGCATTCCTGTCTTGCTGTAGGCATAGACCTGAAAGACCAGAAAATAATGCTGGTGGATGCGTATTACGGACAAAAAAATATGGAGATGGAGCTCCAATTGTTTTTGAATATTTCATTTTACTACGCTATCTTTCGTATAACGGATCCCTGCTCTTTTCACAACGATTGGAAAGGACTGCTATCTTCCAGTTTATATGAACAAACGGGCGTGCCAACAATGCAAAACAGTATCCGGAACTTAGAGCAATTTGCTGAGGCATATTTAAAAGAAGGAATCGTTATTTCAGATCCCAAAATGGATACACAACACGCTATCTTTCAATGGATGAAGTTTTCAATGGCCAGACTTAGATATGCATCGTTTATCTTTTACTTACATGAACGTTCTCAGGAAAATATGTTCCATACGATTGGAGGACAATATTTAGAGCTTGCTAGAAGGTGGGATGCTGTCATGCATCAGTCCATCAAATGTTGTTTTTCTGGCAACGCCTTGAGTCAGCGTCAGAAAATATATAATAAAATGCTCTTTATTATTCAACATGAGAGCGATTTGCTAAATCAATTGCAGGATTTGGCGTAATCCACTATATATCTTATCCGTTCACTTCTGTAAATTTGAAGTTAGATGAAGTTATCAAATTATACAGGAGTGATTTTTTTATGTTTCAACATCATCAGATTGCATTAAATCAGTTGGTCGAGCTTTTGAAACCTGACCCTACGATTAGAGCCATTATAACGGCTGGCTCAATCGCTCAAGGTAAAGCCAGAGAAAACTCGGATATTGACGTTTACATCGTCGTTACAGATGATTCTTTTGAAGAGAGAAAATTGCAGCATCAATTATCGTATGCCAATCATGAGATCTGTGATTATCCTGAAGGCTATATTGATGGCAAAATTATCAATTATGGTTTCTTGGAACTTGCAGCTGCACAAGGCAGTGAACCTACAAGGTATTCTTTCTTGGGTTCTAAGGCCGTGTATTCAACCATTCCTCAATTAGATGAACTCCTACATCGCATCCCTGTATACCCGGAGCAAAATCGCGAGAAAAATATAATGGATTTTTATGCGGAAATTTACTTGCACGCTTTCTATTTTGCAGGAGAAGCCGTCAAAAAAAACAATCCTTATCTGCTCTCCCATGCAGTTAGCAATTTAGTTTTATTTGCCGGTCGTGCAATTTTGGCGATAAATCATCAGTTGTTTCCCTGCCATAAAGGTCTGATGAATGCAGTCTCTGGTGTAACGAATAAACCGGAAGGCTTTGTAGAATTAACTAATGATCTCATCGCTCACCCGAATTACGAAAAATGCATGGATTACGCGAAGGTCATGCTTGGATTCTATGATCCTAACATTGCATTCGAGCAAGCGCTTACTATTTTTGTGGCTAACAATGAATGGAACTGGATTGATCAGGAACCGCCTTTAGCGGATCGTTAAGTAGAATAAAGGTAACACGAGTTTCCAAAATATCGCCTCTCATAGTAAGGGATCGAATGAGAACAAACCCACAAGACCATCAGTTATTAAGTGTGATGGCCTTGTGGGTTATTGTTGAATGCTGTTGAACGTATGTTAGAGCGTAAGACCGCCGTCTGCTACAATTATGGAACCCGTCATATAGCTCGAGCCATCTGATGCGAGGAATGCTACAAGCTCAGCGAGTTCCTCAGGCTCAGCAAAACGCCCAATTCGCATATTAGGGAATTCTTCCGGCATGTAATCACTATTCTGAAGCATTTGTGGTACAGCTGCTGTTAGTGTGGTTGCTACACCGCCAGGACAAATCGCATTCACACGAATTCCTTTCCTTACGTATTCAATGGCTGCTGCTTTCGTTAGACCTGCAACACCATGTTTACTTGCTGTATATGCTGCAAGGCTATGCTCTGCACGGATGGCAGTTGTGGAGGCTGTGTTAATCACGTGACCATAGCCTTGTTGATCCATCACCTTAAGCGCATGCTTCATACCGAGGAAAATCCCTTTCAGGTTGACATCAATAATTCGTGAAAAATCGCTCAGCCCTGTTTCGTGGAAAGGTTGGAATTTTTGGATGATTCCGGCGTTGTTAAATGCTACATCAATCTTGCCAAACGTTTCTACCGCTTTTTGAATATAGTTTTGAACATGCTCTTCATTAGATACGTCTGCTTGAACGAAGATGGCTTCCCCCTCTTGCTCTTTCACAAGTTCAAGAGTTTCGTTACCTGTAGCCTCGTTAAAATCAACCAATACTAATTTAGCTCCTCTCGAAGCCATAAGGACTGCACTTGCTCTACCGATGCCACTGCCCGCCCCCGTGATCGTAATCACTTTCCCAGCCAGAGAATCTGATTTTTTGTTCACCGTTTGATTTACTGCCTTTGGAGTCTCTTCTTCTACAAAAGTTACATTAGCGAGATCTGCTTTTAATGCATCCAAAATCGTTTCAGGCAAATCCACCTGAGGAATAGCGGCAAGTTGATCGAGTGTAAAATGGGAAGCCATTTTGAATGAAGGTTCGTTAATAAATTCTGGCAGATGTTTAGCAAGAAGTGCAGTTGCTTCAGCGTTATTTAATAATTCCGAAATTTTGATGTTCTCATTGTAGTTTGTCATGTGATCCTCCATTTGGTTTTTTTTTTTTTTGATAGTAAGGCTATCATTACAATATAAATAATATCATTTTATGTCGAAACTTGCAATCCTTCTATTCATATTGGAATAGATGAATACACTTCGCTTTTACAGCGATGATTAAGAATGAAATACCGGAATTTGCCGCAAAGCATCATTCAATTGTGTTTTTGCTTCTTGGGTTAACTTGTTACCTCCGTAATCTAAAATGATACGAAGTGATACTCCCATGGCATCTGGATGAGGCTCATCTCCAATTTCTGGCATAGCATCAAGAATTAACTTTTTACAGCTGTCATTCTTCCATAACGCCCCTAGTTTTACATCCAGGCTGTACTCCAGCACCTCTTCCTCAGGTAAATGCTCGAGATCTGCAACAAATTCTCCGAATACACGGGTCATCCAGTTTGTACATAAACCAAACCATTGTGCAACGGAGGGGTCCACCATGCTGATCAGACCCATTGACGTTTGTGCACGCGCAAGAGACAGTCCGTGAGTACCTGCAGGAAAAATATGCAACTCAAAAGGTACGTTTTGGCGAGTCAAAGCGTCCGCAAACGCAAGGGAGTTATGCACAGGTACGAGCTTGTCATCAAATGTGTGGAATATAAATGTCGGTGGTGTGAGCTGATCCACCTTCTGATCTACACCTGGAACAGGGACTGGAAAAATCGCGCTCATTTCTTCGAGAATACAAGGATAGCCAAGAATCAAAGCATCAGGACGAACAGAACCCATCGTACTTAGTGCTGCAGCCAAATGTCCACCTGCGGAGAAACCGCAGACGGCAATTTTTTGCGGATGGATGTCCCATTCTGCACTATGTGTGCGAATAAGCTTCAAGGCCTCTTCTGCATCGTTGAGAGGTCGTGGAAATGCAGCATCTTGATTGAGCGAGTACCGTAAAATAAAAGCCTGATATCCTTCGGCTAAAAAACCCATAGCAATCGGTTCAGCCTCCCGATCAGAGCAGGCTCTGTACCCTCCGCCTGGGAGGATAAGTACCGCAGGCCGCTGCTTCATATTCGGCATCTCGGGTGATGAATCCAGCAGATAGGCAGTCAGGGTAACATTTGTATTGCTCAAGTCATACGATAGAAGTTTCATATACGTGCAGGTCTCCTTTTATATAAATGTAGTTTCAAGAAAAGGGATACTTCCATTGTAGATTTCAGGGAAAGGCTCTGCTATAACGCGATACAAAGATTAAATAGCGAAATCGAAAGAAATCATTCCAAACAAAAAAACCGCGAGATCGCGGTTCAATTGCAGTTTAACGACCTGTATGCTGTTGAATATTCGGATTCAGAAACGAACCGGGAATTCATACAATCCACGAATAATCATGCCGGGACGCCATGTTAATGGTTCGGGCTCGTTCTTGAATTGAATATCCGGCATTCTACGCAGAAGTTCATGAATTGCAATTTCTCCTTCTAGTCTGGCAAGTGGTGCTCCAAGACAAAAGTGAACACCTTTACCAAAAGCGAGGTGATTGTTTACCTTACGTGTGATATCGAATGTATCCGGGTCAGGAAAGTGAAGCTCATCACGATTCGCTGAAGAAAAGGACACAAACAACATCTCACCTTTACGAATGTGTTTGCCTCCAAACTCTACATCCTCTGTAGCCCAGCGAATGTTACTCACTTCAGCAGGGCCATTGTAACGCAGAATTTCTTCGATAGCTGGCCCTATAAGTTCAGGCTGCTCCAACAATAATTGTTTCTGTGCTGGATTTTCGATCAAGGCTAACATACCGTTTCCAATCAGATTCACAGTCGTTTCATGCCCAGCGATAATTAATACAAATACAAGGGCATATAATTCTTGCTCGGATAAAACATCCCCTTCTTCCTCGACAGTAATGAGGTCACTGATTAAGTCTTCCTGAAGTGACTGTCTTCGATCTGCAATCAGTGTCTGTAAATACTCTACAAATGCACGCATAACTTGATCGCTCTGTTCGTTCAGTTCAGGATTGTTGAAGCCTTCCATAATGATGTTGGACCATTCGCGAAATTGAATCTGATCTTTGTGAGGCACGCCCAACATTTCACAGATGACGATGATCGGTAAAGGGAATGCGTAGTCCTCGATCAGATTCATCTCTTTTTTCCCTTTTGCCAAAACCTGATCCAGTAAATCGTTGCTAATTTCATAGATGCGGCTCCTTAGGCGTTCAATCATACGTGGAGTGAATGCTTTTTGGATTAATCTTCTTAATCGGCGGTGATCCTCAGGGGAGACACTGAGCAAGTTGCGTGAGATGATTTCCTGATGAGGGGGGACGAAACCATCGGACTCTTGCACATAAGGAGGATTGGTTACAAAACGCTGATGGTCTTGCAAAATCGTTGAAACATCCTCGTAGCCGGTTACTAACCAGGCAAAATGCCCGCTAGGTAAAAGGAAACGGTGAACAGGGTCTTCCTTTCTCAAATGCTCGTATACGGGGAAAGGATTCTGAATAAATGCTTGATTCATAAAATCAACTTTGGATTGAGACTCGTTTTTATTTCCATGCGTAAACATAACTTCACTTCTCCTTCTCAAAATGATAGTTATAATATCAATTCAATATAAATTCTATCACGCACGAATATAACTTTCAAATTTTGATAAAATGATCATTTTTTGCATAGAAAAGCGCACAAGAATATGTTGTGCGCTTAGAATAATCGATATAAATCCAGGGTTTAAACCAGTTGAATCGTCATCAACTTGAGATCCAACTTATCCAGCTCTTCCTCCGGTGTGTTGAACGAAGGATAACTGGACAGTTCGCGTATACTTGCTTCTCCCATAGGACCAATGGTTGAGGGGTCCAAGGAGGCAAGCGTAGGTGAAAGCTCTTGCAGCATACTCCGGCTCTCTTCATTACGAAGCAGCACATTGAGAGGTGTGCGTGTACTCAGTGTTTCTTTGTATGGAGTAGAGGGCATATAATTAAAATCGTAATTGCCGCTGGCTACTTCAATGCAGACTTCATGGTCACCCTGTAATACCGGAAGACCGGCATCTGATAGTACAATCCCGTTCATGATGACATGGTCAATAATTGCGTGTGGCAGCTTAATTGTTGCTGTCGCATTAAAGGGAACGGAGAAGCTTAAATACAATTTGCCTTGCTCGTCAAACTTCCATTCACTTCTGTAAGCTCCAGCTGCCGTATCAATGTGGGTTTTTATCCATTTAATTCTGAAGTCTGGCATTGGCGCAAGCACGGTATGACGGAAACCAGGCTGATCTTCAGTAGGATTGATGCCTGCCATGTGACGATACATCCATTCCACGATCGCACCATAAGCGTAGTGATTCAACGAATTCATACCGCTTTCGCTAATGTTCCCATCGGGTAAGATGGAATTCCACCGTTCCCAAATCGTTGTAGCTCCTAAATTAACGGCATACAGCCAGCTTGGGTAATCATCATTAAGCAAGAGTGTGTAAGCCACATCATTGCTTCCGTGTGCTGACAGAACACGATTCAAATATGGCGTGCCAACAAACCCGGTTTTCAGATGATTTTGATCTCTGCGTAAACGCATGCGAATATCTTCCTCAATTCGCAACACATACTCTTTCGGTACGAGATCCATATACAAGGCGACCGCATATGCAGTTTGGGTATCTACTGCCAAACGCCCGTTTGCTGTGAAAAATTCATTTTGAATGGCTGCTCTAACTTCTTGCGCCAGCTTTTCGTAGGAGCTAGCAAGTTCATTGTGGCCAAGCACCCTCGCAGCTTTGGCAACGATTTCCGAGGAATACGCATAATATGCTGAAGCAATGAAGAAATTGTCTGTTCCGCCCATCGGGGAATCGGGATTATCTCCGTCTAGTGCCAACCAATCACCAAAGTGGAAACCCACTGTCCAGAGACGTGTTCCCCCAGACTCTTCGTCTGAACGTTTGATGTAATCTACCCATGCTTTCATGCTATCAAATTGTTGCTCCAGGATGGCCTTATCTCCGGAATGTACATACGTATTCCAAGGAATAATCGTCGCCGCGTCTCCCCAAGCGCTTGAGCCACCGCCCTGCACTCGGCCCACAGGAACGACCATTGGAACCATTCCATCCCGATCCTCCTGCTCTTTCCACAAATCATAACCATATTTATTGAAAAAAGCATACGTGTCCATATTGAAGTTAGCCGTGCCTGAGAAGACCTGTGCATCTCCAGTCCAGCCCATACGCTCATCCCGCTGAGGGCAATCTGTAGGCGTATCCAGAAAATTTCCCTTTTGCCCCCAAAGTGCATTTTGGAACAGACGATTTACGCCGGTGTGACTGGTCTCCAGATAACCGATGCGTTCCATATCAGAGTAAACTACACAGCCTGTAAAATCATTCAGATCCAGCTCTCCAGGCCAGCCTTCTACCTTGACATAGCGGAAGCCGTAAAAGGTGAAGTATGGACGTACAACTGCTTCCTCACCATTTGCTGTATATACGTATTCCGCTTTGGCTGACCGAAGGTTTTCACGGAAAAAATTCCCTTCCTGCAATACTTCGCCGTATTGTAAGCGAATCATGGTTCCATGCGGTGCTTTAGTGCGGAATTGAAGCCAGCCGACCATATTTTGTCCCATATCAATCACGGTTTCACCTGCTGGTGTGGTCAAGACAGATACAGGGTTTATCGTTTCCTTGATGACTACCGGGAGACTTCTTCTGGCTTGAAGCCGTTCGTATCCCAGATCGCTTTCACGTACCGGATAGGTTTCACTTACGTCCAGTGTGGCGTCGTAAATTTCTCCATCGTAGATGTTGCCATCCAAGACATGCGAGCGAGTGGCGTGCCAGGACAGGTCCGATGGAATGACTTCTTCCGTACCATCGGCGTAAGTAATCACGAATTCGGACAACAAAGCAAAATGATCTCCATACAGATTGGCTGTTGTGTCACCTTCGAAACCAAAACGCCCCTTATACCAGCCGTTACCCAGACCCACATCCACCGAATTTGTACCTTCCCGCAGCAAATCTGTAATATCATATGTCTGATATTGCAGCCATTTGTGATATGCATTATAATGCGGAGCCAGATATTCCTCCCCTGCTTTGACCCCGTTTAATTCCAATTCATAGATGCCCAAACCGCAAATGTAAGCTCTTGCCTCCGTAATCGGACCTCTTAATTCGAAGCTTTTCTTCATCACGGGATGAATATCCCTGTCCAGATCAGGTGTAATCCACGTGGCCGTCCAGGATTCATCCATTTTTGCTGTTTCAAACCAGGCAGTTTCACTAACGGCCTGTTCCCCACGTTCATTCCACACGGTAACTCTCCAGAAGTATCGTGTCCGTGGAGCTAATTCCAAATTTGGCGAGTACGCAAGTGAATTGATATCTTGTTTCTTCCCACTGTTAAATACGAGCTGTGAAAAAGATTCATCAAGAGCGATTTCGAACTGTGCTGCAATTTGTTTCGTTGCCGTAGTATCTGTAACCATGTAAGAAAAGCTTGGATTGAATATTTCAAATCCTAGTGGATTGGAGATATGATTTGTTTTTAGCTTCGTAACCTTCATCTAAGTAACCTCCCGTGTCGATTCGCGAAATTCAGCTGTTAATGATTCGATGTTATGGCCTAGTTTCCATTGGAGTGGTACCACTCGTTTACTTCGTTTGTAATTTGTCTCCCGCCAGAATTCATCCACTTTTGTACAAACTCATCAAACGCAGTAAGTGGCTCCTCTCCATAAATGATCGAGTTAAAGGTTTCCAGTTCGATTTTTTGCAAATAGGTGTTTCGGGCTTGCATTGTTTTGGTCGGAGGACCCTGATACAGATTGCTGCGATCAATCTGCCTCTGCTGATTCTCCACAGCATCTGCCTGCATGGAAAGAAATTGTGTTTCGTCCTTGGGGTCGATCCCCATACTTAGTAATATAGCGCGATCATGAAAACTGAGAGTTTTACCTTGACCCATTTTTAGTGATGCTGCTTTGATTCGGGAAGGATAACTCGCATATTGTCCCATAAGGGTGTACTTATACGTGCTTACTTTTCCTCCAGGAATGTCCTTGCTGTTGCTATTTACGGATCCATCCGAGTTGATTACATAATCGTACCCGTTTTGATAAGCGCTAAGATACAAAGGATCATCGGTTATTGTAGCTTCGTATAAATAGTTCTGATACTTGAAGAATGCCTGTAAAGCTTCTTCTGAGATATGCCGGCTTATCATCAATGCTCCACTGTATGAGTTTCCTTTCAAGCGGGCCGCGGTTCCGTCCATCCCAACAGGAATTGGATAAGGTACAAACTCGGCTGACGGGTCCTTGGCTTTTAGTTGCTGAAAAGGATAGTCACTAAACCAGCGGGGGCCAGCAACTATACCTACTTTTCCATCAATGATATTCTGATTCACTTGACTAAAGTCTTGAAGTGCTAGGTTATTTCCAATGTAACCTTTTCTTTTCCATGATTTTAATGTCGCAAGCGCTTGTTTAATCTGAGGCTGAACACTTCCGTACACGAGTTGGTCTTTTTCATTCTTGCTCCATATACTCGGGATCGCTCCATATGCACCGAATACCCATGAGATATCCCCTATCGGTGAGACGACGTACTGGTCTTTAATTGCAAAATCAATACCGTAAGTGTCCTGTTTGCCATTTCCGTCCGGATCATCATAGGTAAAGGCATTCATGACGGTCTCTAGTTCGTTCAGATTGTTAGGAGCTTTGAGATTCAAGTGCTCCAGCCAGTCCTTGCGAATCCAGAGAACAGACTGTGATGTTTGCTCCGTAATGATTGGAATAGCCATACGCCTTCCATTGATCTCAAAAGGTTTCCAGGCTTCTGGCACTTCTGCCATTGCTGCTTTCCATGCGGGCGAAGCATAACGCTCCCAGGCTTCTCCTGCATCCAAGAGTTTTCCTGAAAGCATAAACGTGTTGACTGTATCCATTACATTCGACGTAAAAACATCAGGTAATACATCATCAGAAGAGAGCATTAGCCGAAGCTTCATATCATAGTCTCCTGCTGGGGCACTCCATTTTGTACGAATGTTTACACCGAGTGTGTGATAAGCCCAGCGACTATGTACATTATCTGCAACATTTTCGCCGTTTTTATATACAGTGGTCGGTTCATTCATTTTGACCGTTGTCAGCAGAACTGCCGATTGAACGGGCTCAGGTTGTGGCATCTTGGGACTACATCCTGAAGTGAGCAGGATCAGACATAAGAATGAAAGAGAAAGACAAATTGATTTCCAGTTCATACGAATTAAGCTCCTTCATCATCATGATATCGTGCCAGTGGTTAAGTCTATATAACGCTTTTTCAACATTACATAATTCATTCTTAACCTTACTTCCATATGTAAGTTAAATGGGTTGTAATTCACAGTTGGCAAGTCTACAATTAGGTGAATTTAGTTCTTGGCAGGGGGAATTTCAGATTGAGAGAGAAATACAGAACATTTCTGAATATGGTGGCAATTACGTTCATTATGCTTGTTTCCGTGCTTGTCATGTATACCTTTTCCGTTCAATCCAGTCTGGATACGGTACAGAAAGACATTAAAACCAATAATCTCAATCGTGTGGAATTTGTAGTCAATTCGCTGGACCAAGCCTTGAACCGGTTAAACATGTTATCCATATCAATGGAAACCGACAACTCGATTGCTTTGTTGCGCTCGGTTGATGTGATGAGCTCCTACGAACAGGTACAATTAATTCAGAATATTGCTACAAGAGTCAATCTTCAAAGTTTGTCAGAAGGATGGAACAGCAAAATCTCCATCTATTCTACACTTTTGAAACAATGGATTATTTCTTCCGAGATTGGCATGAAAGCTCCAGTTGTTAACTCCAAAAATCCAGGATGGGAGTATGATAAAGCCTCAGATAAATACTACAAGTATAAGGTGATACCACAGGCTATTATTCGACTTGAATTTCCTCGAAGTAATCTTGAAGATATGGTAGAGAACTCCCATCAGGGAGAGAATGAATCTCTATTTTATCACTCTAACGGGGATTCTATCACACGTAAGCTAGCCAATCCGGTAACATCTAATATTCTAAAAGAGATCACAACTCATCTTCAACCCACTTCCGGTTCTGAGACCGTGTCAGTAAACGAAGAAAAGTATATCGTAAATTATGTTTATTCTCATCAGCTCGGATGGTATTTAATTGACTTCATGCCGCTTGACAGGGCTTTACAACCCATTCGTTTCACTCAGTTCTGGTTCTATGCTTCTTGTACCATGCTGTTTGTAGCAGGAATCACGATCATTGTGGTTCTCTTCCGTAAAGTACAGATTCCAATCCTCGCCTTGTTGAAAGGTGTTCGACTTTTGAAGCGTGGAGACTTCTCTTATCGAATACAGCGGGAGAGCAGTAACGAGTTTGATTTTTTATATGGACAATTTAATGATATGGCTGGGCAAATCGAGGATCTGATTGAAAAAGTGTATAAAGAGAAAATTGTAGCAAGGGAAGCCGTGTTAAAGCAGCTGCAGGCTCAGATTAATCCCCATTTTCTGTATAATTGCCTTTTCTTTATCAACAATATGACGAGATTGGGTAATGAGGAAGCGGTGACAGCCATGACACAAAATCTGGCTGAATATTTCAGATATACGACGCGATTGGACGAACCTATGACAACCCTTGAAAAAGAGATGGGGATCATACGCAACTATCTTAAAATTCAGAGCTTACGTATGGATCGGCTCTCCTATGAGATTGAAATTCCGGAGGAATTAAAGACTGTGCCGATTCCGAAACTGCTCATTCAGCCTTTGGTGGAAAACAGTATCATTCATGGCATTGAAACAAAGCGTGATTCTGGCGTCATACACGTCTCAATAAAACGTATTGAGCATGGGATCTGTATCAGGATAGATGATGACGGAAAAGGAATGAGTACGGATGATATCCTTGCACTTAAGGCCAGGATTGCAAAACCTCCGATCGATACGTTGGGATGTGCGCTTTGGAACATTTCGGAACGCTTAAGAATACATGATCCTGTACATTCACATCTCGAGTTTGAGCAAAGCCCGCTGGGTGGTCTGAGCGTCCAGTTACATTGGTCTCTTGAACCACAACTGAGTGAAAACATGGAGTGAGCTATGAAATTAACCTCATGGATTCTCCTCCGTTTAACCAATAATTCGCACCAAAACAAAGGCACCTGGATTGTTTTAATCCGAGTGCCTTTTCTCTGGCTTATTATTGCTTCACGTTATCATACCACTCATTTACTTCCTTAATAATTTTATCTCCTCCAGATGATTTCCACTTTGCAACAAATGAATCGAATTCATCGACGGGCTTTTTGCCATAAATAATTTCAATATAGGAGTCGATCTGCATTTTGGTTAATAATTCCTGCCTGGAAAGCATCGTTTTGGTAGAAGGACCTTGGAAATACTCAGGTACATCGATATCACTTTGATCCATCGCAACCAGCAAAGCTTTTGAAGAAAAGGCCTCTAAAGGATTAGATGCGTCATTGCCAAGAATACCTGTTGGTGCCAGCGCCGCTAACTCTTGATTACTCAACGTTTCGTTTTTAGCCATTTTAACATTGGCTTCCAACCTTTTGGAAGGATATACGGCGTCCGAGCCAGTAATCGTATATTTCATCGTTGAAACTTTGCCACCCGTAATTTTACTCTCATCCATAACGGCTTTGCCATTCTCAATTACATAATCGTATCCATCCTGAAAACCCTTGAATAGCAATGGATCATCGGAGTTATATGCCTCATACAATGCATTTTGATAATGGAAAAACGCTTGTAGAGCTTCTTCTGAAATATCCTTATTGATCAGGATCGCACTTGTGTATGGTTCCGCGATTGTTCTCATGTTTTTTCCATCGGCTCCCTTAGGAATCGGATATGGATTATAAATTGCATTGGGATTGGATGCCAGCAGCATCGATCCCGGATAAACCATCATCCAGTTTTCACCGCCCAGCATCCCCACTTTTCCAGAGGCAACGTTCTCGGCTACTTTATTAAAATCGTGCAGAGCAATGTCACTCGCAATGTATCCCTTGTTCATCCACTCATTGAGCTTGCTCAAACCTGACTTGATCTCCGGTTGAATGGATCCATACTTGAGGTTGCCATCCGTGTCTGGATACCAGCGTTCCGGTATAGCTCCAAACATTCCAAAGAACCATGAAGTATCACCCATAGGTGAGCCGACTACTTGATCTTTCATCGCGAGTTCCAGAGCTAAAGTGTCCTTTTTTCCATTTCCATCAGGATCTTGATTCACAAAAGCATCCATCACCTTATCGAGCTCATCCAATGTGGTTGGCGCTTTAAGGTTTAACTTATCGAGCCAATCCTGTCTGATCCAAAGTACAGACTGGGTTCCAGCTGTAGGGCGAAGTACCGGTATGGCAAATTTTTTGCCATCTTTCATGAAAGGATACCAAGCGGTAGGTTCCTCTGCGACAGCTGCTTTCCAGGTATCCGATGCGTATTTGTCGAATGCTTCTGTTACGTCAAGCAATTTTCCTGAGTCAATAAAAGTGTTGATCGTGTTCGATTGGCTTGAGTTAGCGACGAATAAATCAGGTATTTTGTCCCCGGAAGACAACATTAGCTTCAGCTTGGTGTCGTAATCTACCGCAGAGGATGTCCATAACGTTTTCATCTCTACGCCGAGTGTATCTTTAGCCCAGCGGGTATGAACATTGTCCATATAGTTTTCACCATTTTTAAATTTGACTGTAGGGTCCTCGCTTCTGACCATTGTTACCGATACTGCGGGTTCGATTTTTCCATTCACAACTTTAATTTCTTTTGCAGGCTCATTCGATTTGACAGTCTCTTCTTTATCGCTACATGCAGCTAACAGACTAAAGCTCATCGCAAGAAGCAGACATCCCCACATTATTTTTCTTTGTTTTTTCATGTTCTTCCCCCCAAGTGAATTATTCTTTTACTGCACCGATCACAATCCCGGCTGTGAAAAACTTTTGAAGCACAGGATAGATGAGCAAAATCGGTATAGCCCCAATTAAGACCTGAGCTGCCCGAATAGAACGATTGTTAATTTTCGCAATGTCATTCACATTGCTGGCATCGACAACCGGTACAGCGATTAGAGATTTCAGAAGCGTACTGAGTGGTACATTGTCTCCCCTCATATAAATGGAGCCCGCAAACCATTCATTCCAGTCGTTCACCACCATAAATAGTCCTACGGTTGCAAGGACAGGCAAGGATAGCGGCAGAAACATGTTGAAAAATACCTGCCAGTGATTGGCTCCGTCCATAAAAGCAGATTCTTCGATCTCCTTCGGTAATGCTTTGAAGAAGTTCATGATGAGAACGAGATAAAAGACATTGACCAAACCTGGAAGCACAAGTGCCCAGATGGAATTATACAAGCCAATTTTGGTGACGAGCAGATAGGTAGGAATCAGACCGCCATTAAACAACATGGCAACTACAAACAGGGCTACAAACAGTTTGTACCCAGCAATGCCGTCTCTCCCGCTGCCTTTGGATAACACATAAGCTGCCATACAGTTGATCATAAGTCCGAGCACCAGGCTTAACACGGTACGCTGGATTGAAATCCAAATTGCTGGAAGGAAAACGGGATTCTCAAGTGCTTTCAGATAGGAGTTAAAGGTGATATCGATCGGAAAAAAAGTAACTCTGTTTGCCATAACGGCTTCTGTTGAACTTAGCGATATCGCAATAACATGAAGCAATGGTACAACACAAATGAGTGCCAGTAATAGCATGAGTACATTATTAAATGTCTGAAACCAGCGCTGGGGCGTAGACATCACTTGCATAAGATCCCACCTTAGAAAATTTTATAGTCAGCTACTTTGTAGGCAATCCGGTATGCGCCTAGAATCAAAATCAGGCTGACAATGGATTTGAATAATCCAATGGCTGTAGAAAAGCTGTAGTTACCATCAATCAGACCGATCCGGTAAACAAAGGTATCGATGATATCCCCCTTTTCATATACCAGAGGGTTATACAAATTAAAAATTTGATCAAAGCCTGCATTCAGTATTTGACTGAGTGAAAGTGTTAGTACCACAGCTATTGTTGGAATCAGAGATGGCAAAGTGATATGTAACATCTGTTTCCATTTGCCTGCCCCATCAATCTGTGCTGCTTCATACAGTGCCGGGTTGATTCCGACGATAGCCGCGAGGAAAATGATGGAACCATATCCGAACTCTTTCCACACTTCACTCGATACCACTGTAAACAGAAACCAATTGTTATCACCTAGAAAGAAGATGGGGTTGAATCCTAATGCCTGCAGTGCCTGATTAACAAGACCGCTGTCCGGGTTAAGAAGCTCAATAAAAATGCCGCCTAGAACAACCCATGAAAGAAAGTGTGGGAGAAAAACAAATGTCTGAACAGTACTTCTTAATACTTTGAGGCGGACTTCATTAATCAGCAACGCAAAGCCCATCGTGGAAATAAAACCAAAAACCAGTTTTAACACCGCAATTCGAAGTGTATTCCAGATGACCTGTACGCTGTCTGGATATTCAAATAGAAATTTGAATTGTTCCATACCTACCCATTCGGATCCCATTATCCCCAGATAAGGTTTGTAATCCTGAAACGCCATGACTAGTCCGCCCAGGGGCATGTAAACAAATACAAGAACCAATAGCACGGCGGGGCTTAACATTAAGTAGAGCTGCCAGCGATCTCCTCGTCTATTAATTTTCATTTTGTTCTTTTTTGGGGCTGCCAACTCCATATGAGACCTCCTCATGTCTGATGTAGAATAGTATTGCTGGATTTATTGTAAGCGCATACAAGTCTACGGGATATAATGCAATACAAAGGGTAAATAGCGTTTTCTTAACTTATAGTTGAAAGTGCTGATTGTAAAAAAGTCGCCATACCGGCGACTTCATTACGTATATCGTTCTATGTGCCAACCTAACGTACGACAGGCTGCTCTTTATAACTATTTTTGGCAAGAGCGTTTGTGCTCAAAGAGCATTGAAAGCTGTGTTGTCCACTCGTCAAAATGTGTATCTCTCCATTGGGCATGTGCAAAGAGCATGTTGTAGAAACGGGAACTGTAACCTCAACATGGAATAAATGTTCATCCCGTTTCCAGTCTACACTTGCCAGGCCGTAAGGTGTAACTGTAGAGGCTTTAGCCCATGTAATACCTCCGCCAATCATAGGAGCGACTCGGAAAGTCTGATATCCGCCGCTGGTGGGCTCCAGACCTGCCAGCCTTTTATAAAGCCAATCGCCCACAGCTCCATTCGCGTAATGATTAAAGGAAACCATTCCTCCATTCGATTCTTCTGCTGACTTATTGCCGCTTAGTTCCTCAATATTTACAGTTCCATCAGGTCTGAGTGCATCCCAGCGTTCCCAGATCGTTGTCCCTCCAGCCTTCACCTCGTATAGCCAGGATGGACATTCCTCCTGTAACAGCAGTTCATATGCAGCGTCAAGCTGTCCATTGTCAGAGAGGGCAAATAGCAGATAAGGGGTTCCGGTAAAGCCTGTTGTAAGGTGATTTCCAGCTTCGTGAATTAATCGAGTCAAATTATTCACCATTTGCTTTGTTTCCTCACCTTCCGTCATACCAAAATGAAGGGGGAGCACATAGGCCGTCTGAAATTCTTCTTTCATATTCCCCTGTTTATCAGTAAATACATTCCGGTACGCGGTAATAATTTTTTTTCTTAAATCGTAGTAATAGGATACATCTTCGGTGTGCCCTAGAATGGAAGCAATCTTTGCCATAATGCCACACGAGTTAGCGAAATAAGCGGTGCCTACCCATTTCCCTTTTTTAATCCATGCTTTGGCATCTCCTTCCGGTGCAGCCCAGTCGCCAAAATGGAACGGGAAACGCCAAACATAACGATCTGCAGGCGAGACGGCTAGGAAAGAAGACCACCATTTCGCTGCTTTTAGAAATTTCTTCATGGAATCATATTGTTTTTCAAGAACCTGTTTATTGCCGCGTGCCAAGTATTCAGCCCAAGGGACCAGAATACTGCTGTCTCCCCAACATGAATTAGCCATTGCAGGCCAGTGATCTCCACCTCGGGGAATAACCATAGGAAATCCGCCACCTTTGGATTGTTCTGCACGCATATCCATCAACCATTTATCAAAGAATCGGCTCATGTCAAAGTTAAAACAAGCTGTTGAAGCAAAAACAGCAATATCCCCTGTCCATCCCTGACGTTCATCCCGTTGCGGACAGTCTGTTGGAATATCAACAAAGTTGGAGCGCCCACCCCATCGAATGTTACTCTGAAGCTGTGTTAACAGTGGATTGGAACATGAAAAATGACCAATCTCCTTGAAATCAGAATGCAACACGTAAGCCGACAGTTCAATCTGGTCCGGATCTATCCCGGTCAAACCCACATAACGAAACCCCATATAAGTCAACCGAGGTGAATACGTTTGCTCTCCTTCCAGACAAACATATGTCGCAGCAGCCTTCGCGGTACGTAAAGATTTTACGAAGAGTTCCTGTTCTACCAATACTTCAGCGTGTTGGAACACAATCTTTTGATTGTGTTTTCCTACAATTTTGGCTGTGATTACGCCTGCAAAGTTTTGACCAAAATCATAGATGATTTCACCACTCGGTGCTACTGTGCGGGATACCGGTTTCAATTCTTCCTGTACACGCACGGGCAAACCATACTGCGCTAATAGTTCCGGATTTTTGCGAGGGCGGGTTATATCTACCGGCTTCCATCGAACAAGGTCCAAATCAATAGCGGCATCATAATGTTCACCGTCATACCATTCTGCCATACGATAGTTTCCATGCAGAGTAACTTCCCACGTTGGATCGGTAACGATTAAATCTGATGTACCGTCTGTATACTCAATGTACAATTCCAGCAATAATGCTTGACGATCAGCACTAATTTTATTTTTGCGAACATAATTAAATGAACCGACAGCCCATCCCCCTGCTACTACAGCTGTGACTGCGTTTGATGATTTCAGTTGATGTGTAACATCATAGGTCTGGTACTGGATCTGATGATCATATGAAGTAAACCCTGGAGCAAAGTAATCTTCTCCCACCTTTTCACCATTCAGAGCAAGTTCATATACCCCCAGTGCCGTTACGTTTATCCACGCCCTTGTCACCGTCCGCGTGAGTTCAAAGTTACGGCGAAACGTCATAGGTACAGGAGAAACCTTTTTAGGGAAATCGTAGGACATATCGGTAATCCATTGAGCAGACCATTTTGTACCCATTCTGCCTGTCTTGAATAAAGCAAAATGCTCTGCCTGTTCTCCACTGGTTCCGGTTGCTATGATTCTGACATGATATTCCGTATGCGGTTTTAGCGGCCCAGTGTAGAGATTGTTAATCTGATCTGAGGTGGTCACACGCCAGTCACCAACTTCAATGATGGCTTCTTGCAACTTTTCTCCAGCTCGATCCGAAGAAAGTGCAAACGAAATCATGGGTGCATGATCTGTAATACAGCCGGATTCCAATCCGTTGATCTTTATGGAAGATAGCATTAACATTATGGCCTCTCCTGCCTTGTCAAAATATTATACATCCAGCTCGGAAACTATTTTTTTATAAACTCTGGTCTCAGTCGGAGCATGTAACGGAGTCCATACTTGAGCAAAAAATGGATCTACTTTTGCACGTTCAGCATAATTCCAACTCTCACGTTCACATTCAGGGCACCAATGACCCGCATGCAGCACCAGCTTCGGACTGGCTTGGAATGTATGTCCAAATGCACATGTAAAACTCAATTTATTTCTCCAGTTTCCTTTTTCCATCTCTGAGGACAAGCATTGTCCTCCCCGAAATGCAGCGGCCGACTTTACATCATCAATTCCGAGATCCCGCTCAGGTTTGGTGTCATCGTATCCATGATCAATATGAACTACGTTGTTCCAGTCTTTGAAATGCTGGAACTCGCTTAATTTATCAGGGATGCTGTTCCATGCCTCTTTACTGCCCCAATACGCATCAATGTGGTCTTCCACATTCTCTTCGATGAACCGTAATGTGCCATGTTCCGTTCGGGCCGGCTTTTCAAACATTTTTTTCATGACAGTTCCCATGATTCGTTCGCCAAACGGCAGTTTACACAGAATTTTCGCTGCCGTTGCCTGAGAACCCAGATTTTCAAGGTAACAACGATAAAAATAATCCATCCCGTCCTGACGGAAATGCAAATAATCGTTTAGCTTGTCCGAATCCAGGTAGTACTGTCCGTGAAAATTACGAGTGGCATACCATTTCGGATTAATTACATGGTCAAGGTTTTTGAAACCAATTGCCCCGTATAGTTTTTGGTACATCTCATAGGTACTGACACGGCAGGATTCCCCGCCTCCTATATTGTAAACATGACACCAGAAATCCTCTGGCAGCTTGCCTGTAAACTCATAATTGCACAAATTCTCCATCATTCTGCCGGAGTCACGATCGGACACATACTCCAGGACGTTGTCCAGACAGTTGTGAAACATAATCGCATCCATAATTTTACTCATGGCGGGTCCCATAATTCCGGTTTGGCGCAGGCTTACCCAGTATTTGAGCCCGGATTCAATCACAAGACGCTCGGCTGCGATTTTAGAAACGGCATAATAGTCAAACATGCTTGGTTTAAGGGGATCACCTACTCGTCCCCAATGGATAGGTGGCATGCGATCGCCGGTCTCTGCGATGGTTCCGATAAATACCAGCTTGGTATGGTCCTCTTGGCCATGTTCGTATATAGCACTCACCAGATTTTTGACGGCACCGTAATTAATTTCCATAGCTTTCTTGGGGAAATAATCTGCAGCAGGCGATACAAATGCAGCAATGTGAAGAATCAAATCTACGTCTTTGACACATTCAAGCACTTTTTCATAGTCCAGTATGTCTCCATACTTTATCGTTACTTCGTTCAACTCTTGATAAGGCTCCAGGGCCTTGCGATCCTTTTCCGTATCCAGACACAACGTAACAATGTCATACAGATGGCTGTCTTTGATCATTCTTTTCAGGCTTTCCTGTCCCATGCCACCGGATGCACCAGTAATAAAAACACGTTTTTTGCTGATCATGGTCTGACTCATGTTGTTTCCTCCTGTATGTTCGTTATTTAAGATATAGTCACTTCTGGTCCTTCGGCAGAGGGGACAAACGTTCTTTTCGAAGCATTCGTTTGATGCCTTGCATGATCTGACCATTCAGTATGTCAATCAGCCCGGCTGCGATATGGTAGCCAAAACGGCCTGTACTCGATACCGACATGGAACGAATGCTGTTGTTCGGCATCATTTTCATCAGAAACATGCCATTTTTGCGCTCCATGTCCCGCTCGGGACCTTCAGGCATCTTTTGTGATCGCTTAAACTGTTTTTTGCCAATACCGATAACCGATGTATAAAATAAATTTCCTATAAAGGATTCCCGCAATTCATCCAATCTGGAATCCAGAGTATATTTCGTTAATTGTTTGTTCGATGATTCTGTTACTTTCCTGCCAAGTAGAATTTCAAATTCTTCCATGCTCACTTGGGATAACAAATGGGGAGAAAAGTAATGCTTTAATTTTTCGCGAGAATACGGGCTTGCAATGTCAGGCTGGCTGGTGATAGAAATGCTGGCTGACAAGCGAATATCTGCTGCGGAAGCAGCAACCAAGACCTGATAATCCCCATTTTCTACAACCCACTCTTTCCGGTCCACATGATAGTAAGCGAGATCATTTAGAGTAAAGCTCATTTTCACTTGCTTTTTTTCACCTGGCTTCAAATATACTTTGCCAAAAGCACGAAGTTCCTTGGCAGGCTTAAACACATCTGAGGTTGGGTTTGCAACATATACCTGTACGATTTCTCCGCCCTCTATCTGCCCTGTATTCGAGATTTCACATGTGACTATGAAGGTTTCTGAATCTTGCTGGACTTGCAGCGATTCATAAGCAAACTGTGTATAACTAAGTCCATGACCAAACGGATAGCGTACACCTTTTCCTTGCAAAAAATCATAATAGCGGTAGCCTACATAGATGGATTCCTTGTAAAGCTCTGACTTCTGCTGCACAAACTGTTCACCAAAGGGTACGTCTGTATAACTGTTCATCCATGTCTCAGCGAGCTTTCCGGAAGGACTTTTTTCTCCGAAAAGGAGTTGAGCCGCAGCTTCACCTCCCGCTTGACCAGGCAAGTACATGTTCAAAATTGCATGAACCTCATCTTCAAAAGGCAATTCGACAGGTGAACCCCCAAATAATACAAGAACAATTTTTTTGTTCAGCTGGACCAGCTTGCGCAGGAGAGCAAGTTGATTATCAGGTAATTTCATCGACTCCCGGTCATAGCCTTCACTTTCTGTATAATCGGTTTGTCCTGCGAAGAATAAGACAACATCAGCCGACTGCGCCTTTGCCATAGCTGAACTAACATATTCCGGTTCAGATTCAAACTCGGACTCTCTGTAGCCACTTGCATAATCGTATCGGATGCCGCGTTGATCAAAAGCAGTTTTTGGCGAAGTAAGCTTGCTCGGGTTGATCAAAGAGCTTCCGGCCCCCTGAAAACGCATCTTCTCAAACAATTCACCAATGACAACATAGTTTTGCGATGGATCTAATGGCAGGATGCCATCGTTTTTTATAAGAACAGCACTATCGGCTGCGATTTCACCTGACAGGTTATGATGTTTTTCTCTGTCAAAAGCAAGGCCGTACTGAATATCGTGTGTACGCCGAATCAGATTCAAAATATTGCTCACCGACTGATCCAGCGAAGAAATCGGTAATTCACCACTATCAACTGCATCTATAATTGACTTTCTAAAATATTCGCAATCACCTGGCATCTCCAGATCCATTCCCGCTTTAATGCCATCTACCCGATCAGATACTGCACCCCAGTCACTGATCACCGCACCATCAAAACCCCATTCTTCTCTTAGAATTTCAGTCAATAGTCTGTGATTTTCCGAGCAGAAGATACCATTGATTTTGTTGTATGCACTCATTACAGTTACCGGTCTCGTGTCTTTGACAATTCTCTCAAATGCTCTGAGATAGATCTCACGTAATGCACGCTCATCCAACACAGAATCTCCCATGAAACGATAATTTTCGTTATTGTTTACAGCGAAATGTTTCAGTGAGACTCCAATTCCCTCATTTTGAACTCCCTCGACAAAAGCAATGCCCAGAATTCCCGAGAGGTAAGGGTCTTCAGAAAAGTATTCGAAGTTTCTGCCGCACTTGGGATTTCTTTTAATGTTAACAGCAGGACCAAGGAGAACATTAACCCCGAAATGGTGACACTCCTTCGCAATAGCTGCACCCATCTTTCGAATATTATCCGGGTTCCAGCTGGCAGCAAGCGTAACTCCTGTGGGAAATGATGTCGTCTCCTCACTGTTGTTTAGACCGAGATGGTCTGCCTTTTCTCCTTGTTTGCGTAAGCCGCAAGGCCCATCCGTCATATATATAGATGGTATGGATAATCTCGGGATTGAATTTGTTTTCCAGAAATCCACACCAGCCATTAAAGCCGCTTTTTCTTCTACCGTCATACGTTCAATTAGTTCATTAACGGTCTGCATGATTCTTCTCCCTTCGCTACGGATGCATTAGTTAAGATTTATTGTATTCCATAATGGAAGTGCTATCTTTCATATATGTACTGCAAATTTCAGATTTGTTCTTAAAATATATTGACTGTCTCGGACGAGTTTGCTATTTTGAAATGAATAATTAGAATGCTGGCACTCCATTCATTCGTTTATACTGGAGGAAATTTTGTTGAAGAGCTTACAAAAAACATTGAAATTTCTATACCAATCTACATTGATTCCGACGTATTTGTATAACCATCAGCACCATAAATTTAGTCATCCTGCTCAGAGCGAATTAACTCATCCGCCACTTGAGTATCTCTCTGAGCTTCTGCTCTCACACGAAGAGGTTACATATTTGTCTACTTCCTTCTTTGCTTATTATGGTGCGATCAAAGTTAGCTCCCTTCCGGGCCATGTCATTCTTGTCGGACCCGTCAGTCAAACACCTTATTTGAAAGACACACTGCGTATCGCTAAAAAAGCCTTTGTCGTTTCCGGTCAAGAAGAAGCAAACTTCGAAAGTTTTCTAAAGCAGATCATACCAATGCCGCTGCAGCAATTTCTAAATCATCTTGTGACCATTCATTATTTTGTGAACGGCCAAGAGATGAGTTACTTGGACCTACTTCAAAAGAATTCGATGAAGGAAATTAACAACGAGCAAACAAAACGAATTTACGAGAATAAAGAAAACTTATATTTTAACAATTCCTACGAGATTGAAAACCGGATGTGTTATTACATTGAGAACGGTAATGAGGTTGGCCTTAAACAGTTTTTGGAACGGCCTTTTATGGTTCATGAGGGTATGACTGCTGGGGACACAATTCGTCAGACGAAAAATACATCGATTGTCGCGATTGCCCTGGCTACGCGAGCAGCCATTCGGGGGCAATTAGATACAGAAGTTGCTTTTCAGTTATCCGATCTCTATCTCCAAGAGATTGAACAATTGTCGTCGCCGGAATCCATTCAAAACTTCATGAAAGAAGCTTTGTTTAATTTTGCCAGGAGAGTCCAAGCCGCAAGGTATGATATAGCAGATGACGTAAGTATGCGAAGTCTGATTCAATATATATTTAATAATGTGCATCAGAATTTAACCGTTGATCACGTGGCAAAACATTTCGGTTACAGTCGTACCTATCTCTCAACTACTTTCAAAAAAAAGATCGGCAAAAGCCTGCATCAATTTATTATGGATTGCAAGCTAAAGGAAGCTCAGAATTTGCTTGTTTATACGAACAAACCCATTAGTGAAATCAGCAGCTATCTTTGTTTTTCCAGCCAAAGTCACTTTCAGACCGTCTTCAAAAAATTCATAAATATCACACCTGCCCACTTCAGGCAGCAGAGCAGCCGGGGTGTGCGTCAGAATAAATGATCCTTATATTAAGCCAGTAGAGTTTAGATTCTAATTGAATGTATTTAAAACGGTTGACAACAAAAGCAGCTTTCTCTTATGGGAGAGCTGCTTTTGTCAATGAATCAGGATTGTTTCCTGGCATCCAATCGTTTTCGTTTTTCTAATTTCGCCCCCATTCTCCTCATATATATCAGGTTTTGTAAATGGATATCTGATCTCTCATATTAAAAGCAGAACCTCGGATGTTATCGGAAAAATGCTGTATTTCTTCTGCCATAACCATCTGCTGTTCAACGGCTTGAACCATCGTTGTGCTTTCTGTATGTGCTTGTTTGGCAATAGAAGCTAAATGCTGCATTGAAGCGCTGACCTCCTCGGAACTTGCGGATAATTGCTCAGAAGCGGAAGATATCTCTTGCATCTGACTGGCAACGTTGCTGGCAGATTCAAGGATCATTTCGAATGCTTGACCTGCTTGTTCTACTGCATTTATCGTCTGTGCCAACTCTTTTTTTCCTTGAGCTACGATAGTGCTTGCTGATACCGTATCTTCCTGAATGTCGTTGATCGTATCATATATGTTACTTAATGATTGACGGGTTTGATCTGCCAGTGAGCGAATTTCACTTGCAACAACGGAAAATCCTCTTCCTTGGTCCCCGCTTCTCGCAGCCTCTATACCTGCGTTAAGAGCGAGCAAGTCCGTTTGACGAGCAACTGTTGCTATAAGATGAACGATTTCTTGAATGGTAACAGAATGCTGATTCATTTTCGCAACAGAGCTTTCTATTTCATCCATCGTGCGATTATAGAGGTCAATGCAGAGCTTAACGTTCTGTAAAAGTTCCTCTCCCTTTCGAGCTTGTTGTTCAGTCATAGATGAACATTCTGTAGCTTCATTATTTGACTCACTGATCAGAGCAATGCCTCGAGCTACTTCATCTATGGCCCGTACCGTTTCTTCTGCTGACTGAAGTTGTACAAGCGCTCCATCTGAAACGGAAGTTGCCGATTGACCAATTTTTCTCATTGAAATGGAGGACTTCTCCAAATTGTTGATTAGAAGCTGACTTGATTGTACAACCACATCGGAATTATCCTGGGCTGAACGTATGAAGCCTGTAAGACCGGTTCGCATGACTTCAAACATATTTGCAAGTTTGCCAATCTCATCTGAAGCGCTTGAATGAAATGACTGGCTTAAATCTCCATTATGAATCCGTTCCGTTCCTTTAACGAGACGTTCCGTAGGCCTAATAATGGAACGCGCGAGCAACAGTGAGATGACGATAACAAGTAAAGTCACGAATGACTGATATGTGACGGACTGCCAAAATGCATTTTTGTTGGACGTGATCAATGTATGAATATTGGAGTCCACATCAATCACACTTTTTGATTTTAATCCAAGGATTAATTCGTTTAGTTTCTGTCCTCCCTCCAAATGACCTTGGTCAATGTAACTGAAGTATGCTTCCTGAATCTGATCTACTTCATTTTTTTCGGATGGATTCAATGCAGAATACTCTTGCAAAGCTTGCTTGAATTTTGCTAACAATTGTGCACTTGCTTCTTCAACGGATTCCTTAGACGCGTATCCGATTGCCGGAAGCAACATTTGAACCTGGTATTCCATCAGACTCTCCTGCATCTCCTGTGCTTTCAGCGAGGAGGTAAACTGAACTTTTCGTATCTCTTCTAACTTTTCATTTTGGATTAAAGATTTGTAATTTTGGTAACTAAGTGCTACGAGATACAGTACAATAACAGTCCCAAACGCAAATAGCATTTTCTTGCGAATACTCATTTAATATCCACCTTCTCTAAAATTACATATTAGTAATTATTATACATTTATGCATGTACGAGTTAAGGGTAAAGGCTATACAAAGGATAAAAGTCGCCTTCATGGCGACTTTTATCTGAAATCAAGTTGAAAAGAAAGATCAGATTCTATGTTTCACTTTGTACTGCCTGATTCAAGGCTGCAAGTAATTGTGATAAGGTTTCCTCTGTCATCCCTGTGAAAGGTATCAGATTCCGCAGTGGCAAATATTGCATGGAGGCTTGAACCATTTCAGCGGATACTGCACTGGATTGCATCTCACTTTGATCCTGATCCGCTTGGGGTTGCATTTGAGAAAGGATCGCCATCGTTTTAGGATTTGCAAGCAACTCCCCAAAGGTGGTATCGCGATGGTATGTTGGAATAATTTCACGGGATGTAGAATTTACGACAACTGTTGTTGTAAGCCTGATATCTTGAGATGATGCACCTACCAATATTTCGAATTCACCGCTGTCTACATGCCAATCGGATCGCTCTACATCGTAATATGCAAATGAACGTTTATCGAGAATTATGATGACTTGTTTCTCTTCACCAGGTTTTAAGTCTATCTTGGTGAAGCCCTTCAGCTCTTTGTCAGGACGTGTAACACGGGATGCTGTGTCATGGACGTATAATTGAACAATCTCCTTGCCTTGCACAGAACCAGTATTCTTGATCCTTACCGAGACTTTGATGCAATCGGTATCGTTAATCTCCCTTTTATCAACAGTCAGGTTGGAGTATTCAAATTGTGTGTAGCTTAGTCCATGACCAAAAGGAAACAGCGGTTCTATATCTTTAGCTTCATAGTACCGATAACCTACGAATATCCCCTCTCTGTATTCAACCTGGTTTCCATCACCAGGGAAAAACAATGCGGATGGATTATGCTTCGTTGAACGCGGGAACGTCTCTGCCAGCTTGCCGCTCGGATTGGCATCACCAAATAAAATATCAGCGATTGCGCCTCCAGTAGCCTGCCCCCCCAGATAAGCTTCAAGAACGGCTTTTGCGTTGTGGAGCCAAGGCATTACGACAGGGGCACCATTGCTCAACACGACAATTACATTGGGTTGAACGGCAGCTATAGCGGTAATGAGCTCCTGATGATTATTGGGAAGATTAAGATGTTTGCGGTCATATCCCTCAGATTCATAACGGTCAGGCAACCCTACAAACAAGATGGCTACATCAGCTGCCGCTGCCGTTTCCAAAGCAGCTTGTAATAATGGAGCATTGGTCTCATCCGAGCTCAGTTCATATCCCTGGGCATAGGTAAGTTGCGCTTGATCACCGGCAGAACGAAGCAATTCTTCATAAGGGATGTCCACTTTCGTTGGATTAATGTGTGAACTTCCCCCGCCCTGGTAACGGGCCGATTGGGCTAGTTCTCCAATCACGGCGATATGACCCGTTTTCTGCAAGGGTAGGATTCCATTCTCGTTTTTTAGCAATACCATGGTCTCTTGGGCCACCTGTCTTGCAAATGCATGATGCTCTTCAGCATTGTACGTGGCATCTTGCTGCATATGATCTGCACATTTAAAAATAACCGTAAGCAAGCGTTCGACCGCTTGATCAAGTAACGAAATATCGAGTGTGCCTTCTTCAACCGCTTGAATAATTTTACGTTGGGCTTCACCATTGGAAGGTGGCATTTCAAGTTCCATGCCTGCCGCTACGCTAGGTACAATTTCACTGACTGCTCCCCAGTCTGACATGACAAATCCGTCATGACCCCATTCATCTCGCAATATATCATTCAGGAGGTAAGGATTCTCCGATGCATAGGTCCCATTCACTTTGTTGTATGCAGACATAAGCGTCCATGGTTGAGCTTGTTTGACCGCTTTTTCAAAGCCGGTTAAGTAAATTTCGCGTAATGTCCTTTCATCCACTACGGCATTAACAGACATTCGACGATCCTCCTGATTGTTAACGGCAAAATGCTTCAGCGAAGTGCCGACTCCCTGGCTTTGCACACCGCGAATGTGAGATGAAGCCAGTTCACCCGTAAGATACGGATCTTCGGAAAAATACTCAAAGTTTCGTCCGCACAGCGGGGAGCGCTTGATATTTGCACCTGGCCCCAGTAAAATAGCTACATTTTCGGTCTGGGCTTCTTTACCTATGGTGCTTCCCACCTGTTCTATCAGGTCGCGATTCCAGGAGCTTGCCAGCCCGCTGGCTGTAGGAAAACAAGTCGCGGGTACACTTTCGTTCAGACCTAGATGATCCGATTCTCCATCTTGTTTTCGTAGTCCGTGTGGTCCGTCAGCTAGCATAATGGATGGAATACCTAATCTTTCGATTCCTGTGGTTGTCCAGAAGGTGCTACCGGAACACAGACTGGCTTTCTCCTCGATGGTCATTTGATCTATGAGCTGTTTAATATCTCGTTTCATCCATTGACACTTCCTTTCATTATGTATCATTTAAAGGTATCTATTTTATTTTACGGTTGAGGGAGAAGAAGGCATATAGCGCATTCTTAAGATTGCATAACGCATTTCGCAAGATTTTTTTTGATGTGCGTGCCCTTTTTACATCTATGGATAACTACATCCAAAGACTGATAACGATTTCTTAATATTTACAAGTTTATATCGAAATCCGGATTGTAATGCCTAAGATGATTGCCTACAATAAGGAGACTAATCATCAGGAAGGAAGTTGTTACACTTATGTATGCCCTTTTAATTGTAGACGACGAGAAATCTGTGGTGGATAGTCTTGCTCTCACGATTCCTTGGGAAGATAGCGGCATTGAAGAAGTGCATCGTGCCTATTCCGCCGAAGAAGCCCTGGATATCACTTCCCGGTTTGCGATTGATGTGATGATTACGGATATACGTATGCCTGAAATGGATGGTCTTGAATTAATTCGCCTGATTCGTTTATCCGCTCCTCGCATTCGGAGTATTATTTTGTCAGGACACGATGAATTTGAATATGCTCAGCAAGCCATTCGCTATCAGGCGATGAATTATATGCTTAAACCTGTGGATACTCAGGCACTTGTCAAGGCTGTTGAAGCGGCCATTAAGAATATTGAGCAAGAATGGGAAAATATAAGTTCAATGCAGCAGATTCAGCACATGTTACATGCTAATCTTCCCGTTTTGCAAAATCAGTTTCTTAATGATTTACTCCAAAACAAACCTATGAGTCAGCACATTTTGGAGGAGCGCCTGAAGATTCTTGATCTTCCCATCCGTATGGAAGACAACTATCGAATGATGGTGATTCGAATGGAAGAGGAATTTTCAGGATATGATCTTCAATCTCTCTCCCTCCTTGAATATGCGATTACCAATATTGCAGATGAAGTTTTCACTCCATTTGGATTATGGCATTGTATTACCGATCAGGGGTATCTGGTGTTCCTCATTCATCATGAGGATCGTAAAACACTAAACTCTGTCGATTCTTTTGCGGTTAAGCTGCAAAATCATGTGCAGAAATTTCTAAAAGGGGCAATCTCCATCTGTTTGGGACAAGAGCGACTTTTTCCTGAAGGGTTAAGCGAAGGTTTTAATCGGTGCGTGGCGGTTATTCAACAAAATGTCGGTGAGCATAAAAGCTATTTTATTACCGTCGACGATCAGCTGCCGAACCCCGTGATGGATCAAGGTTATCTTCAACTTCTGGAGCCTCCTCTTCTGCCGCAATTGCTGGAAGCTGGAAACTGGGAAGAAGCGATCGCCAAAATCAAACGTGTGCTTTCAGTGGATGGAGAAGGATCGGACCTGTCTCATGAAGTTCTTTATACATGTTTACTGTACCTGTCATCTACCTTTGCCATTGTATTCCGCTCACAACATGTTACGTTAGATGAGCTTCTAAATGAAGAGTTCGATTTGATGATTCGAAAGAAAAGTCAAATTTCGAGTCACCGCGTATATGCCTGGGCCGAGAAAATAATTCAGTTTCATCGAAGCAGAGCGATAAATCAGATCAGGAATACTCACGATGACATTGTTTCGAGCGTGCATGCTTACATTCAGAATCATCTTTCAGATGGAATCTCGTTGCAAATTATTGCAGATCATGTTGGACTGCATCCGGTTTACTTGTCTAAAGTCTACAAAACATCAACAGGAGAAACGATCGGCGATTATCTGTTTCGGCTGCGCATGCAAAGAGCTGTTCACCTTCTGACCCAAACCGAACTTAAAGTTGCTGATGTGAGCAAAAAGCTTGGGTTTATGGCTCCCCCTCATTTTATAAAAATTTTCAAAAAACAATATGGCTGTACACCCCAGGAATATCGGAATCGTTAGTTTTCCAACTAAGATCATTTGATTAATTGATAACATGAAGAAACCTTCCATCCCATCGATGATTATGGGTGGAAGGTTCTTCTTTGTATTATGCAGACGCCTCTTTCGTTGACAAACCACATCTAAGTTGATAGCATAATTTAATTGAACTTAAAGGAGGTCATTGTCATTCAACCGAAACAAAGGTTAGAACAGGAGCGTACCAGCTTGCGGCAGAAACGCCGGATCGAAATTATTAAAGCGGCTACTGCTGTATTTGCACGGCAGGGTTTTGAGCAAACGACGATGCAGGAAATTGCAAATGAAGCGATACTGGGCGTTGCGACCATTTTCCGTTACTTCCCAAAGAAAGAGCACCTTATTGTGGAGGTAGCTGCTAACATCGTGCATTCAGAAATTGAGATACTTCAAGACGTATTGCATGATGAAGGTACGTGTTATGAGAAAATGGAGCGCATCTTTGACGCTTTGGTTTTCTATCATCAAGCTCATTATCAACAGAATTCCAAACTTATAGAAGCTTTTGAATGTTATGTTACCTTGTCTAAAGAACCTTTGGAGAACATACAGATTTATCAGGATAAATATGATCAGCTGATCCATCTGTTTACGGAGCTGGCTCATTTAGGCGAGCAGGATGGTTCTGTGCGCACTGACACGAATACAGTAGAAACATTAATTACAATGATTAATGTATTCGGTAATTTCTCCAAAAAAATGTCCATGCTGCATGATACGGATGCATTCAATACCCGGGTAGACTTGAATCAACAATTTAACATTCTAAAAACGACGTTTCTTTCAGCACTCAAAGCTTAAAGATATCTTTTTTATTTAAATGTTTGATTCCGTCTGAACTTTGGTATTTGGTGTTACTCTGTTCTTATTCATATTCTCTTGCATAATGGATTCACCTTCAATATCGATATTAGGTAGAAGTCGATCCAACCATTTAGGCAAATACCAAGCGTGTTTGCCGAGTATTGTCATGACAGCTGGTACAAGTGTCATTCGTACGATAAAGGCATCTACCAGGATGCCAAATGCAAGGGCGAGCCCCATCGATTTGATGATCGTATCTTCGGCAAAAATAAAGCTGGCAAACACAGCAATCATAATAAGTCCAGCGGCTGTAACCACAGGCCCGCTGTGAGTTAATCCACTTCTTACTGAACGGTGGGCGTCACCCGTGTGGGTATAATCCTCACGCATTCTGCTCACCAGAAATACTTCGTAATCCATCGCCAGTCCGAACAAAATTCCTGTCACCAGAATAGGTAGGAAACTTAAAACCGGACCAGGTTCTGGAATACCGAACAAGCTGCCCAGGTATCCATCCTGTATAACCCATACGATAAAACCAAGTGTTGAACCTAACGTGAACAAGAAGCCAGCAACGGCTTTAATAGGAACCAGGATTGAACGGAATACGAGCATCAACAGAACAAAGGCTAATCCAACGATCAGCAATGCAAACTTAGGCAGTGCCTCCTGTAATTTTTCGGATATATCAATATTGACTGCCGTTCCACCGGTTACCATAATCTCTACGTTGTCTTTTTTCAGCACATTCTCCGATTGATCCCGAATAGCTTGTACTAATTCAGTCGTGCGAATATCATGTGGTCCTGTTTTAGGCAAGACGGTAATGATTGCCGCTTTTCCTGAAGGACTAGGAATTGCTGGCGTTACACTTGCAACACCGGGAATATCTTTGATGTAAGTTGTTGCCTCTGCAATCTTGGTCTGGCTATCCTTGCCTTCACTGGTTTTGGCTACAACGACAAGTGGACCATTAAAGCCGGCTCCAAAACCCTCTGCTAATAAATCATAACCTCTTCGTTCCGTGGTTTCGGTTGATTTAAGCCCACTGTCTGGCAAGCCTAGTTCCATGTGCAGGAATGGTAATGTACATACGGTAAGAATGACTATGGATAGAATCGAAATTAACCACGGTTTTCGCGTGATCATTCCTCCCCAGGCATTATCTTTGTTCTTATCTTTCTTTTGGCCCGACCATTTGCGCAGCCAGCGATTTTCCCGTGCCGGACTGATCCGATCTCCAGCAACAGCCAGAAGAGCAGGAACAAAGATGATGGCAATAAGCACAGCGACAAATACACTGATTGCTGCGGCCAAGCCCATCATGGTTATAAACGGAATTTGAACAACGGAGAGCCCCACAAGGGCAATAATAACGGTCAGGCCTGCAAAAACAACTGACCCTCCGGCAGTAGCATTGGCTTGCGCAATGGCCGTCTCACGGTCATAACCTTCAGCCAGCTGTTGACGGTAGCGGGATATAATGAACAAAGCGTAGTCAATACCTACGGCTAAAGCAAGCATTACAGCGAGCGTGATTGAAAATGAAGACATGGATACAAAGTTTGATCCAACGATTACGGTCATCAAGCCAATTCCCAAACCGATCACGGCTGTCAGAATAGGTAATCCGGCTGCAAGAAATGACGTGAAGGTAAAAGCCAGAATCATAAACGCAATCAGAATTCCAATGACTTCAGAGATGCCGCCTACTTCAATTTCAGAGAAAGCCACACTGCCTCCGAGTTCTGTCTGCACTCCATTCTTCGTTAATGTTTCAGCTATGTTTAATACATGTTCTTTTGAATGTTCTCCTACTTCACTTGCGGCTTGTTTGTACGTAATATCAGCATATCCGATTTTTTTGTCTGGACTTAGTGTCATGGTTTCGTATGGATTGGAAACGGAGACGACGGACAGATCCGTTTTAACATCTTTCAATGCCTTTTTTATTTTCCATTGATTCCCCTCTGATGTGAGCAATCCCTGATTCGCTTTGAAAATTAGACGAATCTGACCACCACCATCCGACGCGGGGAATTCTGAGTTTAGTACCTCGGCAGCCTGGTCGGATTTTGTTCCGGGTATGGTCATCTCACCTGTAAACGAAGTCCCCATGCCTAGACCGAGAGATGCCATTACAATGAGAAGTGTGAGTGTTGCCGTAATTACTGTTTTTCTTTTTCTCGAAGACCAAGCTCCGAGACGATATAACCATTTTGCCATAATAAATGTCATGCCCCTTTCAAAACTTTCTGCAATTAGGAAGTGTGTCATCACCACCCTATGTCTGTATTGTATTGAAAAATAGACGAAAAAAAATCGTACATAAGGGCATTCCCCAAATGTACGATCGGGCAGGATTGGGCATGTACGTTAGCTAAATCAAGACAATGCGAGTCATTAATTTTACTTAGAGATGCAGAAGTCCCTTTTCGACAGCGACAGCAACCGCTTCAGACCGTGAATCTACGCCAAGTTTGTTGTAAATATTCGTAAGATGAGCTTTCACCGTACGTTCGGCAATGCCCATATCAAAAGCAATCTCCTTGCTACGCATCCCTCTTGCGATGGCTTGCAGAACAATCGTTTCTTTATCGCTAAGCAAGGTAGGCCCCGTTTTTTTGGCTAACGATCGGGTCTGATGAGCAAATACTCTAGCTGTAATGTCTGGCTGAAGCAAAGTCTCTCCACGAAGTGCAGAGTCCAATGTGCGGAACAGATTTTCACGGCTGGTATCTTTTAAAAGATATCCTTTGGCACCCAGGGATAAACCTTCAATCATGAGTTCGTCCTCGTTATATGTAGTAAGAATGATAACGGGAATAAGCAGGCCTTGCTCATGCATTCGTTTCATTGTATCCAGTCCCCCAAGCCCCCCTGGCATGTTAAGGTCCATCAGGATGACATCAGGTTCTAAACTTTCCATGAGCTTTAATGCTTCAACACCTTCGCTCGCTTCTCCTACAATGCTATAATTATCATCTGTTTCAAGAATAAGCTTCAGACCTTCTCGAACAACCCAATGGTCGTCAACAATCAAAACTTTGTGCTTCATGCGGCTATCCCTCTTCTCCTACCAATTATAATGGAACGCTTAAGTATACAGCTGTTCCCTGTGGAGTACTTTCAATCTCAATACTCCCACCAATGAGTCTAGCGCGCTCTTGTATACCAATCAAGCCGTAGTGGCCATGTAATTTTCCGATGTGATCCGTGTTAAATCCCTGGCCGTTATCAACGATGTCCAGATTAAACTGATTATTGCTATGGCTGGTAGTTATCTTGACAAGGTTCGCTTGTGCGTGACGGGCGATATTCATAAGGGTTTCGCTCAAAATATGCAAAATATGCTCCATCTGCACCTTGGACAACTGTGAAGAGAGCTCTCCCTGAAATTCAATTGTAATGCCAGTCGCCTGTCGGAAACGTTCCAGTTGTTCTTGAAACGCTTCGCTCAGCGTGATGGAAGGGGTAGATTTTGTGCGTAAGTCATCAATTGCTCGTCGTGCATCCGCCAGTGATTGTCTAGCCTGTGCCATGGCATTACGTATAATTTCCTGTGCTTTGAGCTGATTCCCCTTTTCCTGATGAATACTAGCAGCCTCCAACTGCATAATAATTCCGGCAAGACCTTGGGCCAATGTGTCATGTAAGTCCCTTGCCATCCGCTGTCTCTCACTAGTGAGTGTAAGTTCCTCTACTTTTTGGTGAGCCAGCTCTAATTCCCGCAAGAAATTTTGGGTCCTGACACGTGCATTTACTTGTTTGTAAAACAATGACGCGTAAGATATGACTACAACCATCATGAGTAAAAGTAATAAAACAAGCAATGCCGCCTCAGGGCCAGTTCGATTAAATAAAGTTAGAGAACAAAACATGACATAGAGCACAAATGCTACGAAAACCACTTTTGCTGTTTCGAAATAGATCGCAACGGTTTGCCCGATCAATACAGGTATAAGACCAATCAGAATCGCCGGCATGCCATCCGGCATAAGAATAGCACTACCGTATATTAAAATTGCTTGGATTATAATATATAACGGCCTAGAATAAGCAACGACTGAACCTGTTATCCAGTAAAAGTAACTATGGGCGAGCATCACTATGACAAAAAAAACACTTGAAATAATGGTAGGTGCTGACATGTTCTGTAATATAAGAGTTGCAGTGGTAACAAGGCAGAGCCATATTAACACAGGGATCCGTGAAGCGGATAAAGGATCGATATGTTCTTTTACATCTGAAGCGGTATTTGGTCTTCTTTTAAACCACATTAGATTCACCTCGGTATCCAGTATACCTCTTTTCACCAGGAATAATAGTACTTTAGTACATGCCCTTTCGGACATAAGAAACTAAGAGCGTTTTAAAGAAAAAACTTATCACACGTTTGCTAGGTAAATTTAACTGATGACAAAGACTCTGTACAGGAAGTTCTTAGGTCTTTGAAGTATTTGGTTTTTATCAAATACCTTCTAGCCTCGAAGCCCTTAGTCGATTCAATCACTCATAAAGAGACTCATCTCAAACTTAGACACTTATTTAATCGGAAAGGGGAACATGTTGTTGTCTATTTCGGTAAGCGAAACAAGTTTTTGTCCTAACCTCCAAGTTCTCGTACCAATGTTCGTTCTTCTAATACTGAGCACTTATGTTTTACCTTCATCTTGTCAGTTGCTCTTAAACAAATTTGAAAATTTTCATGTATTTAGGTACTTAATGAAGTCTTAAGTGCACGTAATAATATTAGATGTATATCTAATCGGAAATCGATACAAGTTCTTGTCCTTAAAACCAACTATTCCACCTTTTTTTATATAATAAGTTTTATGGTAGATTTCAGAGTGTGCTTCTAAAGTTATAGATAACCTCCCCCTTTAAGATGCCGATCAAAATCAAAGAAGCCGCTAATAGTAGCGGCTTTCCACCGGGTTGCGAATCGTTGTAATGCCGAGCATTCTAGACAGCTCATTGTCATCAAAACCGATGATCGCCTGCTCTCCATCCGATGCCGAATATACAGAATATTGATACCAATCTTTGTACACGAGCAATCCGCGGCTTTCCATAAATGTTTCATAGGCAATGCGTCTGCTCTGAACATTATGGCTCTCCACCCTTCCGAACATGTTAGCGATTTGCGTGTACCCTCTGGATACGAGATGTTCGAGCGCCAATCGATAACCATTGGCTTGATCCAGTGCAACCGAAGTAATCTCGTCATTGCCCATGCGTTGCCAGGATACAATGGGTCCATACTGGCAATAATCTTTGAGCATTCTCGGATCGTTGACACAGGCCATGATGACAATACCATCCACCCTTTTGCTGCGCAAATCTTCAAAAGCCTGCAATTCGATTTCTTTATCCCCTGCGGGATGTGTAGATAATAGTCTGATAGCCGTAATCCATGGCTGTATCCATAAATTGATTCATGAATGTAAGCATGGAATGAACCATTTCTCCTGTTGCAGAATTCACAATCCCGATCTGTTGGGTACGTCCCGTCGATAACGAATGTATGTAATTTTATGAGATTAATCTATCCATATTATACCCGACACTTTAACACTTCATATTCAAAGAATTTATTTCAGCTCCGTATTAAACTAACCTACCCGTTAGTTTAATGAATTGAAGGTCTGGATGACGATTAGATACACGCCTAATCGGCAATAGGAACATGTTCTTGTCCAATACGTTAATCGGTACAAGTTCTTGTCCTCAGCAGCTAGTTTCAGTCCGATTTTAATACCTAACCACGCGTTATTTACCCCTCTTAATTTGTCAGTTGTCCATAACAATGTGAACATTTTCATGTATTATGGTGCTAAAAAAGGTTTTAAGTCCATGAGTGCATTGTTTAGATATACATCTAATCGGTAATCGGACTATGTTCTTGTCCATTTCGGCAATCGGTACAAGTTCTTGTCCTTAGCTTGGGACAAGAACTTGTACCGATAAAATAAAAAAGCCGCTAAAATAGCGACTTCAATGGGAACATGTTCTTGTCCCTCGACACCTGTGCTGAAGCAGCAGCTCACTGTAGCACTCTTCCCACTCGCGATGCGCGCTTTAACATCCCCACGATCTCGGCCAAATGCCAAGCATCTGCTGCATCGGTTTTCACTTTTCGAAGTTGTGTGCCTTTGGATCGTTTCGCTTGCAAAGGATTGATGATGTAGTGGATCCATCCGCTACGTTTCAGATATCCTGCCAAACCTCGATGGTAATGTCCGGTTGCCTCGAAGACAACGACAGGCTCCACACCACTTGTCTCTTTCAGTATGCTGAGCACTTCCCCTAACCGCTCGAAACCTTCCTCACTATGCTGAAGGGTCTCCATCCTTCCATAGGGTTCGTTACGCTTTTTGAAGGCCTGAATAACACTACATCCTTTCGCCACATCAATTCCAACAACGGGTTGCATAAAAACCTCCCTCATTCGATTTACCGGCATTCCCACCTGGTTTCCAAACCCATAGCTTCGCTTGTGATACGAGGTCATTGTCTCAACCAGCTCAAACATGGTCGTTGGAAGGTAGTGAGAGAACAGTTTTTTGTACGGGTTCTTTGTCCCTAAGCTAAGCCGCCCTCGTTCTCCCGGCTACCACCATCGTAAAACACCCATAAAAATAGGCCAACCAGAAAATTTCTGGCTGACCTAATAATACGAAAGCCGCTAAATTAGCGACTTCAATGGGAACATGTTCTTATCCCCCGACATTTACTGACCTAGCTTCGATACGAACCGTTAGCTTGCACAATACCGTTCAAGATGACTTCAATCCCCCAATAGAACCGTTCCTTCGAAACGGTGTCTCCAGAAAACAACTCCTCCTTCAAACTATGAATATGGGGGAAACGAATCGGATCGGCAGCTTGATAATAATCCTGGATGGCACTCATCTGTTCCTCACTGTGCTTGGACCTAGCGGCCCTCTCAAAAGCTATTGAGGAAACATACAGCAACAATAGATCCATTCCCCATGCGGCAGAAGTTGATGTAATACCACCCTTGAGCAGAACCATAATTAGGTATTCATTCAACTGAAAAGCATTGTTCCCTACCGGAATTGCCTGAAGTGACAGCTCCGCAAGTCCAGGCTGCTCGATCAGCAACATCAAATATGCCACCAAAATCTGGAATAGCTGTTCCTTCCAATTCCCTTCCGTCAGATCTGGCAGCACGAGCTCCCCAAGTCCATAATCAAGTACATAAGAGCTCAACTCCTGCAAGTTCTTTACATAGACATAGAGCGAGGAAGGTCCGGTGTCCAGTGCTTTGGCGACCTTCCGCATGCTCATGCCTGAAGTGCCTTGCTCTTTGAGCAACTCATAGGCCGTCTTTACAATCAACTCATGACTCAGCGGTTCTTTGGCCGGACGATCCCGGCGACTTATAATTATACGGTTAGGTTTCATCATACCTTTCTTATATCATAACGGAAGCGAATAGTAAATTCGCTCTTAGGTTACAACTGCGCTTCGTTATGCTGCTCATGGTACGAATTCATAAGCTCGTTAAGCTTCAGGGCAGCATCATCCGAGAAGCACAGGACGAGATTTTCATTTGACTCGCGAGCCATCTCCGAAGAATAGGCGTACATCTTTTCCTCATAATCCTCGATCGCTTTTGCTTGATCTTCATTCCGAACGATCGCAAGTGCAAGTTCCATTGCGTCCTGCATTGCCATATTCACGCCTTCGCCAGCGAACGGAGACATGACGTGGGCCGCGTCACCGATCAGCGTAACACCCGAATTTCTTTCCCACTTGAATCCAACCGGTAACATGTAAATCCGTCTTGGAAGAACAGCATCAGCCGCGTAGCGGATATAATTTTTGAGCGAGTCATCCCAATCTTTGAAGATCTCTAGTAATTTTTCTTTCGCTTCCTGTGGGTTATCAGACTTAATACCGCTTGTATCAAGCCACTCCCGATCCACCCATAGGCTCGCATAGACCTTAATGCGCCCATCACCATTCAACTGCCCCAAAATCCCTTTGTGATCGTCCAATGCAAACACTTTCCCACGTCGGTTGAATTCAGCCAAATCAGGATAGCGTATAGCAGCATTCTCAACATTAAGCTCTAACATAGTTAGTCCCGAATAACTGACATCCGTATCCGAAAGTAGCTGACGAACACGGGAGAAGGCACCGTCTGCTCCAACTACAAGATGCGCTGTATCGACGAACCCGTTCTCGAAATGAAGTTCTGTCGCGCCACTTGGCAGTGAAACGGCCTTTTCTAGCTTATATCCATAACGGATGATCGCTGGGTCCAGCTTGCTTAAGAGTAAATCGCAAAGTACGCCACGGTCGATTTCTGGCCGTCCTCCTGGAGTATCCTCATCGGCTACTTCATCCATATAACATTTCCCCGTTTTATCAAAAAGCCGAAAATCCTCTCCTTCATAACGAGCCACTTTTTGAAAAGCCTCATAAAGTCCGGCTTCCTTCAGCGCCTGTTGACCGGATTCCTCATGAATATCAAGGGATCCTCCGCGTTCATGGCTCTTGTCCTCCAGTTCCCGCTCATAAATGACGGACGGAATGCCATGATGCTGAAGAATGAGCGCAAGTGTAAGACCGCCTGGACCTCCTCCTATAATGGCGATATGTTTTTGATCTTTCGTAGTTGTTGTTGTCAAAGTAAACATCTCCTTCAAATGTAAAATTTTTATTGTGAACTTCGTTTGTTTAAGACCGCAGAATACAAATACTCTCTTCTTGTAATTTAATGCTAGTTCGATTGAGGTAAGCTTTTCTTAATATCTGTAGGTTTTGCAAAAAACAAACTGAGTACTAATGCCGCAATTGCAAACCCCAGAGTGATCCAGAACGTGGAACCAAAAGCCTCACCCAACTGATTGAGACTATGCCCGACAGGTAGTTCTCTCATTTTTCCAGCTAGAAAAGCCATCGTAATCGTTACTCCGAAGGAGGACATAATTTGCTGGGCTGAGGTTGTTATTGGAGTAACACGACTAACCAATTCCTTCGGAGCTGATTTGAGAACATGGGTATTGATCTGCATCATTGTCAATCCTTGGCCAAAACCTGCAAAGGCAAAACTACACATCATGTACCATGGACTGGTATCAGCATTAACTTGTGTCAGCGCGAGTAATGAGACAGATAGGGACAAAATGCCCATAATTGCAACGGGTCGAACTCCGTAACGATCAAACAATTTGCCACCGAGGTTGATTCCCACTGTTGACAAGATTGCCTGTGGAATGACATACAATCCAGCCTCAAGCGGGGAAAGGCCTTTAACCTGCTGCAAATAAAGAGGGAACAATAGAATGCTGCCAAATAACGCAATCTGATTTAACCACGCGACGATAATCCCATGTACGAATGCTGGAGAGCGAAAAACCCTAAGCTCCAGCAGAGGGTTTTTCTGCCGCAACTCATGCCTGATAAATATAGTAAGTATGACAGTACCGAATAATAGTGAACCAAACGTCCATGCATCCGACCAGCCCTTCTCACCGGCTTGATGAACCGCGAAGACCAACGAGGCGAAAGAAATCGGAGCTAAGAGTGCGCCAACTGCATCGAGCTTGCTACCCTGCTTCGGCTTTGCTGCAGGGAGGTATCTCCATGCCATTAGTAACGCAATGAAGCCAACAGGCACGTTGATGAAAAAAATCCAGTGCCAATTGATAAACTCAATAAGCCAACCCGACAGAACAGGGCCGAGAATTGGTGCGAGTAACATTGGAATCCCGAGAATACCCATGACTGAACCACGTTTGTCGGGAGGTGAAACGGAGAACACCGTTGCAATCCCAATTGGAGCAACCATGCCCCCACCGAGTCCTTGAAGGATACGGAAGATAATCAGTTGCTCGGGCGTTTGCGCCAACGCGCACAGCACTGAAGCAAGCACAAACAACACGATGCTCGTTAAAAACATCCGTTTTGGCGAGAAGCGGTCTGAGAACCAGCCTGCGAGCGGAATAACCGCTGATAATGACAAGGTATAGGCCGTAATGACCCATTGAATGGTGCTGAGATTGGTGCCAAAGGCGCTTACCAATTTCGGTACTGCTACGTTCATAATCGTACTATCCAAGATTACGAGGAACATTCCCGAAGCCACTGCAAGCAGCACCGGCAATACTTTTTTTAATGAAAATTCGGATTGCATACTAGCGGTATTATTTTCTGATCCCATGTCGATTATATACATTCCTTTCCGTATTTCAATTTCACCCTTTGTTAATTTTCCGATCACCACGCAACCACACTTCACTAATTGATAAAGTGTCTGAAATACGGGTTGTAGGATCGCCGTCAACCAACACTAAATCTACTCTCGTCCCTTCAGCAATATGCCCACGATCATTCAAGAGATGTAGAAGGGGTTCATTTTTCCCTTAATACATGTGGATCGGGGTGTTGATCCTGAAACCTGCTTTCGTCTCACATTTGGACACCCAACGTGTCTTGGATCGCCTTCACCTAACCAAAGCCACTACAAGCAGCGCTTGCTACACTTATTTCAAAAATAAGTCGGGCTTGACCCTATGTCGAGATTACCCTCATTCCTTTCTGTATAAATTTCCTATCTTGCTTATTGAACTCAAATAAGCACATTTCAGTTATAACAAAACGAACACCGTTCGTCAAGAACAATGTTCGTTTTGTTGCTTTCGTCTGATTCCCAACTCGCTCAATATAATTGCCGATCATGAAGTTTTACTGCATCCTTCGACTTCGCATGCCATCACAATTTAAGGTCTCGATGTTTGTTTACTAGCTCCTTGATCATTAAACGCCTGTCAGATGAATCAGATGAAGGGCGTTTTTTTACGCTCAATTACTTTGACCCACTGCCCGCAAACCGCACTTTCCAGAATGGCATCCATGATACACATAGAGAAATGCCCGTCTTCGAAGGTGGCGAAGTTCGCTTTGTCCTGCGATGGATTTTTGCCGTCGCAAATAAACGAATAGAAGCTAAGCATCATATTTTTCAGCGCATCGGGCCAGCCCTCGTTATGGCCGCCAGGGTGATGAATCGCGCTGCGCGCTTCCGGCGCAAACAGTGAAGGGTCTGCCAGCAGCACTTCATTTGCTCGATCTCGATGGCCGATCCAAAGCTTTTCGGGCTCTTCCTGATTCCAGTACGCCGATTTCCGGCTTCCGTTCAGTTCGAAGCTTAGCCTGTTTTTCCTGCCAGCGCTTACTTGCGACACCGTAAACACTCCTCGACTTCCGTCATCAAACCGCAACAGTACCGTTGCGTAATCCTCCGTATGAATCGGAATCTCCTCATATTCCGTTTCGGACACCGCAGGCTGCCCGTTGTAAGTCGCCGCTTGGCGCATTGCTTTTTTTCGAACAGGCAGAACAGTGGCCAAATCTGCAAAAACCTGGGTAATACGTTTCCCAGTTACATGTTGAACGGTATCACACCAATGGGAACCAATATCTGCAACAGCCCTCAATTTGCCTCCAGCCTCTGGAGCAAGCCTCCAATTGTAATCCGTATCATAAAGTAACCAATCCTGAAGATAGCTGCCGTGGATTAGATTGATGTTGCCGAATTCACCGCAACCCACCATTGCCCCCAGCTGCCTCATCATCGGAAACTGCCTGTAGTTAAAGTTAACAGCGTGGACGACCCCGCTATCCCTCGCTATTCGAAGCAGCTCCCCAGATTCCTGGCTGGATATGGCCAGTGGCTTCTCGGATAGTACATGCTTACCAGCCAGCATAATTTGTTTATTGATCTGAAAATGAAGATGATTCGGCGTGCAATTGTGAACGACCTGCAGTTCAGGATCTTCTAGCAAATGCCTATAATCTCCATAAGCTCTGGGGATGCCCAACATTCTGGCTTTTTTATCCGCGTTGGCTTGCCTAGAGTCGGCGAGAGCGACGACTTCGACGAACCCGAGTCTGCGTATCGCTTCAATATGCGTCGGACCGATAAATCCAGAACCAATAATGCCTACTTTTATTTTCTCCATGGCTCACTTCACCGCATCGATAATCATTTTGAATAGTGCCAGATCCTGCTTATAATCTTCCGGGGTAGTCTTCGGCATCAAGTCCTGTGTAATCACTTCATAGAGATAATTTAGTTCCAGCGTATACGGATCTGTTAACGTCGGACGGATAACAGACTCCGTGAACTTCTCTCCGACCGTTTCATTGATCATCACTTTGACCGGCAGATGGCGGATATAAGGCGTATCGTATTGGATCTTGACGGACTTGCTGCTTGCATATACCTCCAAATGGGCATCAAACCGCCCTTGCTGATCGATGCCGGTTTCGAACGTGACCGCGAATTGGTCGTAATCTAAAATAGCGCTTAGGAAAATGCTCCCGTTATTCGTGAGCTTCGCTCCGGAAACGCCTTTTGGCATGCCCAGCACTTCCCTCATCAAAGACAAATCATGGCTTGAAAGCCCGCAGAGCAGACGATACAGACTGAAATACGGAGAGTTGCTGTCCAAACCCGTCGCTTCTTTCACCAGACGTTCCGCACGGTTCTTCCTATCAGTCTTCAAAGCGTCTGGAATATCGTCAAAGGACACAACATGGCTCGTCGGTTTTACAAAGTAGGCGTTCGGGCCAATGATGTCCCTTACCCGCGCATATTGAATATTGTCCATCCCCCCAATTTGCTTTACTGCATCAAGAAAGGATGCCGCATATCGCCGCATGTAGCCGACCATCACTTTCACGTCGTTTCGGTCGCGTGCCTCGATAATCGCATCCGCTTCCGCTTCGGTCAGGCACATCGGCTTTTCGATCAGTACGTGTTTCTTGTTATTGGCGGCCGCAATGGCACACTCCGTATGATATTCGTCGCTATTTAACACAAAGACGACATCCAGATCCGATTGTTTCACAAGCTCGGATGCGTCTGTATACAAACTCGAAACTCTGTATTTTTCACCCATATAGGCAACAAGCTTCGGGGAAATATCGCAAAGCGCGGCTATCCGGTATTGCTCAGGAAGTGAATCAAGAACTGGCAGATGGATCACTTGAGCCACTTCGCCAATACCGATGATTCCTACATTCAAGACTTTTTGTTCCATATGTCATTTCTCTCCTCAGCCTTTTACGGAACCAGCTGCAGATCCGTAAGCCATATATTTTTGTACGAAAAACAAGAAAATCAAAATAGGCAATGTCGACAGCGTGGCTGCCGCCGTCAAACTCCCCCATTCAGCGGAATTTTGCTGCATAAACAGCTGCAAACCGATTGGTACCGTCATCAAGCTTTCCTTTTTGATAAAGGTGTTTGCGATTAAGTAATCGTTCCAGGAAAACAAAATGGAGAAAATAGATACCGCAGCAATGCCTGAACCCGAAATTGGCAACACGATGCGGGAAAACGTGCTCCATCGGCTACAGCCGTCCATCCAGGCCGCCTCTTCAATTTCTTTCGGAATCGTGTCGAAGAAGCTTTTGAACATTAACACCGCGAACGGTAAATGAGTTGCAGTTTGAATAATCACAACCGAGTTTAACGTATTCGTCAGATGAAGCGAGCGGAATGTTACGAATAGCGGCAGTAAAACCAGAATGATCGGAAACATCTGAAGCAGCAAAAGCAGCACAGAAAATGTTCCGGAAATCCAAGTCGTAAATCTGGATATAGCGTAGCCCGCCAAAGCGCCAACGACGATCGTCAGCAGCAAAGACACGGCAGTCACATAAATGCTATTCCCGAACTGATGCCAGAAGGCTGACTTCTCGTTGACAAATTGATAATTGCTTAGCGTCCATTGCACCGGCAGCATGCTTTTGGAGGTTAAAATCTCCGAATTTGATTTGAACGAATTCAATATCATTGTCAAAATCGGCAAGTTGGCAATCAGGGAAGCAAGCAGTAAAATAAGATAGACCATGGTACGTGTCAATCGTTTAGTCGTTTTCGTCAAGTTGAATCCCCCTATTTGTCCTTCTTCTGAACTCGCAACAAGATGACAGCGAGGACCATTAGCACGATCAAGCTTAAAATAGCTAGTACAGCGCCGACACCGATGGAGTCCTTGACAAAGGCATAATTGAAGCTCATCAGAATGAGGTTTTCCGTAGCGTCGATCGGTCCACCGCCCGTCAACAGATACAGGACGTCAAAATCGTTGAAACTCCAAATACTCATCATAATCCAGCAAACGAACGTAACGGTTTTCAGTTGTGGTAGCGTTATGCTGAGGAAAGAGCGCCATCGTCCCGCGCCGTCGATGCTTGCTGCCTCGTACAAATCATGGTTAATGGATTGCAGCGCGGCGAGCAGGGACACCATCATAAATGGATAGCTTCGCCATATTTTGACCATGATGACGGAAAATACCGCCCATTTCTCATCACTTAGAAACAGAATTGGCTCAAAACCGAGTGTTTGCAGAAATGTGTTGACGACGCCGGACTGACTGCCAATCATCCATCTCCATCCGACCATCGATACGACTGAGGAGAGTACCCAGGGTACCAGCAACGCCACGCGGAACAACCCTTTACCAGGGATATCGATATTTAAAAGAAGCGCCAGAAATAGTCCGATTGCATAGCTACCGATAACCGAGAACAACGCAAACCAGAAGCTGAACGAAAATGAATGCCAGAACTCATCCATCTCCAGCACTCTCACGTAATTAGCAAAGCCGACGAATGCCCCTGGCTTCAACAGCGTGCCGTCTTTGAAGCTGTATAGAATGCCGGAAAGAAACGGATAAATATTAACCAGCAAAATAAATAAGATTGCGGGGAACAAAAAACGGAATTGAAGCCACTTGATTCCTTGATCGTTGTTCATAGCACTACCTGCTTTCCAGAGGCACAGGAGAATACCCACCGGCATTCCCAGCACACCCGTTGAATGATTTACTGTTCCTTCATAATTTCCTTCACTTTACTAGCCGCTTCCTCCATCGAATCTTTTACCGGCTTGCCACTGATCAGCTTCTGCACCAATTGCATCATCGAGCCATCGCCTTCAATCTGGTTGAGCTCAGGAAACGCCCCTGAATATTTGTTAGCTGGCAGCTTCATGATCGGCAAATACTTTTCCGAAATCATTTTCAAATTAGGATCTTGTGTCCAGTAATCGTCTTTCATGAAGGACGTTCTTGCAGGGAACCCGCCTGACTTGCCTTCCGTCCATAGCGTCTTGTTGTTCTCGATCCACCACTTCATGAAGACTTTAGCTTCTTCCGGATGCTTGCTTTGCTTATAGATCATCATGTTGTTAACCCATCCCAACGTCTGCTTGTCTCCATGCGGGCCGGCAAGCGGCTCGAGAACGGATATCTTGTCTTCCAAGTCGGGAAAATTCTCCGGGAAGGACGGCGTGTGGATGAAAACTGCTGCTTGGCCTGCACCATACTCTTTGAGGGCATCGTCCTTGTTCATTCCTGCCATGGCCGGGTTGATCGATCCATCTTTCAGCATATCTGCCAGAAATTGAAATGCCTCCACATTACGGTCATTCATAAAATCAACTTTCTTGTCACTCGTAAATATGCCTCCGCCGTTACCCAGCATGAGTGTCATGATAGCATGAATACCCAAGGGGTCGTTTCCCGGCAAAGCGAGACCGTAGTTTCCGTTCCCGGACAACTTCTTCATGTCTACTCTAAACTCATCCCAACTTTTCGGAGGCGTCGTAATGCCGGCCTTTTCAAACAAGTCTTTCCGGTACCAAGGTACCCGGATGTCGATCATCCATGGCAGCGCAACGTAATGGCCGTTATATTTAAGCGCTTCCACAGAACCAGGAACGAAATCATCAAGCTTACCTGCTTTCTTCAATTCGTCGATGACGTCGTCGATTGGAAGAATTTCGCCTACATCGGTAAATTGAAATGCTTGGTAGCCTGCACCTGTGCTAATATCCGGCGGAGAACCGGCGGAGATCGCGTTAGAGAACGTCTGGTACCAGTTCGCCCATGGCGTCGACTGGTAAGTGACTTTAATATTCGAATGTTCGCTGTTGAATTTCTCTACCAGTTTCTTGGCTTCATCTGCATAAGAGGTCGGACCCCATGCCATGTCCCAGAACGTGATTTCTACGGCTTTCTCGGAACTAGATCCATTCTTGGCGGCATCACCTCCGCCTCCGTTCGAACTCGAGCAAGCGGCAAGTAATAGTGAAAGTGTAGCGGCTATTAGTGTTACGAGCGTTTTCTTAGCCATATCAATTCCCCCTGTTTTAAATTGGATTGAATTTTTTGGTATTCAGTCATCTTCCCAAGTACGAAATCTGATTGGTAGATCACCTCCAGTTAAAATCAATGTAAACGTTCTTACAAATGCTTGCAAAATCTGAATCCACACCTACCGTATCGATTTCCTTCAATTTCCGGCAGTTTCCTTCAGTTAGAGCCACTCATGCAAACCTGTTACGAAAGATTTAATAATAAATCACATCACATTACCGAACTATTTGTAAAAACGTTTACATTTAATAAGATAAGAGCTCCCGTCTAGGTTTGTCAAGAAGATTTTGGGGAGCTGCAGCTTTGTCGAACTACCAATTCCATCGGGAACGATATTTTTTTATGAACGTAACTGCCATTCGGATGCTCGATTTGCTCAAGTAATGTAGCCACAGCCGTAGCCGCCATATCCTCAATGGGCTGCTTGACAGTGGTCAGCGCTGGCCTGTACAAGCCTGCCATATCGATATCGTCAAAGCCGACTACAGATTTTTCGGCGGGCACACTGATGCCGAAATCCTCAAGCGCTTTGATCGCTCCGATGGCAATCAAGTCGTTCGAGCAAAACAAACCTGTGAAATCCGTGTTGTCCGAAATTAGCTTTTGGACGCACTGATAGCCGTATTTGGTGAAGTGATACACATGATCATTCCTACTGCTTATAATCAAACTTTCATCCACGGTGATCTGATTCAACATCAAGGCATTCCGATAACCCAGTTCTCTGTCAATACCAGTGGATAGAGAGCCAATGAATGCGATTCGCTTATGACCCAGCTGAATCAGATGCTCTACAGCTTTAAGTGAGCTAGCCAAAGCGTCCCCTAAAATCGTAGTGACATTCAAAGAAAGCGAAGAGAAAGATACTGTCGGGATCCCTTGATCGATAAACATCTGCAAGTACTTGGTATTCTCTGCCTGCACATCATTCGCCATTGTACCGATCAGTAGGCCGTCCACTTTACGCTCGAGCAGCGTGCTGAGGCACGGATTTTCGCTTTCTCGCTCATCGTATGAAGTGGTCACGATCAGCGTGTAGCCTTTTCTCAGCAGCTTTCTTTGAATTAATTCGGCCAGTTTGGCCCAGTACTCGTTGGATAGGACGGGCACTACAAAGCCGATCGTCTTTGTTTTTTTATTTATCATCGTTCTCGCCGCTTGGTCCGGCACGTAATTCAGCTTTTCGATCGCTTGTTGAATTTTTTCCTTGGTCTCTTTCTTAACCCTGTCTTTGCCGTTGATTACACGGGATACGGTGGCAATGGAGACATTGGCTTCCCTAGCGACATCTTTAATAGTCTTGATCATTTGGCGCACTCCTATTTGTATAAACGTTTACATTTATTTTTTCACAATCGGCAACTGATGTCAATGTTTTGACTTTGGATTCCCTCCGCTTTAATTGAAGGGTAGCAATCCGAACTGTTGTCCCACCACATTCCCCCTACAGAAACAGAAGTGTATCGGGCAATTAGAATAGAGACTTTAATGGGACCATGTTCTAGTCCCTCGACAACGATATCATCATCACAGAATGGTACGCTAATTTCTTTATTCCTCTTCCCTGCAATCTCTAACCAAACAAAAAAGAAATTATTACTGAACTGAATGACTAGTTTTCAAGAATCCAGGAAAGTATCCTCGCTTCAAGCGTTCGTTCACGATTTGAGCGAAGACTGTGGAAGCCTCAAAGATTTGACAAGACTACCATCTTTATTCCGTTTCTGTCATGATGTAGATGTATCCGTCTTTGAAATCTTGATATATTTTGCCGCTAACAGAGCGCAAGTCGGAACGGATAAGTGTTTATTTCAACTGGTTATTAAATCATTAATCTATATGCATATAAAGATAAGCAATAGCGACAATCCCGATAGATTCCTGACTGTCGCCCCACAAGTATGGTATTTATGTTGCGAAACATACCTTGTTTCTTGAGTTTCAAACCAAGATTTTTTGGGCTTTTAATATTTGCTCATTTCGTTCCCAAAGCTCTATGGCTATTGTTCGTCATCCTTGATATTTACACCCAGCCTTGACATTCAATTTTTCTTCATCACAAGTATTTCTTTTTGCTGTTAGAATGCACATTTTGCCAGGTTTACTGCCCTTTTGATAGGGTCTTTAACGGAAAATAGACAGTGTATGGCAGATCCTTGATCTCGTATAAAGGCATAAAACGGATTCGCAGATTATCTCCCCACTTCAGGTAATACCCCATATTCTACCAGCTATGATTGCGCTCTCGATCCGGTTTCAGTGAGCTTTCCGGTTCCGCTGTTCTTTCCCGAAGAACGCAATCTTCGCTCACAAGTCCTGCCAATACGACAGGGCCATTCAGAAAAGCGTATGTTCCTGATTCCCCTGGAAGTTCCTCCATAGTCAACGATTTTGGAAGGATAACCGAAATGATGTCACCATCTGTCCATATTCGCTCGAGTTCTGCATAAGATGCCGCTGTCCAATCCCCTTCACAATTAACGCCGTTTATTGCAATCTCTGCCCGGCGTAATAACAGGCGAAACGCCGTATCTTGAGAAGACGAAATCTGAATTTCATAGACCACACTTTTCAGTCGGTGAGCGGGAAGCGGGGGAACGTGCACTTCTGTAACGGCTCTCATGCCTTTCACATTCCAGCCATGCAGGGGGTAGACGCCTTGTTGTCCATCCTGACGGATCGTCATACGAACCGTGCTGTCGTCAAGCGTGGTCGTCACGGATGCAGGTAACCACTGTAACACAGCGATGCCCTGATTATCTTTCATAAAAACCTCTTCGGTGTACGAGGTATTCGCTTGAACCAATGTCCCATGACAGCGCAGAAATGTTGCGTTGGCGCACCCCGATTTTTGGAAATTAAATCACTGATACCTATAAAATAGGAAATCATGCCAGTTGTATCGTGCTGGTGTGCCAGAACGCCATTGAATAATCTCCTCTCCCAATAATCAGCTTAAGCCACATCTCCTGTCCATCGAAGCAGCGTATGACTTAATCGCATCATATTGTAATTAACACACTGCTCCTGTGGCGACATAGCCTCGATCTGTAACGACGCATGTCCAGAACGCTTCGACAAGTTTACGATAACGTACCTCTCCTGTAACTTCCCACGCTCTGGCTGCACCGAGAATCTCCGGAATTTGGGTATTCGCATGTTTGTTTGTGAACACATCCTGACAAAGTTGTATAAAGAAAGAACTGAACTATTTCAAAATATTGTAAATTCATTACTGCCCGCAAGTTAATCTGCTATGTGATTTTGGAAGGATCGATCCAACTTTTACTTTCAGAGTCCTTTACTTACTTACAAACTCAATTCTCTATTGCCCTAGCTATCTGGATCTAACCGAATAGTAACTATACCAATTAATTGTTGTGCATTTATTATGAAGCACGGACGCTGTTTTATTCAAAATACTTTCAAGCACATCCTCTTTCCCACAACCATCGAGAAAATCCCATAGGATTTATCGAATACCTCTTAGCCAAGTTACAGTTTCAATGAAGAGATTCATCAAGATTGAAGGTAACTGTGATAAGCTTTACGTATTTCAATCCCATTAAGAATTGAACTATTACTCATAATCAAAAACCTCCATTGATACAAAAGTGATTTTTTTCGTCCTAATTTGATTATAACTGAAGCTAACCTGCCGTTAGTTTAATGGATTAACGAGCAGAACAATTAATTAGATATAACCTAATCGTAATTGAGAACATGTTCTTGTCTATTTCGGAAATCGGTTCAAGTTCTTGTCCTCAACAGTTAGTTTCGGTCCGATATTTCGCTTTACTAATAATTGCTTCCAGTGTCAGACCTATCACCGTTTCAGTTGTGCCGAAAAATTGAAAATTTTCTTGTTTTAAGGTACTTGATGGAGGGCAGCGAATATTCGTTTTATTGGTACAAGTTCTTATCCCGATGTCGAGGGACAAGAACTTGTACCAATAAAATAGAGAAGCCGCTAAAATAGCGACTTCAATGGGAATATGTTATTGTCTCTCGACACCTACCAAAAATAATTATTTTCCTCTCTCAATAACTTTCATGGAATTGAATTGTGCTCTGTTATCTTTACTTATAATTTTCTATTTTTTATCATCGTTCAACTAACATAAACAAACAAAAAACCGCCAGCAAAGCTGGCGGGCACAAGAAGTGAACTTTTAAACTAAGAGAGCCTTTGAGATAATGACCAATAAAATAAAGAGTACGAGCATTGCACCAATGGACGTAAAACCACCATATCCTCCACTCACTGCTCCTACATAACCATACCCAACTTCACTCATGCTTCATTCCTTCTCTTTGTAATATGAGATAGATTATTCAGGTACATCCATTTTGACAAGGCTATTACAAAAAACAGGCCACCAACTGGGGCCAGAAAGTTTAAATGCAACGATGTATTCAAATGACTAAGGTTCCTTGTAGCTGCCTACTTCACGGTTTGTTTTTTTCCTTTCTTAAGTGTTCATAGAGGTACAAGCTCACGTGCTAAAAAAGCTGGAACATATCGATTAATTTCACAGAGTATGTACAGTGCAAAAATCCTTTTCTAATACCCGTGACATTGATAGGACATCGTTTACAACATAAGGTAGCATTTTTCTATTAAGTGCCCCACTCACCGTCAATAAAGAAAAGCGCGGTTTGTGGATTGGGGCAAAATCTCTCAGCACTCATAGAGAAATATAAATCCAAAATGTTGGACGAAAGATTATATGAGCTATAGTTTCCCACTAGCTTAATGAATTGTCATACGGTTCACGATGCTGTCTCAAACAGAAGTTTTAAGGCCATCCTTTTGTGAGGGATAGCCTTTGTTCAATCTTTTATATTACGCCGTGTGCAGATAACCTTACAAACGGCATCTATAGTCACTCGACCACGGCACTCCAATTCTGAAACAGGCCCTGAAGCTTCCTAGCTAATAGGCCAACAGCCATCTGGAAATTGTTGTTTTGTAATAACTTCAAGATGATGGTCGATCTGACTTTGGGTAAACACAGCATTGCAAGAGATGCCCGTTATTAAACCAATGCACACGATCTTGCAACCAGCGAAAAGTGGTGACCCGTCATGTCTGGGAGGACAGCAAAGAATGGGTGCGAGGCAACCGGCTCAGTCGATCCTGGAAATATCTCTACCGAAAACGAAAAGAGACAATTGAGCGAAGCTGCGCAGATGCCAAAGAGCTTCATGGGTTCACTATTGCCGTTTGCGCGAGCTGCAAAACGTCAGAGAACATGTGCAGAACATGAAGAAGATCGCGAAGATGGCGATCCACTTGGGTCACCTGGAAAAAGGAAGGTGATCTCCCCTATTCCCGTTTTAAACGACACTTAAAATATGAGAAACCCCGTACTTTGAAAAAAGTACAGGGTTTCTCGACAATCCATGACTCTATAGAACCAAGCTTTCAAAAGATTATTACTCAAGTGCTAACAATGTATGAACGATAAATATCCTCTTCTTAATGTTCCTGTCCAATTAACGGAGTCTGTGAGTCCACAATGAATGGTCGACTAGATCCAATCAGGTGAACCATTTTATCAGCAATTTCCGCTTCGGATAAAGACGTTTGCTCGGTTAACCGTAGGTTGACTGCATCATAAATCATTGTGGAATACATTTGAGAATAAAATGTAAAATCATCGACACACATATGATGAAGACAAGAATTAAAATAACTTTGCAGGGCTTGTATCATTTGTTTCCGAAGTAACGGAGTAATGCTTTTATAGCTGCGGTGGCAATTTGTTTTTACCTGCTGGTGATATTTAAAAACAACATGCACCAATTTTCGTATCTTCTCCTCTGTAAATACACATATTCCACCGGTCTGTCCGTGTATTAATTCAATAGCAGAGTCCATTGTACTTTTTTCCAAGAATTCGTATTTATCCTGAAAATGAGAATAAAACGTAGCCCGATTAATTCTGGCTTGTACCGTCACATTTTGTATCGTAATCTTTTCAAAATCTTTCTCATTTACAAGCTCCACAAAAGCTTCGAATATCAAATCTTTTGTTCGGGTATTTCGCATATGTTTGACCTTAAGTCCCATTAGCAGACACTCCTTTGACCTAAGCCAACAAATCTCGCATATTGTTGGTTGTTTGTGAAATGTAAGAAAGATAAACTTTATCTAGTAAAGCAATTATATGAAATAAAGGTGGTAGAGTCCATGAAAACAATAGCAATTGTAGGCGCCGGCCCAGGTTTGGGTTTATCTCTGGCAAAAAAATTCGGTGCAAATCAGTTTGCAGTAGCTTTAATCTCACGCAATGCCTCTAAGTTAGACGCTATGGTCCAGGAACTGACAGAATTAAAGATTCAAGCGAGGTCTTACGTAGCTGATCTGAACGATCCGTCCCAACTTAAAAAGGCGTTGCGATCCATTAAAGAAAACTTTGGAAGTATTGATGTACTTGAGTTCAGTCCCTTCTCACCTTCTCAAACGTTCACTTCCGTTTTGGAGACAACTCCTGAAAGTGTAATGGCCCAAGTGAATGGATATTTGCTTCCTGCTATCCTGTCTGTCAATGAAGCTTTGCCACAAATGCAGCAAAATAGAGATGGGGCTATCCTTTTTACTACCGGTATTTCATCTATAACTCCTATTCCTTTTTTGGGGAATGTCGGAATAGTGATGTCAGGAACACGAAATTACGCTACTAATCTTCACACTGCATTAAAAGATCAAGGCATTTATATTGGTCATTTGTCCATAGGTGTACCAATTCAGACTGGAACTGAGAGTGACCCGGATTTAATTGCAGATGCATGGTATGAATTACTTCAACAAAAAGAATTTGAGTCAACTTTTCCAAAAGAACTTAAGGAACTCAAAGCATTCTAATCAAAAATTGCATAATATCTGTTTCGTTAACAGCTTTTTTGCCACCATTTATCTCATTTCACTTTAAATAAATGCATATAACATGCAGTTTTAAAAATACCTGCTCTATATCTTCTTCATTAGCTCCTTTTGACTTACTAGATATATATCCCTTAAAAAATGAAACTATTTTTAATATTATTGTTTTATATTCTATTAAAAATTTTTTTTGACAGTTAATAAGTGGGAATAATCTAAAATTGGAGAGAATTTTTTTGTAGTAGCCGCATTAACGTCGGTGTCGTCCGATTCAGCCTTTGCAGCTGAAGCTCCATCACGATTTGCAATTATCATAGACTCATCTCTTCTTGAAATCACACCATTTACCAAGTACTTACCTATAACTGACGTTAAACTCACTGGTTCAGGAAAATATTGGAATCAGAAGACTGGACTGGATACGATTATACCAGAGTGTATATTACTAATACACAATCCCAAACTCTATATGTCTATATCCCATACAATTTAAATGGGAATAAGCAAAATATATGGATCGGAACAGTTAATGCGAATGACTATAAGGCTATTCTTAATACTCACGCAAGTGGAGGCATTGAGGTACGTGTGTCTGACGTGATTGAAAAATATAGTCATCCTGCATACCGAGCTGCTGGAATTCTTCATAGTTGGTTGATATGCTGCGTAGCTAACAAATGGTTTGTCTGAATTCAAATTCTGTATGCTCCTCCAGATATTGAATAGCTGACTGGGTCTGATTCAATTTTCTATCCTGGATATCTAGTCATGATTACTCTGGAACATTTTTTGATATGGTGTTTAATTAAAGCGGATTTGTGCCTGTAATTGCCAGAGTTTCTTCGTCAGAAGATGGAGTTTCGTTCAGCTCAGTTAGTCCGAGCGCTACAAAGATTGTCAAAATTAATTTTCTCAAATGCCATGTTCTTAAACTTTTCATTATTGGTACTAAGTTCTTGCCTTAGGTTCGAAAAACCTATTCTTGATACAAAAAATCGTTATTTAAGCGAAGTCTTAATGTTCATATGCTACCATCATGATACTATTTAGATAATTACCTAATCCGAAATGACACAATGTTCTTGTCCTTTTCGGCAAATGAACCAAGTTCTTGTCCTCAGCTTGGGACAAGAACTTGGTTCATTAAAACAAAAAAAGCGCTATAATAGCGACTTAGAATGGAACAATGTTCTTGTCCCTTGACAAATAATGATTGATATCACGTTAACCTCTCCTATCAATTATTTTACAGCGGGTGGTCCAAATCTACCTATTGTGCCCGAACTCCATTTCTCCTGCCAACATGTACAAGAACGAATTATGATTCTCAGGTAAAAGATGAGTATATTCAGCACCTTCACTCAGTGAAATCTCTGACATTGTAATGGGAACCAAACTATCGATCGGGCCTTCTACTCCGGCGATATCTCCAGAATACACCCGAACTGAACCACCTTCGAATTTCACAATAGGAGCATCTTCAACTCGAACGTTCTGGTAGGATGTTTCAGTGTGCTTTAAACTTCTCGGAAGATTCAACCATACTTGTAAAGTATGAATAAGATCATCATCAAAAGCTTGTTCGGCATGTCTGGCTGCCCAACCGGCATTCATGTATTGGACATCACCAGCATCCATAATACTGTAACCGCCTGCGTTATCAATATGTTCCAGCCTTCCATCAACCACATATGTTACCGTTTGAAAACCGCGGTGAGGATGATCAGCAAAAACCCCACGCTTATACCAGTCTTCGGCCATTAAAATAAATGGGTCAAACTCTTTGTTTCGTTCAGGATTAAGAATGATACCTTGTTGCAAATGGGGATATCCATTTTTATTGTATTTTGGATACCAATAATCTTTAATCTCTCTTTGAAAGGGTTTATGTGCTGCCACTTGGATCACTCCTTCTATTATAATGTTAATTTAATTTACGAAGTAATGGTTAAGTGCTGCAACGGAATGCTCTTCCAAATGTTCTCGAGATGGAAAAATCAATCGCTTCAACCTTCACGCCTTACCCTTCTAATTGTTCTCCGATATGAATAAACGCCGGTAAAACTAAAAATACTTTAGATTTTCTTTGAAAGCGCTTAATATAATGAAATGAATTAATAAATAACCATTCCTTTCTTTTTGAGCCTGAACATCTCAATTCTATATCCCTCCACCCGCGATAGCGTTCTTGTCCTTGGCTTAGGACAAGAACTTGTACCGATTAAATAAAAAAGCCGCTAAAATAGCGACTTCAATGGGAATATGTTCTTGTCCCTCGACACCTCCTGAGGTGATTTTAATATTATGTCCTTGTTACTTCATTTTTGTTGTATTTACAACAAAAATAATATCATTTATAATCATCCTAAAAAGTATGATTAATTTGTTTTTAATTACAAAATGAATTTCTGAGAGGATTATAAGAAATGAAATCAAAAAAAATAGACTCCATTGAGGAGCTCAACATCGCTTTTCAAATAAGAGAAGAAGTGTTTGTGAAAGAACAAAATGTACCACTTGAAGATGAGTTTGATGATTATGATAATTTAGATGGAAAGTGTGAGCACATCCTGGTCTATTTTAATGAACTACCCGCCGGAACAGGCAGAATTATTATTCGAGATGGCGTAGGTAAATTAGATCGAATATGTATCTTAAAGCCTTATCGCCAATATGGTCTTGGTAAATTAATCGTTACATCACTGGAAGAGATTGCAGAAAATAAAGGAATATCCAAAGTTAAATTACACGGACAGACACATGCAGAGGGATTTTATCACAAGCTAGGATACCAGACTACCTCCGATGTATTTATGGAAGATGGAATACCGCATTATCTAATGGTGAAAGATTTATTATCGAAATGATGCCGTTATCACGCGTAAATCAATATTTAATTTATGCAATAGGTATCTTGATTCTAACTCTTGGCATTACGTTGACCATACAATCAGAGCTTGGAAGCTCTCCATTCGATGCTCTTCTGGTCGGATTGTCCCTAAACGTAGGTTTAACTGTTGGCAGCTGGGAGATTATCCTTGCTCTAGTTATGATATTTTTCAATTCGTTGCTACAAAAACAGAAACCTGAATATTTGGGATTAGTAACTGCCCTTATAACAGGCTTTTGTATTGACTTCTGGCTGTTATTGTTACGGACTTGGGTGGCACCTGATCTATTGTTTTTCAAATTTTTGTGTTTCGGTTGCGGTTTGATTGTTGCAGGAATAGGAACGGCCTTGTATCTACAGACCAATTTTGCACCGATTCCGATCGATCGATTAACACTCTCACTCAAAAAAATAACTCGAACGAATATATTTTTTGCGAGAACTCTGATTAACATTGTATTCCTGTTCATGGCATTCATTTTTAATGGACCCATAGGTATAGGAACTGCACTGTCTGTCTGCTTCAGTGGGGCCATTTTAAATGTCTTTATGCCATGTATTGGTAAAATGATAGAAAAATTGAGTTCAACAGAACTAAGGAATTTATGAATTGAATGGAAACCATTCATCGATGTGAATATCTTATGTATATAATTCCTTATTTCGGTCTCTTCCTAATCGGAAATGGGAACAAGTTCGTGTCCATTTCGGGAATCGGAACAAGTTCTTGTCCCTCCTCAGCTTTTTCCAGTTACTAAATTCCGTTTTTTTGAGTAACTATTAGCTGCTGGTTACCTCTCCTTGAGCAGTGGTTCCATTAAGACGAAAAAATGTCCTGTATTATTGCATTTATCTGCACAAACTTACATGCGCTCCGTATTTAGATATTCACCTAATCGGCAATCGGATCAAGTTCTTGTCCATTTCGGTAATCGGTACAAGTTCTTGTCCTTAGCTTGGGACAAGAACTTGTACCGATAAAATAAAAAAGCCGCTAAATTAGCGACTTCAATGGGAATATGTTCTTGTCCCTCGACATCATGTGACCTTCCTTTCTTTTGAGCCTGAACATCTCAATTTTATTGGAATGGTCATGGTGGTCAAACCCTCAATAGCCGCTAAAAAAAGCGGCTTTCAACGGAATATGTTGTTTCTCTAGAAAATTATCAAAATACACTAGTCACGATAATATGGTTCCATAACTCCTTTATTGTTTTGCCCTCAATTTTGGAATTTGATATTAACTGTTCCACAGAGTCATATCTAAGTTGAACTTCTTCATTTTGTTTAACGCAATACCATCCATCTTCATTATAACTGATTAAAAAGTGGAAATCGTTTAAGTCAAACTCCACTTCATGTCCAAGATTTAAATCCTCAATAAACTCTTCATAACTGTACATACTGTTTCTCCTTTCAAATTATCTCCAAGGGCTTCTAGGTTTCTGTTTATTCCAATCCACTCTCTACGTAACTGAAACCATAGCAATCCAACTCCTACATGTAAATAAATACTTCGTAAAATGATCTCCTCAGAGAGAAGATTGAACAAAACTGGTGATGAAATCATATCATATGCAGTTTGTTTTTTGTTCACTTGCTAACTCAAGTCTCTACTTCACAAAACAAAAAGCCGCTAAGATAGCGGCTTATAAAAAAGAGCTTATCTTTTCAATTGAATAATTTCTTGTTCAGTCATCCCAGTTGCCTTAGCGATCGTTGATATATCCAAATTCAAATCCAACATATTTTTGGCCACTTCTGTGATACCCGCTTTTCGAGCTCCTTCTAGCATCGACGCTTCATCATGCAAATATTTCTGACGCGCTTCATACAAGCGACGCGCTTCGGAGTCCTGGCTCAAAAATTGCAAGGTATCCATAGCCTTCTCTAATCCTGGTTCATTCATCTTCAGCACCTCCCAATGTGTAGTATCGACACCCTTCAGAAATAACAACCAGTTCTCAAGACCACCTTGTGATGGAATAACGTCATCTAATTTAGTTAATTCCAGAAAATGAATCTCGATATCATCAATTAGGGTTAAACCTGTCCGGTCTTCTCGAAGATGAAAAGTACTATGGTAATTATCATTGGCTAAAAAGGCATAGTTCAGAATATTAATTGTGACACATTTTTTCAACTCCTGATACTTCTCTCCCTCATGAAGTTGACTGGAATATCGTTTACTCCAGTAAAATAACGTTCTTTTCTCAATGTCGTACTTATTAAATAGCTGCATTTCAATATCAATAAGTTTTCCCTCTGAGGTTTTAGCATAAACATCAAAGATCGATTGCTTATCGAGCGGATCATCTTTGTCCGTGTATGGATTCATGAGGATGATCTCTGTAAGTGGTGGATCTCCCGCTTCAGTAAGGACTCGATTCAGAAATGCCAGTAATACGTCTTTATTGTTTTCACTGCCAAAGATACGTTTGAAGACAAAATCTACTCTGGGATCAAGTAATTCCATAACAGCAACTCCATTCTATATCCATTTCCATTATACCAAAAATCTGAGCGTTCAAAACAAGTTTCATACAGGCATCAACCTATTTATGCCTGTCCAGCATAAGGGTTCTATTCGCCAATGGTGTTCAAGGGAACAATAAAATCTTTGGCTTATCTGTTGTGGCTTTGCTTTAATTCAGTTTAAGGACTCGATTCAGAAATGCCAGTAATACGTCTTTATTATTTTCACTGCCAAAGATACGTTTGAAGACAAAATCTACTCTGGGATCATGCAAATCCATAACAGCAACTCCACTCTATATACACTTCCATTACACCAAAAATCAAAGTGTTCAAAGCAAATTTCATGCAAACATCAACCTATTTATGCCTTACCAGCATAAGCTTTGTATTCACGAAACATTTACGGTTGCCATAGCTCTGTTCTTCTTTTCATCCTTAACGTGCGTATAATCATAGTTGTTTCAATCGAAGAATGCCCCATAAGTTCCTTCACATCGCGTATATCTACATCATTTTTCAGTAACATGGTAGCAAAAGAGTTCCTTAATTTATGGCATGAAAGTTTCATATCATTAACATTTGGATTGCCTGAAGTCTGTAAGGAGAAATCCTTTCCTTTTCTACCTCAAGTAGATAGTTCAGTAATACGTCTGGTACAGGTATCTCATTCCACTTTCGACCTTGCCCGAACACTTCAATTGTTCCTCTAGTTATTTTTCAAATCAGTTATGCATTTAGATCAAAGATGGGAAAAATCAACTTGACCGAATAAAAATAAAAAGCCGCTAAAGAAGTAGCGACTTCAATGGGAATAGGTTTTAGTCCCTCTACAGCATTTTTCTAATTACCTATTGTAATTCATATCATAAAAGGATAAGTACGGATTGATTTTGAATAATGTCACAATACTCTCATTATATCTACCGTCTTGTTTTGTCGAGCAGTGATTGTAACTGAACTATTCTTTGGCTCTTACTTAGGAGAGAGTTTATTTGAGATAGCTCATTAATAAAATTTTTCGTCTTATTAACTACCTCTGTGATAAACTTCTCACTATTGACCTGGATATCTCTCCATTCGGGATAAACTCGATTTGCTAAAGGATTGGTAATGAGATATTCACTAATGAGGCAGTCAGACTAAACCACACTCACTAGTAAGTCATTATCAGCATAAGTAAACTCAATCCATGTATTATAGGATTCCGTATCCTTTATCGCTACATACTTAGTATCATCTATTAACAGACATACTTCTAATAAATTTGATAACCAAGTTGAAATAATGTCAAAACCTTCTTCACCCTCGCCCAGTTCCCTATTATGGTAATAGCGGAATGCAGGTTTAGTTGAAAGAAACCTTCAATTCCCCCTTCTTTTTCAAATTGCTCTAGGTTCATCGTTTTCCAGTAACTCTTATCAATAATAATACGGTAATTTATCTCAAACAATTTTGACTACCTCCGAAATCACCCAGAGTTAACTTAGGTTGGCCAAACGCAGTATCAAATTTGACATCTTTGAATAGTCTCGCTCTTATAAGAGTAACTATAATAGCCAGCCGCTCTTTCAAATATTAAGGAATACCAAAACACCTAGAAAAGATTAGTCCTAGATATATCTCAATAAAGGATAAAAAAGTCCTTATAAGGCATTTAACAAATCAAGGTCTCTTCCTCAGGTACTACAATAATTAACTTCTCTCTACACTCGAAACCCAATTTTTGAAGCAGTCGAGTACTTCTTCCAAATTTGTTGCTCCACCTGCACCGTGAAACACTCTATCCCTCACAATACAATAGAACCAATCTTCTTCATTTCTCTCTTCTTCGATCATATCAAACGGAACATCCTCTAAAAAAGTATCTGTCAAATCGATTCTGACAGACCAACCGGGATTATCCACAGTATCAATTTTAACACCGTATGAATGCTCCCAATCACCATTACAGTTTTCAAGATACCAGTTTTGAAGCCATTTTAATGTGTTCATCATCTCTACCTCTTCTGCGGAATTTCATCTTTTCCTTTCGGTCTAACTCCCCCAGGCATTGATTTGTCTTTAACACGAGGTGTTGGTACATCTTGTTTTGTTAAATTGTTGATATGTCCCTTCCCTTTTCCATTAAGTGGGCATGGTTATCTGTATTTCTGCTCTATATAGCCGAAACCAAATCCTTAAAAAGCTAAAGGACCATTCCCCGGTGGTATGCCGAGAAACGGTCGCAGTTTAAATTTCGTGTTTTTTGTCTACTTGAACAGGGTTATTAACATAAATAGCGACATTCACTGAACTAATTATATTGTCCTTATACAATTATAATTAGTGTTCTATGGCTACCAAATACTTTTCATTTCCTTTTTTATTGATCAAAGCAACTTCAAAATCAGATTCCCATTTAAGTTCGCCTAAATGCTTAGCATAAGCAAATTCATCTGGTTGTTCTGATATGACCTTTTCTAAAAGCACTTGCGTACCATCACGTTTTAAAACAGATATGAATATATCCATGCTTTCTACATTATGATGGCATATAACTTCAGCATTGTACTTCTTATTAGGACTCTTTACTGTTTTTTTCCAAGTCCATTCATTTACATAACCTAACTCTTCTATTTGTAATGCTATTTCTCTAAATGGATCAATCTTCCAACCATTACGTAGAGCAAGTTTTTCGATCCCGTCCATGAGTAGTCGAAGCGTAACCTTTTTTTTCTCCAACTCATTTTTTGCACGAAAGTCATCCAAATTAAATTGGATTGGCGCCGAACATACACCTGAATCATTAACAATTCTTTCGTCCGAAATGTTTTCTACACATTCTATTAGGACTTTCCAACAATCTTTCGTTTTGTATTTCCCAAATAAACGTTCAAACATCGCTGTAATACAGCGAGTTTCCAATCTAAATGAACGTCTTTTCCATTTCCAATTCAATTCATAATCTAATTTTGTTGCTTCGTTGTACTCACATTTTTGTGTTTTCATTATAGATTCAATTTTTTCATCATTCGCAATATATGGTAAGTCTAAGTCAAATTCTTTTAAAAACATCTGATTCTCTCCTAACTTTATTCCCATGGGCGTGGTCTTTGATGTTTACTCATTGAATTTCCCTTGTCCCATAGTTTTTGAGCATTCTTTTTTTCCCATTCGAGGGCTTGTTGTCTGTTACGCATTTTAGATTTAACTACTCTTGCTTCATACTTATTAGTACCAGCATTTTTATTCCATTTGTTGACTTGACTGTTTGCTCGTGGAGAAGTCCCATTTTTATTTAACTTTTGTCCACTAATCCCTGTTTTCACAACATCTCCTGTTGATTTCTCTGATATTTCATATCCATGCTGTGTTTTTTTACTTGCTTTACTATTACCATGAGTTGCTTTTTTTATCGCTTTTCCGGCAGCCTTTTTAGCAGTCTTCTTAACAGCAGCTTTGACTACTTTTTTAACGACTACCTTTACAACAAAGACGATAACAAATATTATAAATGGATTATTTCCATCATCATCCACAAATGCAACTGGATTATTTAATCCATAACTATATCCATTCCGATTCAACGGATTATCCAGATCCATATCTTGTTCTGAATCCAGAGAAATAAAGGAACCTAGTTGCGGATTGTAATTTCTGGTCATCAGATAATATAATCCAGTTTCTGTATTGTATCTATAACTAGCATAACGGTATGGATTTTCATCCGCAAGCGAGCCACTCTGATTTACAATATTCCCCCATGCATCATATTCATACTGGACTACTTCGTTACCAGTTTGATCCGTTAAACTAACGACATCTCCATGACCGTTCAAGTGGTAATAATAGGTATGCCCATCTTTAGTCATTGCTACCGGACTTCCACTATCATCCCACGTATACTCTCGAAGTGTTTTGTTATTTCCATCCGTTTCATAGATGACTTCATCGCCATCATAGAAGAAATTTATCGTTCCGGACTGACCAATGGACTGGATACGTCGCCCTTGTTCATCATAACTATAGTGTTGTATTCTCTGACCAGATTGATCTTGCACTTCAATTAATTGATCCAGTTCGTCATATATATACGTTTGTTTTCCATCGTTTAATAGGTTTCCATTATTGTCATATTGATAAGATTGTCCATTAACAGAAGTTAATTGATTGGCGTTATTATGCTCGTATACAGTGGTTTGCTCCTGCCCATTGGTGACAACGACTTTTTGTTTCCGATTACCCACGTCGTCATATTGGTATTTAATTGTTGTTCCATCGGGTAGAGTTTCTTGTTCGAGTTGGTTAAGCGTATCGTACTCATACGCTGTATCACCTAATTCTGAATGAATTGTCTTTACATTCTCATTAGAGTCATACGTGTATTCGTACTCGCGAAGTACACTTCCTGTGCTGGAGTAATCACCGTAAGTGCGCAACTGTTCCCCCGTATCGTAGTCAGCCTTGGTTACAATTCCGTTTGCTCGATCGGCTTGTTCCATTGCACCCATATCATTGTACTGATAAGAAATGAGGTTTTGATTATCTTTGGAAATACTTTTTACTTGATCTAACTCCGTGTAATCATAATTTACAGTAGACGAATGTGCACCAGTTGAATATGAGAGCTCCTGAAGTCCACTATTCGCATTATAGTCATACGACTTTTGATGTCCTCTATCTACCTCTGTTTCAGGCAATCCGTCAGACTTATACGTGAAGGAACGGGCACCATTATTTACATTGACAAGTAACCCATTCTCATCATATTCGTAAGACCACTTTTGTTGCCCATCTATACTTATAGTTTTGAGTTGATCCAAGGCCGTGAAGGTTGAAGAGATTGTGTTCCCATTAGGAGTCGTGGTCTCCATTAGGTTGCCATTTGAATCATATTTGTTATCAGTCACCTTGCCAATGGCATCGGTCTTTTTCATTAACTGATTTTGACCATTGTATTCATACTGAACTACAGCCTGTTTTGGATTAATCGTTTTAGTCAAGTTTCCGGCTGTATCATACTCATACGTTGTCTCTTTTTGCTTGGGATCAATTACTGATTTCAGGCGATTTAACTTATCATAATGGTAATCAGTACGATTGTTATTTCCGTCGGTATTTGCGGTCATATTCCCAACCGCATCTGTTGTTACTGTTGTTGTGTTCCCAGCTGCATCAATTACCGATTTGATATCGTTACCTTTATCATCGTAGCTGTACGTTTCTATTGATTGGTCTGGATACGTCGTCTTTTTTAAGTTTCCATAGGCGTCATATTCATAACGCGTAACCTTTTGCTTGGCATCCACGATGGTTTCCAGATCACCAGCTGCGGTATACGAGTAATTGGTAACATTTTGTCTAGGATCAATTTCTTTGAGAACATGATTCAAGTCGTCGTACTCATAAGTTGTAACATTTCCAACCTCATCGATTTGAGTTAGAACATTACCTTTACTATCATATGTCTGCTCAGCAACAGTTCCATCTGGATTGGTTACTTTCTTGACATTATAGTTTGCATCTAGGACAAACTGAGTGATTTCACCCTTGGCATCTTGGATTTTCTCCGCCACAAAGTTAGCGTTCAGCGTATAGTTTGTCGTATGGCCGTTTGCATTTGTTACGTCTGCTGTACGTGCAGTGGTGTCATATTTGTACTGGGTTGCCGGCCGGTCACTTGCATCTGTAACCGAAACGGTTGAAGGTTCCTGCACTTTAACCAAGTACTCTTGATCATAGGTATACGTGGTTAATCGATTATTCGGGTCAAAAATGGTTTTAATGTAATTTCCACCATAACTAAACTGAGTTCGGCTATAAGTGCCATCCTCACTATACTGATCTACAGTGACTAACTTTCCATTCTGATACGTATAATCAGTTTTCCGCCCTTCTAGCATGGCATAATCAACTAACCCATCTGAAGTATATTCAAATGCAATGGTACGTCCTGATGGGTCCTCTATACCCGTTAGTGCTCCGTCCCCATTCCGTTTATACGTAATTCGGTTTCCATGCATATCTTGTTCATAACTGAGTTTGGCTTGAGTGATGCTTACTTGATCATCGTTAGAAACCGTATCGAAATGCATCAGGTATCCATGTTTGTCCGTTAAGTCATAACCCGTCGTGGCCCCTGAGCTACTTTTCACCTTTTTTAGTGTCAGATATTCGCCCGCTGAAGGCGTATACGTATTGTTTGATGCGTTATATTTGAATTCATAAGCAGATCCAGTGTGGTCTGTAAACAATACGTCTCCGGTTTTGTAAGCATCTACGATGGTTTCACCACCCGTATAATACCATCCGTAGCCAAACGGTGAAGACTCGCTAGATTTTGAATTATATGTCCGCATGAAGTCTACGGAGGTATCTCCTCTACCTGTTACGGAATAATCATTAAACTGGATGATATTGTTCCCCGTGCCCAAATTGGTATAACTAGTTCCGTTAGCTATCGGATGACTATCATATGTCCAATAATCTTTTAGACCAAGTCGGCTAGCAGAGGTGTATGTCACGCTTAAAAGCGGCGTGTAATCTGGATTGGCCGTGTCATCACCGGATATAAACTTCTTGTAGCTGTTAGTTGTTTCTGAATTGCTTTTCAACATAAAACCTTTGTTTGTTGTAGGGTCATTTATCCACTTTTCTAACATATTCGCAGGCAAAGACCACTTATAATTTGCTGCAAGTGAGGTTAACGGTCCAACTGCAGTTGTAGCGACTTGCGAAGCATTGAAATCTCCACCCTGTTTACTCCACAAGTTCGTAGCATCTGCATACATCCAGGATGCAGAGTATTCTGTCCATGCTTTATTGACACTATTTAGTGTGATATCTACATTAGTATTATTTGAAACGGAAGCTAACCAGAGGTTCAAATCAGCCGTTAACACCTTTGCCCCCTGTGGAATGGTCGATGTATCAAACTGAATGAGAGAACGGATGACATTAGAGCTAGTAGCGTCTTTATATAGACCAACACCTAGTGTCGTATCGGTTGCTCCGGTTTGTTTGGGAAAAGCACTACGTATATTGGTATCCGCTAAGCGGTATGTCGGTTGAAATTTAACAATCGTCGGATCGATGGTGACTGGGTATACACGAGATGCATCATTAAGCCATGCGATACTTGGGATCACGTCAATGTATAACTGTCCCTTTTTCTCTTTCAATTCATAGTGAATATCGTAGGAAAGAGATTCTTCAGGGTAAGCATTAACTCCCTCTACCTGCTGATAACCTTCGGGTATAAAAGAGTCATACATTAACGGTTTATCGATGATATATTCAATATCGCCAGTAGATGGGTTAATCAAGGAAACGGAGCCATCCTGTTCCTGGCGATAATCCAAATTACCCAGAGTTAAGGAAAAGGAGTAAATCACTGACTTTTTTCCTGTCGGCTTTTTGCTGAGTTTAAGCTCTTCTTTGAGTCTATCGTTTCCCAGGGTATAAATTAAATCAGTATCGGGATAAAGCCCCTTATACGTCATTACATTATTCTTAACAATCCCTGCCGGCTTTGTGCTAGAGATGCTTTGCGTAGTTGTTAACGTATTTGTTTCCGCTATGGGGTTTAGACCAATGCGGAATTTATCCTCTTTGATCTCTATCAAATTATCAGAAACAGAATGTTTCTTGTTCATTTCTACTTTGAATTCATGATCGTTATTGTAAGCCGTTTGACTCGTCGTGTTTAAACGGTTATCAATCGGCTTCCACTCTTGATTTGAGGGATCTTGATAGTGAATGGGAGTTTCAGAAATTTGAGTTGTGTACGTTCCATTCTCATTTGCGAATGTCTTCGATTTTTCACTTCGGAGCGAAGCAATCTCTTTTGGGGTGTTGTTGGACGACAAGTTAGAATCGTCTGAAGTGTTGCTTTCTTGAAGTGTTGATCTTTCGGCTGAGGGGCTCCCCCAAGCAGTGGTATTATTTAGCGATGATGTAGAAATCAAGGAGCCAGCAATAATTAAGCTGATCACCTTATTCCAAAATTTGTGTTTCTTTCTCATGTTGTATCCCCTTGTCTATTTTTTTACAGCAAGAAGAGTTATACCATATCATTGGAATACTTACTAAATGAAAAATTTGCTAAATGTCATCCGTTCCTCAAATACTTATTGCATTTTGAGCTATACTTACTCATTATTTATAAAACATACATCTAATCGTAAGTTGGATTGTGTTCTTGTCCTCAACAGCTAGTTTCAGACCGATATTTCGCCTTTTTAATACCTAGCCAACCCGTGTTTAACCTCTCATCGTGTCAGTTGTCCATAACAATGTGAACATTTTCATGTATTACGCTTACTTAATGAGGTTTTAAGTTGCATGTGCACAACGTTTAGATATACATCTAATCGGTAATCGGACTATGTTCTTGTCCATTCTGGCAATCGGTACAAGTTCTTGTCCTTGGCTCGGGACAAGAACTTGTACCGATAAAATAAAAAAGCCGCTATAATAGCGACTTTAATGGGAATATGTTCTTGTCCCTCGACAGAACATCAACAACATCAACATCATCATTACTTAAAAACAATCATCATTACTTAAAGCCATGCTCGATAACCCCCAAAATTACCACAAGTTTTTTTCCTCACTTTTGGTTAATTCATGGTTAATTTAAGCAGGTTGATTAAATACGGATTCAGTATATTTCCAAAGGCAACGTGTGGCGGGACCTCGCTCCTTCTTTCCATAGTTAATTTAGCTCTTTTATGTAGCAAGGTTAGTCCCACTCAACTCTTCGACTTATTTGTTAAACTCCCCTGTGCCCTTACGATACGGTTCGGCGTATTATCTGTAAAGCGACATCGAAGGCACCCTACTGGGTGCCTTCGATGTTCTTACTGTCTCTCTTTGGCAAGTTGGATAAACTAACTCAAATCCATGAACCAACCTTGTTGGGACACTCGTTCATTGTAAAGAACGTGCAAGTGCTTCAACAGAGCTGCGGAAATCGGGTCTGCCGTCGGCCGTCCACAAAAGCTCTGTCACAAATGTATGGCGATTCGGATCGTACAACGGATCTCCTATTCTCCAGATCACTACAGGAGTTGATGTAACAAGCTCCTCAAGGTTCTGGGCTCTACGGATAATTAATGGTTGAATGTCGTGTAACGCTCGTTGCTGGACTTCCATCTTATCACCTGTTTCATCTTAATTTTTACTATCCTTTAACAGCACCTGCAGTCATACCGTCTATGAAATATTTCTGGAAAGCAATAAACAGTATGAAAATTGGAACGATGGAGAAAAAGGAGCCCACGATCAATAGGTCATAGTTATTGCCATAAGGAGTTAACAACGTTTTCAAACCGATTGGAAGTGTATATTTACTCTGATCTCCGAGCACCATGAATGGCCACAATAGGTTATTCCAGCTATTCATACCATTCAAAATGGCCATTGCCGCAAAGGATGGCTTCATAATCGGCATAATTAGTCTGAAATAAATCGCATACTCGTTTGCTCCATCAACCCGCCCAGATTGAATAATCTCTTTGGGTATGCTTCGTAGATATTGCCTGAAGAAAAATATGGTCGCGGCATTGGCTATACCGGGCAGAATGATTGCCGAATAGCTATTCACCATTCCCAAATCATTAATTAGACTGTACAAAGGAACCAGCAGTATTTCGAAAGGCACCATCATAATGAGCAAAACACATATAAAGAGGAAGTTCTTACCTTTAAAATGATAAGCTGCAAAACCATATGCAACAAATGCGCTTACAAAAAGTGTTAAAACCACTTGAACGATTGTTAAAATCATACTATTCCAAAACCATACAAAATAATCATGTTCTCCAGTAAAAAGATAGATGAAATTCTCAAAACTCATGATTTCAAAATCCAAACTTAGGTTAAGACCATATCTAATTAATGATTCACCTGGTTTAAAGGAAGATAGGGCCACTGCGTAGAATGGGATCATGATTATAACGAATAGTATAACGAAGAAACAAATCATTACTATTCTAGAGATGAAATCACTCCTCGTCTGACTTTTGCCCACTCTATTCCTCCTCCTTTTTGAACATTCCACTAAATTTCAACTGCGTTAAATTGATAACCATAGCAATGACCAACAGAATGATACCAACTGCAGCTGCGTAACCCAGCTTATTCTGCTCAATCCCTTGTCTATACAGGTATCCAACAATGGTTAAACCAATATTTTGGGGTGATTTGTTACCGTTAAACATCATCAGGCTCTCGGTAAACATGGCTAAACCTGCATAAACACTAATTGTGGTAACATATACCGTGGTCGGCTTCAATAATGGCATTGTGATCATTCTAAACTTCTGCCAAGCAGATGCCCCGTCAATGGAAGCAGCCTCATAATATTCATTGTCGATGCTTTTCAAACCGGATAGATAGTAAAGCATATTAACGCCTGTCCATCTCCAACATGCGAGGATTAACAGTGCTGCCATACTCCAATTTCCGTCTTTCAAAAATTTAATAGGCTCTATACCAAATAGACCCAGGAAACTGTTCATTAATGAACCTTCCATTTCACCGAATGTCAGGCGGAAAATGGTCCCCGCAACTGCGACAGATGTTAATGCAGGGAGAAAGAACGAAGATTTAAAAAACTCTCTTCCCATCATTAACTTACTGTTGATCATAACGGCAAATAACATGGGAAAGGGAATTAACAGCACTAAGGTTCCTATCATGTACACAACGCTATTTTTAATAGATATCAAAAACACTTTATCAGTAAGCAATTTCGAATAGTTCGCTTCACCAATCCATTTAGGATCCTGTCCCAGCATCCGATCTTGAAAACTCATTACGAAGGAATTTACAAGCGGATACAACCAGAAGATCAAAAATATGAGTATAAATGGCAATACAAAAACATAAGGCGCAACTTTTTGAGAGTATACAAATTTCTTTATCATATTCTCAATCTCCCTTGACTATGGTTAAACCTGCCGACAACTATACCTGCCAACAGGTTTAATCGAATCATTTACTTATTATATTTATTTCAATTCTTGTTCAATGGCTGCTTGTGCTTCATCCAACGCTTCCTTCACGTCTTGGCCATCTTCAAAGATCGCATTCAAAGTAACCGTATTGAATATATTGCCGATCGTCGGTGAAGCTTTAACGGATTTAATCGCTTGAATTTCGTCTTTGATTTCATTCAAAGTATCAAATGCATTTGTTTTAAAGTATTGGACGTATTCATTTTCAGGGTTTTTCGTTACTGCATCATCTTTCCATACTTCCATGTTGATTGGGTCAAATCCAAGTGTATTCCAGATTTCAGTAGTAGCTTCTTTCGAAAGCTTAGCAAAGGCTACAAATTCTTTTGCCAGCTGAACGTCTGTACCATTCTTGGTAACAACTGTGCCAGTACCGCCTAAGCCAACGGAGCGAGGGTTACCTTCTTCAAATACAGGCAATGGAGCTATTGCATACTTACCTTTAAGGTCTTTCATTTCGTTTACAAAGCGGGACATGTACCACTCAGGCATTAATGCACTTGCGTAGTTGCCTTTGTTATATTCGCCTTTTGCTTCTTCTGTGTCGGGTTGTCCGCCAGGGATCGTATGAATAACATTGTTCTTCTGCAGATCGACTAACATTTCAAGCGCTTTAATCATTTCAGGCGAATTCACTTTTGGATTACCATTTTCATCTGTGAAATCAGCATTTTGCTGAGCTAGCAGCAGCGATGCTTGGAACGAAGCTGACGTATCAGCAGTACCTAAGTACTTGCCAGTCTTTTCGTAAACCTGGATACCTGCTTGTTTGTAATCTTCCCACGTTTTGATGGTCTTGTAGTCAACACCTGCTTGTTCGAGAATTTCAGTGTTGTAGAAAGCAAGCGTAGCACCTACGTGATAATCAAAGCCATAAACCTGATCGGCTTTGGAGTAAATCTCGACACGTGAAGGAACAACAGTGTCTTTGTATGGTGCAAATACATCATTCAAAGATTCCAGGGGAACGTTGTCACCTTCCAAAAATTTAGGGAATTTACCAAGCTCAATATCCGCGATATCAGGAGCACCTTTTCCGCTTGTAACTGCCAATAAGAGCTTGTTGTGCATATCATCGTAAGGCATAACCGTTACATTCAACTTAATCTGTTTGTCTGGGTTCTGTTGGTTCCATAACCCAAGCATTTTATCCAAATGCTTGCCGTGCAAATCTACGAATGTCCAAAATGACAATTCTGTTGCATTCTCACCGGCATTAGCCCCTAATTGCTTTGTTTCCGTTTTTGAACCAGAAGGATTACCACATGCAGTAAAGACAAGTGACATAATAAGGAGTGTAACGATGAAGATTAAAGCACTGCGTTTTTTCATTTGTTCGTCATCCTCTCTTTTTTGTTATGCAGTTGAAAAGTCGGCTGACTAGTTAATTCTGTTCATTTAAGCGGTTACAATCCATCTTGGGACCACCATCCTTAACATAATTCTAACCCTTCAAAGAAAAGACCCCTTCGCAACAATTTCTTAGATTCCATATTGTAAGCGCTATACATGCCGTACTAATATATATATGAAATAAGCTTTATATAACCAATTGATTATAAAATCATAAAGTTTATGGGGAGATCCAACTTTTTGAAAAAGCTGGCGCTCTACAAACAAATTCGAGAAGATATAATAAGGAAAATTAAACCAGGACGGCTTCGGCCAACGGACCGCATTCCTTCTGAGCAAGAACTAATGGACGAATTCAGAGTAAGTAAAATAACGTCAAGAACGCCCTAACCCTATACTAGCTGGACGAAGGAGTTATTTTACGCATACAAGGCAAAGGCTCATTCGTCTCACCTAGTCTTCCTCTATCGAATCAAACGTCATTCGTACACTATTTGTCGCTAGATAAATTCCCGTGTGTGTTCATCGACCGCTATCTGCGCAACATTGAGACGTACACCATTACATCCGACAATTACGGCGGTGCGTATAAAGCTGTATCCCATTTGTTATCCAAGAGTCAATCAGGAGATTGCGCTCATCTCACCTGAAAATGCCAATACAGCCGTCGAGGATCGCACGCTCGGCTTCGAGCAGGCGTAGCTTATTTGCAGCAGGATGAACAGGAAATGGCACGAACAGCCATAAAGCTGTTATGTGAACAAATGAATAATATCTATTCTCCTAAGTACGCCGTCATTCCCGTACAACTCATCTTCCCTTGACACGACAAACGTTGCAGCCAGGCGATAGATGAACTGGGTGTATTGTTTGGTTTTACCAGCGATGTTGTTCATGATTGTCTGCCCAGAAAAGTTTGTTCATGATACAAAAAAACTTACTCAAGCAAAATATTCAATTCTTTCAACTTTTATCTCACCACAGGATTTCATCATAATACTATTTAGATAATTACCTAATCTGAAATTACACAATGTTCTTGTTCTCAGCTTGAGACAAGAACTTGGTTCATTAAAACAAAAAAGCCGCTATAATAGCGACTTTGAATGGAACAATGTTCTTGTCCTTGTACATTTTTTTTGAAGGATCACTTTCTTTGTGATATTCTTCATCCTGGTCGCTAGTGGCATCCAATGAATCCTCCACTTCAAACGGATCGTTGTATCCGTCTCCACCTGCTGCCTCATATTCTTCTGGCGCCTGTTCAAGAACCCCCGGCGCTATGCTCATTTCGTTTTGGCCTTTTCTTTTATGATTTGAACAAACAAAAAAAGAGCGTCTAATCATCATTAATTAGCTGCTGCTTTTTGAGCTAAAGGTACTAAAACGTTTCTCCAACTTTCTAAAGCAACTTATGTTTCAATAGATTAGAAATTCCCCATACAACTAATGAAGATAGAACTAAGCAGCACCCAGCAACTGATACATAAGTCCATTGACCCACACTCCACAAATAACTACTTAATGTTGAACCGCAAGCTCCACCAAAAAATGTACTAACCATTAAAACCGTATTAAGTCTACTCTTAGCGCTTTCATCTAAGGCATAAATACGTGTTTGATTCATAACTTGGGTGCCTTGGACACCTAGATCCATAAGTATGATTCCTAAAATTAGAATCAGGACGCTGCCGTTCCAGACAAACAAAGCAAACGAAAGCAAGAGTATGACAATCATGATACCGATTACCTGCGAAGGCTTAAATTGATCAACAAGTCGTCCGATCCATGGAACACCCAGAGCTCCAACCACACCAACCAATCCAAACAAACCAGCGATCTGACTAGAATAATGGTAGGGATATTCTTCAAGCAAAAATACTAGAGAGGTCCAAAAGAGGCTGAATGCAGAAAAATTGAGTGCCCCTATAAAAATAGCTTCCCTCAAAAGACGATGTTCTCGCAGTAACGTCCACAAAGATTTTAAAAGTTGTCTATACGATGATGAAGGTCGCGGCTTATCGTCTGGTAACTGGATTCGGAGAACTATAAGCAAAATAAACATCAGAATAGCTGCCATTACATACATCCATCGCCAACCAATGGACCCACCAATAATACCCGAAACCGTTCTGGCCAATAGAATGCCAAAGAGTAGGCCACTTGTTATTGTACCTATAACCTTCCCTCGAACCTCTGATTTGGCTAATTGAGCAGAAAGAGGAATAAGAATTTGTGGAACGACTGTAGTAAGTCCAACCAATAAACTTGCAAGGTATAGCCACATGATTGTTGACGATATTGCCATACCTACAAGTGCAAAAGTGACACATAAAAGAAGAGTAGATATTAAATTTCTGCGATTCTGCACATCCCCCAATGGGACAAACAACAACAAACCCACAGCATAACCTATTTGTGTAAAAGTAGAAACATAGCCAGCTTGATCTTTTGTGATCTCGAATGTATCAGCAATATCTGCTAATAGCGGCTGATTATAATAAATATTGGCGACCGCAAGTCCAGATGCGGCCGCCATTGTTAACAATAATGATTTACTTAATTCTTTAGGCATCTCGGAACCTAGTCATATCGGGCATAGGCAGTTTTTCGTCCTTATTAAGCGATGAAATTTGTAAGACCTCTTCATCCGAGAGTACAAAATCGAAAATGTTATGATTTTCCATCATCCTGATTTTATTAAATGATTTAGGGATGGTCACAAACCCGCTTTGAATGTCCCAGCGAAGTATGACCTGAGCCACAGATTTGTTGTGTCTTTTCGCAATCTCAAGCAGTGTCGGGTGTTCATTTAGGAGCCCCTTCATCAGCGGAGACCAAGCTTCCATTTGAATTTGATGTTGCTTGCAATACGCAGTCAGCTCATTACGAGTTAGCTGAGGGTGAAACTCAACCTGATTAACCATAGGTTGAATGGTGGCAACAGTCTTTAGCTGTTCCAGGTCCGCGATTTCAAAATTACTAACTCCGATTGCTCTTACTTTCTCTTGCTTGTAAAGCTCCTCTAAGGCCTTCCAAGTTTCAAATGATTTACCTTCAACAGGCCAGTGAATCAAATATAAATCTAAATAATCCAGTTTTAGTGCTTCGAGACTTTTGTTAAATGCCGCAAGGGTAGATTCGTATCCCTGATCCCCATTAGCTACTTTGGTTGTGACAAAAATATTTTCTCGCTTTACTCCAGACTGGGTAATAGCCTGTCCAACTTGATTTTCGTTGCGATACGCGGTCGCAGTATCAATACTCAAGTACCCGTTTTGCAAGGCGTATTTAACAGGCTCTGTTGCATCTTCGCGCTCAGCTGTCCAAACGCCAAGGCCCATCCAAGGCATTTTTACACCATTCCGTAAAACAGTAAAGGTATCGTTCATTTTGTTATCCTCCTTAAATTGAGATTTAACCTTTTACAATATCTTCAATAAGATCAAGTTCATTTTGTGCAAATGTTACATCGCTGGTTAGGCTATTCAGAATTACTTGATCTTTCCGTTTTCCTCCTGGAATAACAGCATCTATACCTTCCTGAGAAAGAAGCCAGGCAAGTGATAAATTGGTTACCGTTGTTTCCTTTTCTTCCGCCATTTCTTTCAGCCTACTGACGATTTTCAAGTTCTTTTTAAATGCTTCTTGCTCAAACAACGGTTGACCCTTTCTCCAATCCCCTTCTGTTAACTTAAATTCTTCCGTGTACTTTCCACCAAGTAAACCATAGGCAAGTGGTCCGTATGGAATAAAGGAAATGTTATTTTCTCTAGTGTAAGGTAGTAATTCTTCCTCAGCAGATCGATCAAGCAAGTTGTACGGTGACTGCAAAACAGATATATCTCCATGAACATTCGCCTCTTTGAGTTGACTCAACGAAACATTCGAGATGCCGATGGCTTTAATTTTCCCTTCCTGCTTGAATTTCGTTAGTTCACCAATTGCTTCTACCAATGGAGTTTTAAGGTCAGGAAAATGAAGATAGTACAAATCTATGTAATCTGTCTTCAACCGCTGTAAACTCCTTTCGAGTGCAGTACGCATGTACTCAGGAGTATTATCTACTACAACAGATCCATCTTCAAACCAACGTCGTGCACCTTTTGTCGCAACCACTACGTCAGTTCTATTGTGTCTCTTAAGCACATCTCCTATAAGTTCTTCTGAGCGACCTTTCCCATAAATATCTGCTGTATCTATAAATGTGATACCTAACTGTAATGCTGCATCAACCATTTCAATGCCATCAGCCTCATTCAAATCAGTGAATAAATTATGACCCCCGACCGCATTTGTACCCAGTCCAATTTCGGACACCTTCAGATCAGTACCACGTAACTTCTGATATATCATATTAGAATATCGCTCCTATATTAGAGATTTTCCTTACACCTGTCATTCTAAAGGCTGGAGTTAAAACAAAAAACAAACTAAAAAAGAGTTTCTTTATTAGAAACTCTTTAACTTAAATTTAAATGTTTTAGTTCCAGAGATAGTTGTCTGCTGTAGCGCTTTACCATGTTGGACAATGAACGTATAGACCTTCTTCTAATACTATCTGTATCACCATGGATAGCCAGTGAACCGATCACAACGTCATTTACATAGATCGGAGCAGCCAAGCACCGTTTTCCAAGATTCGTCTCTTCATCATCGATGGCAAATCCTTGTTCTTTGATCACCTCTAAATGATGTTTGAACAAATCCTTATCATTGAATGTCTTACTCGTGATGTTATTTAATGAAATTTTCTTCAGAATCTGAGCTTGAATCTCAGACGGTAAATTAGCAAACACAGCTTTTCCTATTGCGCTTGAATAAATAGGTAGTCTTTTACCTGTAGCCTCTAAATCCAGCATCATGGAAGGTGTCTGAATTACACTTTTAATTACAAGCTCTTCATCTTCAAGTACACCAAGAAACACTTTTTCTCCACTTATTTGAGCCAATCGAAATGGCGTATCAAGTGAAGTCCACTGAATATCACGGATTACATGTACACGATCATCAAAGAAAATATTAGGGTTCAAGTAATAGTTTTTCTCAACTTTTTTTATGTATTCCATCTTCTCTAAGGTATATAGCATTTTATAAACAGTTGTCTTATTGAGAGATAACTCTTTCATGATTTGGCTTAATGACAAGGAATGCCGTTCGCGCAATAAATCAAGAATAAGAAGTCCTCTTTTCAACGTAGTGAGTTCATAGGATTCCATTTTAGTTTACACCTCAATTCAAAGAATGATTTTTGAAATTTAATATAAGGTAATATTAAACTTCTTTCAATAGATCGTACTTTTAGCCCTTTGCATTATTATTCCATTAATATGGAACCAGGATACAATTGCACCTCCAAAGCCTTTAATAGCTTCTGTAGCATCATCACGTTCGGGCCTCCAGACGCCAAACCCATCTGCACTCCATTCCTGAGTTGGGTATAGTAACGGTAATAGATACATCCCTCCTGAAGATTTCTAAAAACCTCCTGGATTTTAAATCCAAGAGGTTATTGTAAAGATACATATCAAAAATTCAGGTGTCTGATGATTCTAGTCCAAATCTGAACCATTGGATGCAATGACTTTCTTGTACCAGCCAAAGCTTTTCTTTCTTATTCTTCTTAACGTCCCTTTGCCGGCGTTATCTTTATCAACGTAAATATATCCGTACCGTTTTTTCATTTCCCCGGTGGATGCGCTAATCAAGTCAATGGGCCCCCAGCTAGTATATCCGATCAGATCAACGCCGTCCTGAATCGCTTTAGAAACTTGCGATAGATGCTCGCGCAGATAGTCAATCCGATAATCATCATTAATGATGTCGTTTGCTTCTACGTGATCTACTGCTCCCAGACCGTTTTCCACGATAAACAATGGTTTCTGGTAACGATCATATAAAAGATTTAGAGCAATTCTTAATCCAAGGGGATCAATTTGCCACCCCCATTCCGACGAAGGCAAATATGGATTTTTCACTCCACCGAATAGATTGCCGGCCGTCGTTTCTTTCCCATCCGGATTTGCGCTAACTGCACGGCTCATATAGTAACTGAAACCAATGTAATCCACGGGGTAACTCTTCAGAATATCATCATCCCCGGGTTCGGTTTCAAGCACCACGTTGTTCTCTTTGAAAAATTGCGCGGCATATGAAGGGTATCCCCCTCTAGCTTGTACATCTCCAAACATCAATATCTCCCGTTCTCCTTGTAACGCAGCAAAAATATCTTCAGGAGCACTCGTTAATGGATATGCAGGAATATAGGCTAACATACAACCAATTTGAGCCTCTGGCATAACTTCATGGCATGCTTTGACCGCAAGTGCACTCGCAACGAACTGATGATGGGCGGCTTGGTATTGAAGCTGTTTTTTATTTTCTCCTTCTTGAGGGATGATTCCACCGCCTGTAAAAGGATAGTGAGCAAGGATGTTAATTTCATTAAACGTCATCCAATACTTGACTTTTCCCTTGAACCTTTCGAACAGAACTTTGGCATACCGTTCATAAAATTCAATGATCTTACGGCTTCTCCATCCACCATATTTCTTAGCTAGCCCTAATGGCATTTCATAATGTGAGATGGTAATGACAGGTTCTATGTTATATTTTAGCAATTCGTTGATTAAACGTTCATAAAAATGGAGTCCTTCTTCGTTGGGAAGCAGCTCGTCTCCCTCTGGAAAAATCCGTGACCACGCAATGGATGTGCGAAAACAACGGAACCCCATCTCTGCGAACAGTGCAATATCTTCTTGGTAACGGTGGTAGAAGTCTATTGCTTCATGAGAAGGATATTGGTCTTCGGGCGATTCCAAGATTGGACCTGTAATTCCATGCGGCAATACATCTGCCGTAGACAATCCTTTTCCATCTTCCAAATAAGCCCCTTCGACCTGATTGGCGGCTACTGCGCCGCCCCACAAAAAGTTTTCAGGGAATGTGTATATGTTCATTTTCAAATATTCTCTCCTATCCCTTCCGGTTAGACAACAAGCGTCAGCAATTTATCTTGAGCTGTAACCGAAGAATGGGTTGTTTCAATAACGTCCAGGTAATCGGCAGTATTCGAAATAATAATAGGGGTAATCGGGTTGTACCCTGCTTCCTTGATTTTCTCCAAATCAAAATCAATCAATAGATCTCCCTGTTTGACTGGATCTCCTGCCTTCACTCGTGGCGTGAAATGCTGACCTTTTAGTTGAACGGTGTTGATGCCTACATGAATCAATATTTCTCCCCCATTCTCTGACATTAGAATGACGGCATGTCCTGATTTGAGGACGGTGCCTACGGTACCGTTCACTGGAGACAGTACTTGTCCAACGGTCGGAACAATAGCGATCCCTTTCCCCATAGCACCTTCCGCAAATGCTGGATCGGGAACTTCAGTCAATGATTTTACTTCTCCCGTTAATGGGCTGAGAAGCACTTCCTTTTTCAAAATCGGTTCAACAGCACTTGCAATTATTTTAGATTGTTCCATATTTTTTTCGTTTTCAGTAATGTTCACCTTGACCTGTTCATTCGCTGCAATTTCTTGTTTATCTTGATAATCAAAAAGAATCGTCAGAATTAAGCCCATTCCCATCGAAACGGTGATTCCAATCAAGTAGTAACCAACCGGTTCAAATGCACCAATGGAGAAAACATTCTGGAAAACAAAAGCTGTAGCATACGTATGGAATGCACCATTAATGGCCCCACCAATAGCTCCTGCAATAATGACATACGGGATTGTACGTTTGTAACGAAGCAATATTCCGTAGACCGTTGGCTCAGAGACACCGGCTAGCAATAAACTTAACGTAGAAGAACCGGCGATGGATCTTAGCGCCTTTTCCTTTTTAGACTTAAGGAAGACAGCGAGTGCTACGCCGGCCATGGCAAAGTTGGAGGCTGCCCACATCGCAAGAATGGGATCCGTCCCATTCGTTAGGTTCGCCAGAACGATCGGAATGATGCCCCAATGAAGACCGAAAACAACAAGGAAAAAGATTAATCCACCAATGACAGCGCCTGTTAACAATCCACTTACACCCATAAGATAATTAATGGCATCTGCTATAGCGTTTCCGATGTACACTCCAAACGGACCAAAAATCATCGCGGTGAGTGGTACAATGATGACCAGACACAACAATGGCACCAAGAACGTCTGGAGCTCTTTGTGAATGATTTTTTTAAACCATTTTTCGACATAAGAAAAAATCCAAATAGCAACAAATACCGGGAAGACCGTTGCGGAATAATCCATTAAAATAACAGGGATACCCAAAAAGGATGACGTATCTCCATTGGCCAATAACCCGGTAAAGTTCGGTTCCATCAACGATGCACCGATCACTCCACCGACGTAAGGATTAGCACCAAATTTGATGGATGCAGTGATACCTAGGAATATAGGCAAGAAATAAAAGACTGCATTCGCTGCTGCAGCCAAAATGAGATAGGTTCCACTTTCGGCAGATATCCACCCAAAAGAAATGAACAGTGTTAAAAAGGCTTTAAGAATCCCGGCCCCGGCCATTGCAGGCAACAGTGGAGACAAACTTCCGGAAATGACTGCAAAAATTCTGGACATCAACTTCTCTTTCGATGGCTCCGGATCTGCGGAGTCAGAACTCCCATGATCCAAGTTGCTGGTCTTCTTGATCTCTTGGTATACATGCGAAACGTCATTTCCGATAACCACTTGAAATTGACCGCCACTTTCAACAACGGTCAGGACACCTTCCAAACTTTTCAGCTTCTCTTTATCTGGCAATTGGTTGTCCTTAAGATTAAATCTTAACCGAGTTGCACAATGGACCAGATTAGATACATTCTCCTCCCCACCAATATTTTGCATAATATCCTTAGCTAATTTTTCGTACTTCATTACATAGCTCCTTTTAACTTATTCTGGGTATATATAAAATAAAAAACCTGAATAGGTGATGAAGCACATCAATAAAATGCACATCTCACTTATCCAGGCTTTGCCCAACGAATGGTAACAACCCTGATCTATATTGTTGGTGAAAACTAGTTCCTGCTGGTCACGCGCCTGATATGGAGCATAAAATAAACCATTTCAGCCTCGGTCGTTTCAATCTGATACTCTTTTCGTAAGTAAATTCTAACCTTCTCACTACAGGCAAAAGCTTCAGGATATTTGGAAACCACTTGTTTGTACAGTTCATCGTCTTCGCTTGGAATCGTCTCGTTACGCAAAGCGCGATACGAAAAATATCTCAAATGAGTCACAAAGCGACTGTAGTTTAACGAATTCTCATCCAATTCAATACCATAATGAAGGGTTACTATATTAAGGATACCTTGGACCATTCGGGTAACGAGCACAGTCTGTTCCATTTCCTGACCGTCCTGCTGTCCATTGACAAAATGCATGGCGATAAAACCAGCTTCGTCAATAGGAAGCGCAAACCCGGTTTTGTTTTCTATCATTTGTAGCGCATGCAACGCAGTTCGATACTCTTTCGAGTAAAATTTTTGTATCTCCCAGAGTAATGCATTTTTGAGGCCCATTCCCTGCGCAGAGCGGGTTATTGCATAACTAATATGGTCGGTAAGGGCCAAATAAATATTGTTGCTAAAGGAAGTTTGCAAATCTTTCGCTGCGTATCGAATAATCTGATCCGTTAATTCCAAATGCTCTGGAGGAATTTCACTTAACAATGTAGACAGCCGTTCCGATAACTCTTTCGTCTCCATTACAAAAGTCTTTTCAATTCTTGTCGGGTCTATATCTTCACCTGCCGTTTTTTGGTAGGCCAGTCCCTTTCCAATAACAATGACCTCGGATCGATTGGGCCCTTCTACTAGGGCAACATTATTGTTAAATATTTTCTTAATCCTCACGATTTCGCCCACTTTATCATTTTTAATAACAGAACAAAAAGCCTAAACAAACCCAAGACTAAATATCATTTAGCACGGATTGGTTTAGGCTTTGCCTGCTATACAGTAACAACCCTAATATTAATTGTAGCCTTATTATATAGGATGAGAAGAACGTTTTCAATAACAAAAATTAGATATAGGAGTTTAACTTTGTTCTACGCTGTAAGTGCGACTTTGAATGGAACAATGTTCTTGTTCCGCGACAACCTCTTACTAGCTGCCCGTTAGTTTAATGAATTGAAGATCAAGCTGTTGATCAGATACACGACTAATTGTCAGTTGTCATGTTTTTGGCTGAGCAACGGATAAATATTGAATAATGCTGCAGATTTCAAACATCAATAAATTTAGTTGTCATTGTATGCAGCCGCCCTTTTTCGCAGTACCACTACGATATCTGTCTGAGGTACAAATAAATTATAATTCGTTACATGCACTTGCCTCGTTTCGGTTACGGATTCGATCTTTAATTCAGGAGGAAGACAGCGCTCGATGTGAGTAATTAATGTTTCTTTGGTAAATCTCCAAATTACACCATCAATCGAAGAGTTCGCCATATAACCATCATCCGTTACAGAACCTGAAAGAGACTTGAGAATAACCGGGTCCGCAATAATGATAGATCCACCATCACGTAACAATCTGCAGCTCTCAATGAAGGCTTTTTTGTGATAACGAATGTGATGAAAGCTTCGTGCAAACAAAATTATATCGCAGCAATGTTCAGGTAAAGAAGTGGGCTTGTCAATGAAGGCATGGATATAGGAATTAAACCTTCCCCACTTCTTTCCAAGTTTCAGCGCATTTAAATTCGGATCCATATTGAGAAAACGAATATCCTTCTGCTTGCGAAGATACTTGTTCAGTAAGCCTGTACCACAGCCCACCTGAAGAACATCTCCCCTTAAAGGGGGTAAAACTTTGTAGACATTGCGAGGAATAGGGAAATTTTGAACGTACATGGCTAATTCGTAGAGAATCGGATAACGCTCTTGTAATCGAACTAATTTACTGGTGTAGAAAGGCTTCCGCTTTTTGTGACGTTTAAAGTCCCATTTGTTCAAATAGTAGATAGGAGTCAATAACAAGAACAGAATAATAAAGACTCCTTGGACGCCATAAATTCCAAGTTTGCTAAAGCGATCATTGGATTTATGATGCATCATTTGTTTAGAAGTATTCAAAATGATCACTCCCCTCTCACATCGAAAAAGCCGCCCACAGGCGACCTTTTGAACAAGAATACGATTTTCAATTTGAAGTATGGTTATCAGGATGTTGGATCATATAGGTCTGCATCATGTTCTTCGAGCCAATCAATTTGCCTGAATCCATAGCCAGCCATCGTTTGCTGCACATCCAGCACCTCTAATTCCGGTGCCTGCCAAGGCATTTTTTTCGTTTCCATCGGTCGCCCCCTCCTTTCTACATAAACTGAAACCAAGATACAAGCACCCTTACATTACTTGTGCGATACAAATTTTTTGAGATACAATATGTATCTTTATGAAAATTATAAGACACAATACGTATCTGAGTAAACAAATATTTCATCCCTTTGTTTTTGTCTATTCCGGCTATCGGTACAAGTTCTTGTCCTTGGCTCGGGACACGAACTTGTACCGATAAAATAAAAAAGCCGCTAATATAGCGACTTTTATGGGACCATGTTCTTTTTCCTGGACACCATTTTAGTTAAATAAGGATAGCTAGCATGAGTCTTGGTTAGATTCATACGATTTTTATGGTCTTAATAAGATTTTCCCCGTGCTTTTGCGGCTTTCCAGAAATTGATGCGCTTTTTTTCCATCTCGTAGTGCAAATACCGTAGGCTCGGATACCGTTATTTTCCCCTCTTCGATCCAGCGGAACAACTCGGCTGAACGAGTTGCCCGTTCCTCGCGGGAAGTAAGGAAATTCCAAAGGTCGCCACCGGTCAAAGTTTTTGACGTATCCATCAACATCCTTGGATCAACTGGAGCAGGGTCTCCCCCTGCCATTCCATAAAATACAACCGTCCCCCCAATGCGAGTGACTGCAAAACTATCCTCGAGCGTGGAGCCTACGGAGTCATAGACAACATCCACACCTTTTCCGTTTGTCTCCTCCATGACTTTTCTTTTCCAATCATCCGAGTACAAAAAAACCTGATTCCCTCTTGAGTTCTTAACTGCCGATGCCTTCTCCATCGAGGAGGTTAAACCAATGACCCTCCCACCGAAGAGCTTTGCCATTTGAACAAGCAACTGTCCAACGCCCCCTGCTGCGGCATGAACTAGAATTACATCATTCTCCTTAACCGCATAACTATCTTTTGTTAAATAGTGGGCAGTCAACCCTTGCAGTAAAACAGAAGCCGCCTTGTCAAATGAAATGGTCTCTGGAATAGGAATTGCCTTTTCTATAGGAACAGCTACTTTTTCTGCGTTAGCATGGGGGACATCTGCAAATGCAACAGGGTCGCCAACGCTGATTCCTTGGACATTAGCTCCCGTTTTTTCAACGACTCCTGCCCCTTCATAACCTAAAATAAACGGGGAGTTCCCAGTAAGATGATAGTTCCCTTTCCTTCTATAAATATCTGCAAAATTCAATCCGATGGCTTTCATACTTACTAATATTTCGTCAGGCCCGATAACTGGATCCGAAATTTCAAGATATTCTAGTACTTCCGGTCCTCCAAATTTATTAAATACAAGTGCTTTCAAATGAGTGGCCTCCTCTTATATATTTTTCGAATGAAGCGAGCGAAATTTCCTTGCATCCTTATCCAATTTAGGGTCTGCGTTAAGAACACCATCAACACCTTGCTTTGCAACTAATAAAGCGTCACAATGAACCTCGATGACTCTTTGTACTGAAGGGAAGTCTGTTGTAACGTAAGCTTGACCGTTTCCCCTGCAAAAATTACAATGTAGCCTTTTTCTAGATGCTGGATTGCTCTTAGACGGGCCTCTGCCCTTTCTATCCCCCCAGCTTTCCGCCATATTCCCTCTGAAAATGGTACAACTACCTATAACTAACGATACTTCAACGCCTAAGTTTACCACTCACATAATTTCATTCGCAATATGGTCCAACCTTTCTGGCTCAAAACCGAATTCGGAGTTTCCTGCTACTGCTCACCACTTAGCTTAACGAGAACCATTTTGTACCTTGACAATGATTACACCAGATGAGAGCAGGAGAAAAGCAGCCGATCACGTAGATCGGCTGCTTTTCTTGGTAATATTGGATTATTGTATCCCGATTCCTCACCAGAGAGGAATCTTAGAGCGTAAAATGCCTCCAATTCCCTTCGGAAACCACTTCTACTGCTCCATCGATCACCTTAATTGCGGTCTGATCATCGATCGCATATGCCGGTCCTTGAATCTCTGCGACCCAGCTCTCAGCTGCAGCCATAGTGTTATCTGGCAGCATGACATGATCAAGATGCGGAAAAATTGCAAAATCAACCAGTCCCAACGTTTCATCGCCACCGGTAGGTGAAGTCCACCCCACAAAGTATTTCCCGATCTTAGGTGCCATCACCATACTGCCGGCGCTCATTCCCACATAAACGGCTTTCAGTGAAGGCAAGAGTTCTGCCAGTCCGGATTGCCGCATCCAATGGTATAGGAAAAGAGCGTCGCCACCCGATACCAGCAAGACGTCTGTTTCCCGGACCAGGGGCTCCCAGTGGTCTCTACTGATGCTTGGCAGTGCGGTGAGCTCCAGCACGCCTACAGACTTCCAGCCCAGGTCGACCATGGGATTCTCGGATTTCCCGCTGATAAACTCCCAGGTTTTGACGCCAGGGCCAACCCAGGGATGTCCGTACATCGCCGTGGGAATGCACAGGGCATTGGAGTCAGCAATCGGCTTGTCCAACATGCCAACTAACGCATTCTGTATACTTTGATTATTAACGCCTGCAGATGTCAGTAATAATTTCATACCCTCACTCCTAGTCAATTGACCTTTATAAAATCCCCTTATTATCTAATGTTCGATAAAATGGTTATCCTGTCCTGCCTGTTATCCATTGAAGAAGTAGCTTCCCCACTTAACAAAGCAAACCCTGCCACCAAACCACTGCTTAAAGCTGATAGTACCCAAAAAATTGGCCGAGGACGTTCTCCGTCTCGTAAAACTCCAAAAATAGCTGTGGAGAGAGGCAGGAATATACCAGTCTAAATCTCAGCAAATGTTGCAAGCGAAACGATGAGAAATATAGGATCAAAGTCCATAATGGCTAACGTGTTGCTGGTAGAGAACCACTGAAGCTGGTCTCTTGATCATAATCCATCCTGTAGTCTGTTAAAAGAAACTAGCTTCTACGCTTAGATATTAATCTTATCACAAGTGGGAACATGTTCTTGTCCATTCCGGCAATCGGTACAAGTTCTTGTCCCTCGACATGTGCTATGTCTTCTTCCCTACACTTTCATTGTTGTTATTCTATTAAGCCTAATATTCTGTTAAATTAATTAGTGATGGAGAGAACGTATCACTTTTTTAAAAAAAGGTTTGCTTTGCTAATCATGGTACACTTCTATTTTTTAGTGTTATATGTGTTATATCATATATTTACTTCCAAGAGTATCAAAATTCTAGTCAGTCGTCTGAGGTGAACAATGAACAGAACATTAGATCAATTGCGATACATCGAAAAATATGAAAGCTGGGAAGGGTCATTGGAGGTTAAAGCTTCGGTAGATTTGTTTAATACGGAGATATATTCGCTTACTACGTTTATCGATACTAATCATGCACTAACCACGGAAGATCTAAATACAATTCATTTTGTTAAAAAGCATTTTCACGAGATATATACGATCTTCTTAGAAAGTTTGTTGGAATGGCAATTATACGGGATAGCTTATGAGATATATGATGAACAAAATCACTCGTTTGAATCGATTTATCCTAAAGAGATAGAGGATCTCCATTCATATGTAGGTCTTCCTATACTTCAGATTCTACATAACCATGCTAAAGATGGGCATTCATACTATTCCCTTAATTTTAACAAACACTGCAGAATTTCTATTGAACATGGCTTTACAGCCCTATTTCATAAAAAAGAACTCATCGATCTCTCCCCTTCTGATATTGATTCTGTAATTAGCGGACTTCAATATATTGAACCCGATTGTTCACAGTGGCAAAAAGGTTTTTGGAGGTTAAAACCAAAACTTGAGAATAGTCACTACGATGAGCCTGAAGTGATTAGAAACAGGTGGATCAGCGGCCTTTTTGATTAACGAGCAATATTAATCATTAAAATAAATTCTAAATACCAACTGCTTCATTATCTTCAAACTATTTTACACACTCAATTCGAAGGGTAATTTTAACAAGTCAGTATCTTCTAAACGCTTTAATCACTGGATAAATCACTTTTATCCTCTCCCGTATTGCTCTGCATTTAAATACTTTCTCTGTTTTTTTCAAAGCCTCATATCCCACCCGTTCGTTCAACAGAAAAGGCAGCCGATTCATTGATCGACAAATATTTTGCATAAGATGGGAGATCATAAAAGTGTAAGACAGCGATGAAGGAGCGTTATCAGCTAAAGTAAAGAAATCAAAAATGAGGAGGTATTTTGTTGAACAAACAAAGAGCGATTGAAATTTCGGAATCGACCATTATGAGAAATGTAACTTATCAGGGTGCACCGATCTTTATCCAGCATGTTAATGAGGATGAAACTGCTCGAATCTATCCGATCGGAAACTCGGAGCAGGAAATGACAGTACCTTTGTCCAGTTTAACTGAGCATTCCTAGTTTGTAAGCTCGCTTCATTGCAGTCCTGGTTCAAAAGTGGTAATAAATCAAACGCCGTATCTCGACATGATTCCAGCTTCCGGCCGACTCTCATCTAATCAGACACTCCTTTGGGGCGTGCGGGTAACCATCAATTGCAATTGCCTTACGGAATTTACTACCCTTATCTAAGACTCGAACAAAAGCAGCCGATCACGTTGATCAGCTGCTTTTTGGTGTTTTCATATGCTCAAGCTAGCGCAGACTCCCCTGGAATTTTTTTCTCCTGGTCTCTCATAATAACCTTACTTCAATAGCGAGTACGATGCTCTACCAGAAGATACCACAAATTATTCATTGCTCTTAGATGTTTTACTAATTGATTTTTGAGATACTGAGAACTTAACTCAAGCGCTGAATAATCTTCGCTCAAAGAGCAAAGCTTATTTTTAAAGTCACTTTCATTAGCCTACACATGAACAATAAACTGATCCCTTTCGTGCTCATTTTTGAATAAAAGTATGACTTTTAAAAAAACTTTTACGTGAGAAATCCCTTCTTTATCCTTATTCTCAATGTAAAAAAATCGCTCAGTCTATGAGTCGTACTACCTTCAATGAAATATCCAAAGTCATAATCCTCTAAAAACTGAGCCCTTCTCTTTTCAGGAATAACCGTTGGGTATCGACCACTATCAAGAACAACGATTTGTCCCCTAAATGTACACCTTGATATTGAATATCAAACTGTCGATACAAGGTTTCTGGGTCGTTCATCGCATAGGCGTAAAAATCAGGGTATTGCTCAAGTCAAGCATTTTCGTCCTCATAAAGTACAATTTTAAATTCAGGCTTATTATACTGTTTGAAGCTTCAAACAAAAAAGATTGGATATTTTCAACATTTGAATCAGCGGTACTAACCGCACTGACCACTGCTACATCCACTGTTCTGATCGAAGCTGTATTCACCCAATTAAAGTCCAATGATAAAGACCTAATCGATCAATATCCATTAAACAGAAACGGCAATATATGTTTAGTTTGATTTATAATAACATGACCATGATCAGGAAGAAGTTTGACATTTGCATCAGGCAGTAACCTGGAAAGTCTATCTATTGTTTTTCTGGAATCAAGCATCACATCTTTTTCGCCAGCAATTAACAAAATAGGCATCGTCAAACTACTAAGTTCGCTATCCGTAAAGATGGGTACAGACTCAGTGCGAAAGTGAAAGTGGCGCGCAATAATCTTGACATTATCAGCTGCCTCTTTCGGAATTGTCTGATTGCTATATACGATACGAGAAACCTTATCTCTTCCTTTCTCACCTAAAAGCAAGAACGGCATTGCCTTAAACAGGAATGAAATCTTCTGAGGACCAATGCCAGAGGCGGAGATTAGAACGATTTTCTCAACCTTCTTAGGGTGTTTTACTGCAAAATTGATAGCCATCCAAGCACCGAGAGAGATGCCTATAAAAGATACCTTGTCAAGTTGTAGCGCATGAAGAACATCGTCCATCCATTCAGAATAGGCTTGGCCACTTAGAGAATATTGTTTCTCTTCACTCTTACCAGGATCACCGGGTATATCTACGGCAAATACCCTGTAATGTTTGGAGTATCGCTCTATGTCTCTAATCCACATTGACGAATTAGAACCGGAGCCATGCAATAGAATGAGCGGCGGCGATGATGGTTCTCCACTTGTGATTACATAAGTTTTACCATAATGCGTATCCAAAAACAATTCTTCATAAGGAACAGAGCATTTCGCAAGCAACTGATTATAGTTATCCATAATAGCATCTTTTCCTATTTGTGATTTGAACAATGATTTATGATTCATGATGTACATCACTACTTTCTCCTTATTCACGCAAAAGCCAGTTCTCTGCATCATCCCTGGTTTCAAACATTCTAAAATGGTTGCTTTTCTTAGATTCAAGTGCCATTTCTTTAAATCTTCCTTGATTAATCATCTCTTTTGGAATGACAGCCGCAGTTTTTACATGGTAGTTAATCCATTTTTGAATCATTTGTCCTGCTACGCCGGTTCTCAGCTTGAAAAAGTCTTCTGAAATAACTTGGCTATGCAACAAAAGAAGATTCGACTCATTTTCTTTGCACAAAGCAACGAGGTCCACAGCGTCCTCTTCGGTGCTAAAAGGGGACTCGGCAAATATAACTTCGATATATTTTTTAGTTCCGTTCTCATTGATTTTAAAGTTCATCATCGTTCTCTCCTCGATTTGTTTTCTTTCACTGAGGTCCTTCCTAATTTTTTGCACCCATTTGAGTTCGTTTTGGTAGAAGGACAGCAGGTTTTCGGAAATCTTATCCCACAAAAACGTTTCACGCTCATTTCTATGAGGGGAAGGAATGCCACGTCTGACTTTTTCTTGCTGGAATGCAAGCTGCATGTTAATCCTGCTTTCATATTGTATGAAAAGTTCATTTAGTTCCTCATTGCTGAGTTGATCCGCCCACGCCAATTGAACGAGGAATGTGTTCTTGAACTCAGGAGTTTCCGGTTCTGAAAGAACCCATTCTCTCAAACTGGCAAGCCCTTTTTCCGTAATACTGTATATTTTCTTTGATGGGGTGCTCTCTTGATGTTGAATTTCGTTGGTTACCAAACCTTCGTCCAACAGTTGCACAAGAGATTTGTATATTTGATTGTTGTTGCCGGACCAGTACATGGTTGAAGATTCTTCAATAATCTTTTTTAATTCATATCCTGTGGCGGATCTCCAGCTGAGAAGCCCAAGTAGTGCATATTGGATAGACATAACAACACCTCGATTGGATATCAATGACATAAGTTAATGATAACATAGGTTAACAGTAACATAAGTTAATAATAGCATATGTAATTATAGAAGTAAACATGGGAAGTAAAGTTTCGAAGTACCTCCATTGCCTTTGTGAGAAGTTGCTGGGGACAAGACAAGAACTTGACTGATAAAATAAAAATAAAAAGCCGCTATAATAGCGACTACAATGGGACTATGTCCTTGTCCTCCGACAGTACGGTAGCGGTTAATTCAGCCTCGCTAATCCATTCCGCAGCAAAGTCTTCAATTTTTGTAAACATTTCTTGTTCCTCCAGTCCATTATGGGCTTACACACGACAAATCATACAAAAAAACACTGACAGTTACGGTCAGTGTTTTGGACTCAACCTGAAAAAAAATTTGAAGTAACTAATATACAACAGTTTGCCGTGTCCATATCCGTCTCTACTATCCTCGATAATAACTTGCCGCTATTTGTGGTACGGTTCAGCGTATCATCTATAGAACGAAATCGAATAGCACTCCGTCTTTTCCGCGAACTTCCACTCCAACGCATCCAACACATACCCACATAACGCAAATCGAACATTAACCATTGCCAATCAACCCGAATAACAACAGACGGTTCATCTCAGCCATCTTTTCTATACATTAGTTTCTGGAGCTCCTACTGACACAATTTGGCTCTGCCACAACTAATTCGAGAAATACAACCTCAATACTTCTATGATTCGATAAAGGCTGCTCCTTAACGCTTTTCCATGGCTTACTGATTTCAGCGCACCTCAAAGCGTAGATTCTACTTTAGGTGGGTAGAGTAACCCTAGAATCGAACAGCAGCAGACACGGTCGAAAAAAATAGAGCTATGTCTGGGCACCGGGAATCCTAAGGGCATTCGTCTATAAAGCCCCTGCCAGCTTGCGGGAGGTCAGCCGATAGGTGGTCGGAGACATCCCCAGCTTGGCCGTAAACTGTTTGATGAAATAAGTATCATACTCAAACCCCGTGGCACGCGCAATTTCTATCAGGCTCATATCGGTATGGGTCAGAAGGTCACGCGAAACCTTTAACCGATAGGCAATCAGGTAACCCATCGCTGTATTTCCGCACCTTTCCTGAAACCGTTTATTCAGCGATACACGGTTCAGATGGGCGCAATCCGTTAGTTCCTGCAAGGCAATCTTCCGCGAGTAATGCGTATGGATGTAATCCAGCACGGCATCGACAGGCGAGTGCTCCCTCTGCTGATTCAATTCCTCGAGCAGACCTAAAATCTGGATCAGGTATCTTTTGATCCTGCACACCCAAAGGGAGTCGCTTTGAGCTTGAACCTCCATGCCCAGCACAAAAAACCATTCAAATAGCAGCGGATAAGCCGTTTCGGTTATACGGGGTACACCATAACATCCCTTCTCTCGTTGAAATAGGGAAAGGCCTGTATGAATCCTTGGCACTGCCGGAAACGCCTTTGTTTCAGAAAGAACAGTCGAGTTCAAAAACTCCAGATGAAAGCTGAAAGATTGGGCAGCAATGCTGCATTTTCCCGTTACCTCCACCTGGTCCCCGTCTGCTAGACAAAGAATGCCGGGGGCGCTTATCGATAAAGGTCTCTCGTTGAGAGTACCTTTAAGGCTTCCAGACGTAATAAAAATAAGCGTAAGCCGCTCAGGATAAGGCAGTTCCGTAAAATTCTCCACCGGAGCAAATTCTATGTTTACGGTCCGGTTTTTGTATCGGTCTATTTGAGGCATCTTCGTCATCCACCTATCAAATCGTATAGTTAAATGCTTCATTTATAACAGTGTAGCACGCTAGCCCGAAGGATATAATAGCGTTGTGGATCCACTGAATAAAAGGAGGAGCAGCGCTATGGCTGTTGAACGATTTCACATTCATGTCTCTGATCAAGTCCTTGATGACCTGCAAGACAGGCTGCACCGTGTCCGCTATCCCGATCAGCTGGAGAACGCCAATTCCAATTGGGAACGGGGGACGAATCTGCAGGCTTTAAAATCGCTCATCTCGTATTGGAAAGACCATTATGACTGGCGCGCCCAGGAATCGGTCCTGAACCAGTTGTCCCAGTACCGCTGTCAAATCGACGGAATCGATGTACATTTCGTTCATGAACGCGGGAAAGGTTTCGCACCTTTACCTTTAATTCTCACCCACGGGTGGCCGGACAGCTATCTGCGTTATCAAAAAATCATCCCACTGCTGACCGATCCGGCCAGCTATGGAGGAGACCCGGCGGATGCTTTTGATGTCATCGTCCCTTCGTTACCCGGCTTCGGTTTCTCCGGCCGTCCCCGGCATGCCGGCGTAAACAATTTTCGCGTCGCCGAAATGTGGGCTAAACTCATGACGGAGGAATTAGGTTATGGCCAGTTTGGTGCCGCCGGCGGCGATATCGGCTCCGGCGTAACCCGCTACCTGGCTTCCAGCCACCCCGGACAGTTAGTTGGCATACACCTGACGGATATCGGCATCATCCGGGATCTTATGGCTGCGCCGGAGCCGGACAAACTTTCCGAAGAAGAACGCCAATACAGGAAAAACGCCGCAGAATGGATAGCCAAAGAAGGCGGTTATATGTCGCTGCAGACGACACGTTCGCAGACGCTCGCTTACGGCCTTTCCGATTCTCCGGCAGGCTTAGCTGCTTGGCTAATGGAGAAATTCCGGGCCTGGAGCGATTGCGGGGGCGACCTCCTGAGCACGTATAGTTCGGATGAACTCATTACCCATATTATGATTTATTGGGTTACCAACACGGCAGGTTCATCAGCCCGGATGTATTATGAAAATGCAAATACATTGCCGCCGCTGGCCAGTATAGAAGTCCCGACGGGTCTGGCCTTGTTCCCGGCAGATATTCTGCTGCCTCCCAAGGCTTGGGCTTCCCGCAGCCTGAATATTACTCGCTGGACTCCGATGCCCCGCGGAGGCCATTTTACCGCCTTGGAAGAACCCGAGGCGTTGGCAGAGGATATCCGCGCCTTTTTCCGGCCGCTAAGGAACAAGAAGATTCGTCCGTAACAACATGTATCATTGTTAGATATCGAAGAACGGTAATGGTACGCGTCTCCCCGCCGTCTGTAACGGCAAGTTTAGGGCCATCCTTCGCGGATGGCCCTTTTTTAACTTGATTTATTATTCATCGTGCCCGTGAGCTTAAAACGTAATCGAACTAAATGCAAACATTAATTCAGTTTCACAAACCAGTTCATTGTTTACCATTGCCGCCATTTAATAACTGGATAGTATCCTCCGCAGAAAGTGGAACCCATTAACAACGAACTCTAACTATCCAAAATGAACACAAAAATGACCGGCCCTCCTCCGGTCATTTACGCTGAATAATGAGACAATTCGCTGAAACCTCAGGAAAATCCTTCATGGTTGCCTTCTGCCTCTCGCAGAAACATCCCCGTAATCGAATGCTTTGAAGTTGCAAGTTGGGCTGGCGTACCTTCGAATACAATTTGTCCACCATGGTGCCCGCCCTCTGGACCCATGTCAATGATCCAGTCAGCGCGCTTGATCACATCCAAATTGTGTTCGATGACTACAACCGTGTTGCCTCCATCAACCAAGCGGTTCATGATGTCCATCAGACGAGAGATATCGGACATATGTAGCCCGGTTGTCGGCTCGTCCATGACATAGAGACTGCCCTCCTTATGTAGTTCCTCAGCCAGTTTGATGCGTTGGCATTCCCCGCCCGATAAAGTGCTTAGAGGCTGGCCCAATGTTACGTACCCAAGTCCCACATCCTCCAGCGTTCGCAATTGATTAAGCAGCTCCTTCTTGCTGAAGAAATCCGAAGCCTCCCGTACCGTCATGTCGAGGACGTCGCTGATGGATTTTCCGTTCAGCTTGTACGTTAACACTTCATCGCTGAATCGTCTGCCCGCGCATACTTCACAAGTCGTTCTGATCGGTTCGAGGAACGCCAAATCTGTATAGATCATGCCGAGACCCTGACAGTTGGCACAGGCCCCCTTGGAGTTAAAGCTGAACAGAGAGGCACTCACCTTGTTGGCGGCTGCGAACAGCCGGCGAATCTCGTCCATCATCCCCGTGTAGGTAGCCGGAGTGGAGCGGACGGATGTGCCTACAGCCGATTGATCAATGACAATCGCTTCCGGGTGTAAGGGCAGGAAGGCTCCGTTAATCAAGGTGCTTTTGCCTGAACCGGCAACTCCTGTTACTACAGTCAGTACACCGACGGGGATATCGACGGTTACATTCTTCAGATTGTGCAGACTGGTCCCGGCCACAGTCATCCGACCCTTGGGCACTCGCGATGAAGTTTTCAAAGGCAGACTTTGCTTCAAGTAACGCCCTGTTAAGGTATCCGCGCGGAGCAAGCCCGCAAAGTCGCCTTCGTAGACGATTTCACCGCCGCATGTACCTGCATGAGGTCCTACATCAATGATGTAATCGGCGATCTCCATCACTGCGCGGTCATGTTCGACGACAAGTACGGTATTCCCTTTATCCCGGAGCTGGCGAAGCATGCCGTTCAGACGATGGACATCCCGCGGATGCAGCCCGACGCTCGGCTCGTCGAAAATGTAGATCATATCGGTAAGACTGCTGCTCAGATGACGAACCATCTTGATGCGCTGCGATTCCCCGCCCGACAAAGTTGAAGTCTGTCGATCCAGACTCAGATACTCTAGTCCAATCGAGACCAGATGGCTCAACCGGATTAGAATCCCGTCGATCACAGGTCCCGCGACGGGATCCTGAATGACTTCGATTATACGAATAAGCTCGCCAATTTCCATTGCCGCACATTGCGCGATATTGTATCCGTTAATCCGGCAGCATAAGGCCTTTTGATTAAGCCGGCTTCCATTACACAGGCTGCATTCGCTGTAGGACAAGAACTGGTCAATCGATTCGCGTTTAGCTTCGGACATCTTGCTGCTGTCCCGCTTCAGATACAGACGTGTGAATTTGGACAGCAGACCTTCGTAATCCGATTCAATGGCGCCGCCTTTCGTATTGTATACGATCTTGCTTTCTTTGCCGTGCAAGAGGGTATCCCACTCTTCCTCTGTGTAGTCAGCGAGCCGCTTGTCGTTGTCGAACAGTCCGGAAAGGGCATATGTATTCCATAACCACCCTCCCACTTTAAAGGCAGGGAACAGAATCGCTCCTTCATTTAGTGACTTGGACCTGTCAAGCAGCTTCTCCACATCGAACTGCACCACCTGGCCAACTCCGGAGCAATTCGGGCACATACCTGCCGGGTCGTTAAAGGAGAAGACATTCGAATTACCGGCGAACGGTTTACCGATTCGGGAGAAAAGCAGCCGGAGCATTGCATAGATATCCGTGATCGTGCCCACCGTCGAACGAGAGTTGCCGCCGAACCTTTTCTGATCGATGACAACTGCCGTAGACAAGTTCTCAATGAGTTCGGCGTCTGGCTGACTAAACCGGGGCAGCCGATTGCGGATGAATGCGGAGAACGTCTCGTTTAGCTGCCGCTGAGCTTCGACACTGATGGTGTCGAAGACCAGGGAAGATTTGCCTGAACCCGAGACGCCAGTGAAGATCGTGATCTTCCGCTTCGGGATGCGGACATTCACATTTTTCAGGTTATTCTCGCGTGCACCTTTAATGATGATATTATTGGCGTCCATTGGCCCCACCGTCCCAACGATAAATGAGCTGTACAAGGCCAGAGGAGAACGCTCTTGTATGAGCCAACTGTAAGTTCAACCGTTGTTTGATATCGGTAAACAGTGGTTTTCCTTCTCCGAGAACTATAGGGTGAACGGATAATCTAAATTCATCCACAAGTCCTAATTGAATGAACGTTGTAATCAGGCTTGCTCCACCATATAGCCAGATGTCTTTGCCAGGTCTCTGCTTTATTTTGTTTACTTCTTCAAGGATATGATTGTTTATAAATACTGCTTTATGATCCGTTCCCTGCTGCGACCTGGAAAACACATATTTCTCTTTACTATGAATCAATGCCCAAAATTCTTTGTCAACATCCGAATCTTCATCATTCGGAGTGTATAGCCCCCATTGATCATAGCTTTTTCTTCCATACATAATGGTATCCACTTGATTTAAAAATTGATTAAACTCCAGTTCAGGATCCATAATGCACCAATCGACTTCACCATTTTTTCCTTCAATGAAACCATCCAACGTAACTGCCAAATCTAAAATGATTTTTCGGCTCATGATTTATTGCTCCTCTCGTTGATCTAATATCTTTTGTCCATCTAGAATGATGCTGCAGTCCTGGCTGTTTCCTTCAAACCGTTATCAATAATCTCTTCTGCACGGTCAAAATATTGCGCGTGACCTTCGATGACGACAACCTGAGGATCATGGATTCCCCAAAAGTTAAAAGATCGCTTTCATATAATTCAGGGCCATTTCGCTCGATTGCATCTCTTCAGATGAATAATCGCCACGCGAGCGGTTAACCATTCATAAACTAATTGGTTGTATCCTCGCCTGCTTTCTGTATAGATTCGTAGAAGGACTTGCAATGTTTGTATCCATAGGTTTTAATGTCTCCTTTTAAATTGTGAATCTAATCTAATTCGACTTCTTTTACTTTGCCTGTTCCTGTTCCACGTGTACCGCTTGTTATCTAACCTGCTTTTTTATTAGAAAGCTACATGTATGGATTCTCCTTTCGTTGATTGATAATCTAAGTATAGACATCATTTATGACAAGATTTGTCGTAAATGACGATAATTTTATTGGTTACTCGTTCTCGATATGTACCTTGGAATCCTTTTAAACTGGGGTATCCTCCCCATGCAGCTATCACTCGATCTCCATCCTTTAATTCAGCAATAATGTTGGCGATCACAGCATCATTTTTCACAAGACTGTCGTTATCCGTTAACTTGTACACAATGTTTACTTGGCTACTCTTAAGTTTAACCTCGTCATCTTTTAAAACTAAAGCGTAGTTAGCAAATAAGTTTAGAATGATTAATGACTAAAAAATCTCCGGATTTTGCCGGATTGCATTATTGGCTCGTTCCCCTAATGCTTAATGAACTGATGACCAACAGATTCTCCGTGATCATTCCTGCAATGTTTGTTGCATTTACTGCTCGGTCGGGGGCTGCACTGGCTGCAGGTCTGCGCAGCAGACAGCCCGTGCTCAGAAAGCTCGCATTCTGGCGACAGGAACGGCTTTATTGGCCGCTCCGGAGCCTGCGATCTATGCCGTCAACATGAGAAGAATGGCTTCTTTTGGTGCAGCACTAATTGGTGGAGCTATAGGCGGACTCTATTTCGGCATCGTGTCCGTAAAATCCTTTGCTTTAAGTGAATCAGCAATCCTGCTGGAAATCCCGTCATTCATGGAAGATGGCACGCTGAACTTACTGCATACCTGCATTGGTCTACTCTAAGCCTTCGCCGTGTCAGGTGCACTCACATACTGGCTTGCGGGTAGAGCATCACATACCAAACATGTGTAACGTATAGAAATTTAATATGCTTTGCGTTGTATTCTTGGCTGTTTGGTAAGAGGCTTTTCAATATGTAAAAGAAGCTTAACGTCTAAATATTGCTCCATGAGATAGACAACTTTCCTCATAATGGGCCCTGTAATTTTCTGAATTATAGTTAGTTGTCTACGCCCCCAGTGATTACTGCACATAGTATGTGGAGAAATATCACGGAGGTGAGTTCATTGATCAATCATCATGGGAAACGGATTTGTAGACGTAAGTTCAAAAAACATGTACATTGCGGTGTGAAGGTTAAGGTAGTAAAGGTTAAACCTAAGGTTATAGTTAATGCACCCCAAGGCGTACCAGGGATTCCTGGTCCGATAGGACCGATAGGTCCCAAAGGGGCCACTGGTGCTCAAGGGATACCGGGGCCAGTCGGATTGCAAGGAATTCCTGGTATACAAGGACCCGTGGGTCCAGCTGGTGCGGTCGGAGCAGTAGGCCCAGCAGGCCCGGTTGGGCTAGCGGGTGCAACTGGAGGAACAGGTCCAGCAGGCCCGGTTGGGCCAGCAGGTGCAACTGGAGCAACCGGGCCTGCCGGGCCAACGGGGGCTGGAATCTCCGATTTCCTGAGTGTTTTCCGAGCTGATCCCGGCACAGGTACGGACACCGTTCCAGGAAACTCGCCAATTACGTTGACTGGTGTTTTGGCTAACGTGGGTGGTGCCTTTACCTTCGTGCCGCCATCTTCAACGATAACCATCAATGAAACAGGAAGTTACTTTATCTCTTTCTCCATTCATAATCAGGGCAATGCCGATTTCAACCTTACAGTGAATGGGACGCCCATCACACCTGTGCCTTTCACAGGTAATGGCGGAGGCCCCATATCTGCTGAAGTTATTATTACGGTCACAACAGTTCCGACAACGATTCAACTGGTCAATGCGAATGCAACTCCTGCACAGTTGCATAACAATCTGAATACCACGGTGACTATTCTGAAACTGACTCCTTAATGTCGATCCACGATATAGTCTATGTCAGTATAAAAATTAAAGTATATGCTTTTTGTCCAGTCCATAAGTCTATTTATTGAAAAGATAGTATGGATGGCTAGGGATTCAGGAGCGGCGGGATGCTGTTGTTAAATAGACATGACCGCTGCTCTTTTCCTTTTCGTAAAATAAACCTCAGATCCTGTAATTGGTGTATGAGAGACAAGCTTAATGGGTTAGAGCAGCTGATACAAAAGACATCCATTGGTCAGCCTTCGGATAACAGTGATTAGGCTCGAACAAATCTTGTTGTAAGATAACATAGTATATGGTGCAGAGTTTGGAATGTTACGGTATATATGGGATTTCGAACACTCCAGGAACTCAAACCCTTCTGATCATCGCTTCATTATCTAGCATGGGAGGCTGTCGATCTTAATTTCGTTTATCTTTCTTGGCCCAGCTTAATAAGTTGCTCTTTAGAACTGTTAAAGTCCTGAGTCAATAAGTTGAATCTCTTTTGGTATTCAGCCAATTTGGCATATAAAATATTCCTTTTCTGAATAGCAAGTTTGATTTCTTTAAGATCCGTTTTACTACGTCCTCTCATGGAACCGTACACTTGCTCTTCGGCATCCAAACCCAGTTCATAAGCTTCAATAAACATCTGAAGTATCTGGCTTCTTGCTTCAAATTGTTCGAGAGCTTTTCCAGCGAGAGAAAGTGTTTCTTCTTTTTCGAACGAATGTTTTAGCAGTGATTGTTGAAGTGATTTCGTTTGTTCATCAGCCTTCTGCCCAGCTTTTTCTATCTGTCCCACATCCGTTAAGTAGGAGGAGCAATACAGCAATGAGAACAGCAAGTGTCAGTTTTTTACCTATAATGTTCACGGGTCTTCCCTCTTTTACTGTTAGTTTATCTAAGTTGAATTACAAGCGAGGATCGTGGCTGAAATTAACGACCACATGCTCATTCGGATTGTAAACCTCAAACTCATAGCCTTTTGCTTTCAGCAGCTTTAGAATCTGTGGCAGAACTTCTACAGTTTGTTTCCGTTCATGCATCAGAATAACTTCTATATCTCGGTGTACGCCTCTTTGTATCCGGGATATAATTTTATTGGGCTGGCCGGGAAGGTTCCAGTCAAGTGAGTCCGTTGTCCAGTCCCACATTTTAAACTCTGCTGCCGCGATATCCCCTCTAAAAGCCTCACCAATTTGCGGGCTGCTTCCATAAGGCGCACGTATCAGATATGGCTTATATCCAATCAATGCCTCTACCTTATTTTGCACTTCTTTAAACTCATTCAAAAAGTTGTCTGGGCTTCCGCTCTTATATAACTTTTTATAACTATGTGTCATGCTATGCAGCCCGGGATAACTGCCTTCTTTCACCAAACGCTTCACCGCTTCCGGATAGTGATCCAGATTCTCTCCAACCATAAAAAAAGTAGCTCTAGCTTCATACTGGTTCATAATGTCCAGCAACTGCCCCGTATATTTGCTAGGGCCATCATCAAAGGTAATATAAGCTACTTTGCTAACTTGGCCCAAAAATCTCGTCGGTTGTTCTTTTGAGTCCGGCGAACTCTGAATGAGCCCTAATTGAACAGGCTGTTTAATGATGGCAATGGGCGGAGGTGCAACCATCATCTTTATCCAATGTGTTATACCGCTGAATGTATACGTAATCCCCATGACAAGGAGAATCAAACCCATAAGTACCAAACTTAACTTTCCATAAAGAATTTTTCTTCTTCGTTTGCGACTTTCACCGCGAAATACATTTCCGTACACTTTTGTTGATTCATGATGTGATTTCAAGACCTGTCCACGTCCTATCATCTCGTTATTTATGCTAACTAGTAATCTCTGAACTTGTTCTTACATAGGATTAATAGAAAAGTTCGCCGGGAGGCGATCGTTCTGTTCACCATCCCATTTAATTCATCGGAAATCAGACAATCCTTTGAGCCCGCGCGGGTAACCCCAATTCCAACAGGCTTACGGAAGCAAGACGCGGGAGTTGTTCGAAAAGTTTGATTTTGCAGTAGGAAATTCCAGCCACTGTGATCATATCTGTGATTTGGCGGGTCAATCAAGCCGCGCAACAAGAAAAAAAGACCGCTGGCGCAAATGCTAGCCGGCGGTCTTTTGCTGTAATCGAATATGAGGGCGTGCAGAAAAGGAGGAAAGAGCGTTTTTTTAATTTCCTGTGTGGGAGATCGTGATCTGACCGCGCTTGTCTTGGATGACCTTCAAATTCAGAATATCGGACAGAAACTCAAGCGGCACGTACACGTATCCATTTTTCATTTCCGGTGCCGCCCCGAGCTTGCGGGGAGCATTTTTTCCAAGAAAATAGCTGTCCTTGTTCAAGATGATGGAGCTCCAGAGGGCGCCTTTGGAAATGTCGGCGGTTTTCCGTTTACCATTCCAGGTAACGTCAAAATTCAGCTGGCGCAGCACGCTGGCTAAAGGCACCATTAGCTTGCCGTCTTTGCCGATGTAATGCTGACTGGAAGGAATGATCGATTGGACTGCTCCGTGTACGTCTTTCTGGTCCGGGAGCTTCACGGCAAATTCCGGCGTGCCAGTCGATCCCGGAGCGATGCTGTATTCTTGGAACACGATGTATGCATGCCCGTCCTTCACGTAAAAGCTCTGCTCAGGATGTACGCCCTTAAACCCGTTCTCCCCTTTAAAATAAAGCTCTTGGTCTGCAGCGATCGCGGATTTAATATGCGCATCCAGAATAGATGTGTACTTACTACCGAACAGGTCTTCAAGCGTTACGCGCTTCGCCTCGGCTTCATTCGTAAAGTTGTACGTGTCGACAAGTGTCTCCGGATTGTTCAATCCGGCCCCCTCCGTGGTGATTTTAAGGGAGACCAGGCCGTTGTCCCAGCCGTCCGATGTCAGCTCATATTGGATCGACAGCTGGTAGGGATGCATGGTGTAGCCATTCTTTTTGGCCAAGTTGGCTGCTTTAGCTGCCTCCTTTTCCCATTTTGCGAGATCCTTGGAGGCATGGGATTCAATGATATCGTTCAGCTGATCCTGATATTTGGTGTCGGCGAGTCCTTGGAATACGGGAATGGTGATATCCGTCTTCAGCCATTTCTCAGAAGATTGGAGTTTCTTGGTTGTCACTAACTTCGCGGCAAGAGCGGGAGCCATAATCTGTCCGCTGCCGGAAGCGGCCTGGACCTGTGCATGGACATGTGCGGAAGAAAGCCCTGAAGCGGACACCATCAGAATGCCTGCCATGCCCGCGACGGCCAAGGTTTTGGTCCATTTTGTTGTATATTGCATCGTTTTCATTGTAATTACCTCCTAGTGATTAAATAAGATTTAGTCGTATGTGGTTGATTTCCGAAATGCTTCCCCGCATAGTGCGCGGAGGAGCGAATTGCGCGGTGCAAAATGGCTCTTATTGGACATACTCGTTGCTGACGAGCAAGTCCTGGATCGCCTCCGTCGGAATTGTAAACTGGACAACGCCCATGTAGCCAGGCGCTACGTCATATTCATTGAAGCTGATGACCAGCTTGCCGTCCTGATTAATGTAGAAATTCTGGTCCTTCGCGATGCTGCGGAACAGGTCCTCCTTCGGTATATCCGGCTCGATCCCCGGCTGCTGAACCCAGTAAACCTTGCTCGGGTCGTCCTTCATCTGCTGACGCATTTGCTCTTTAATATTGTCGCTGATCCCTTGAATATAGCGGTCATCGCTGAAGAGGCTCGGCAGCGTGATGACGATATGGTTGACTTTATCGAGCGTATCGTATTTGCGGGACTCGGCGGAGGATCCGGCTGATTCGACGACATAACGAGAGAGGGTCAGCAGCCGATCCGTATCGGTGACGATTTCATAGCCGCTTTCCAGCCCGAGATGCCCTCCCCCGCTTTTTTCCAGCTGGTTCATTTCATCCTTGAAGCCCTCGTACAGTTTCTTGTTTTCCTCCAAATATTTGGTGTTTAGGGACTGTTCCAGTTCAGGATCGCCGGTGTCGGCAATGCCTGGCGTTTTAAGATGCACATCGGTGTTTTCGTTCTGTTCGGTATATTCCCGGAGGGTGATTACCTTGACAATCTGCCCGAGCACCGGCACTTCAGACAGCGCCTTGGCGAAGGCAGGGCTGGTATTTACGCCGACAGACAGTAGGATACAAGCAGCCGCAGCGCTTACGAGCCAGGGCATGGCCTTTATTTTTGTTCGCCGGGAGGCGATCGTTCTGTTCACCATCTCATTTAATTCATCGGGAATAGGAATGGACTCATACTCCCGCCTCATCCTTTTCAGCTTGTCATTCATTATCGTTTCTCCTCCTCTTGATCTTCCTCGCTCATGTACACCCGAAGCTTCTGCAGTCCTTGATATAGCCTTGTTTTCACGGTATTCAGATTCTCGTTAAGCACCTCGGCAATTTCTTCAAACTTCATATCTTCAAAAAAGCGGAGGATTATCAAGATCCGGTATTTGTCCGGCAGCTCATTCAGTGATCTTGCCAGATCCAGATCAGTATAATGGTCTTGGCTGTTTGGAAGCACAACCTCCAGTTTTTCTTCGTCCATGAGCTGGACTTTTTTCTGTTTTCGTATGAAATCCAGTGACGTTGTCACGATGATGCGAAAAAACCAGCTTTTTAATGAACCCGTATTCTTCAGGTTTTCGATGGACATGAACGCTTTGTGGATGGCATCCTGTACGATGTCGAGAGCATCCTCTTTGTTGCGGACATAGCTGTAAGCTAGTCGATACGCCCTTTCCTGGTTTTCGGTGATGCATTGGATGAGAAGCTTTTCCAGCTTCCGGCCGACTTTCATTTAATGAGACACTCCTTTGGGCCCGCGCGGGTAACCATCAATTGCAATTGCCTTACGGAAGCAAGACGGGCGAGTTGTTCAAAAAGTTTGATTTACGATAAAAAAATTCAGCCGTTGTGATCTAGCTGCGATTTGGCGGTTCAATCAAGCCACGCAGGAAATAAAAGACCCCAGCTTCACCGGGGTCCTAAGCGGATCTTTCTATTTACTGTCATATTTTCGGATATGTAAAGCGGAATTATGCTCGCCAAAGTCAAACGAACTTTTGTAGTCAAAAAACATTAACCCGTTGGGACTAAATCACCTAAGTACCAATAAGAAATCCATCTAATCAGTAATGGGAACAAGTTCTTGTCTTAGCTTGGGACAAGAACTTTACTGAAAAATAATAAAAAGCAGCTGATCATATTAATCAGCCGCCTTTGTGTATTATTGCGCTATCGTTAGTTAAGTTAGTAATGTCAGTCTACTACCCCATTCACCGACTGGTTCAAGCCAGCTTACGATTCGATCATCAATAAGTTTGGTAAGTGAACCTTCATACTCAGCACGATAAGGTTTGTTTAGTTCGTGTTGAATCCAGCTTTCTTTTGTACCCCGCCAGATCTCATAGATGACAAGATCATCCGGATGATCAAGATCATCGGAGACAATAGCACTGACAAAGGAAGGTTCACTTTTGAAGTTGCTAATCATTGAAAATAGGCTTTCGCGGAATGATTCTTTCTTACCAGGCTTTATTTTAAAACGAATATTAAGAATTATTTGATTGTTGTTTGTTGACATCACTAAACACTCCTTTTATTAATTTTCTTCCTAGTCACAAGTTTATTATGTACTATGTATTAATATTGAACTAGTACGTACTTTTAAGTTATATAGTAACTAAAAAGTAATAATTGTGATTAAATATAGAATAAAATAATTTTATTCTATATTTAATCTCCGATATTTATCCTTGTTTAATGTCTTCTCTGCATAATCCTGACCCCAATCGCAAAGAGCTCGCAAAGTGGGTTCAAGTGACAAACCTATTTCTGTTATTGCATATTCCACTTTTGGTGGTACCTGATTATACATTTTTCTTTTAATCAAATTATTACTCTCCAACTCCCTCAACGACTGTACTAACATTTTCTGTGAAATTGATGGTATGAGCCTTTTCAATTCACCGGTCCGTTTAGGTCCTTTTATTAAGTAATACAGAATAAGAGGTCTCCACTTTCCGCCAATGACATCTAACGTAATTTCCAGATCACAATAAACCGTTTTCAATTGAGAAACACCATCTCTCATTTAATTTCCATTATTATAGTACACTTCTGGTGGACAAGCATGGTTATTCTCGTTTTGCAAGAAATTCCTTATAAAGGATGCTGCGTAATGAAGTTTTAACTACATATATTGCATTTATCGATAATGAATAAACCCTCCAATAACATCGAATGAATTCGAATCCTTAATTTGTAAGACAGTATTCGTTATGTTGATCTGATTTATGTTTGAGTGGCGTATCTGATTCTCCTATCAAAAAAGCAGCCCCGTCAGGAGCTGCCTCATGTTATGCCTTATCTTGTAATCTTTATCTGTTCCGCTAATCCGACAGCCTACTCGGCATCCGGATAAGGATTGATTTTCTGGATTGTTCCGTCTTCGTTGTATTTCAGCTCGGAATATTTAACGCAGCGCTTGTGGTTGACACCTTCAGACAGGGAGCTGTCGTGATAGAACAGATACCACTTGTCTTCAACTTGTACAATGGAGTGGTGGGTTGTCCAGCCGATAACCGGAGAGAGAATCTCTCCCTTGAACGTGAATGGTCCCATCGGGCTCTTGCCGATCGCATATACGAGCTTATGCGTGGTTCCTGTAGAGTAGGACAGGTAGTAATAGCCGTTATATTTATGCATCCATGGGCCTTCAAAATATCTCCGGTCTTCATCGCCGGCCAGAATCGGATTCCCGTCTTCATCGACAATTGATATCTCTACAGGCTTACCTTGGAAGGACAGCATGTCGTCGCTAAGCAGCGCAACTTGCGGTCCAAGCGCCGGCTGGTCAGGAGCCGGTCCTTCTGCATCTGGCACAAAGCTGCCGGTCTGCCATTTCTCCAGCTGGCCGCCCCAGAGTCCGCCGAAATAGATGTATGTCTGATTGTCGTCATCCACCAGTACGGCCGGATCGATACTGAAGCTGCCTTCCATATAATTCGGCTGCGGCGTGAACGGGCCTGCCGGAGACTCTGATGTCGCCACTCCCAAACGGAAGATATCGTCATGGTCCCGTGCCGGGAAGAAGAGGTAATAGGTATTGTTCTTATAAGCGGCATCCGGTGCCCAGAGCTGCTTGGAGGCCCATGGAATATCTCTCAGATGCAGCGCTTCGCCGTGATCGACCACCGGGGAATCGAAGTTGTCCATCGAGAGGACATGATAGTCTTCCATTTTATACTGGTCGCCGTTATCGTTGCTCGGCTCGTCATGATCGAGGTCATGGGAAGGATAGATGTAGATTTTGCCCTCGTAGACATGGACGGACGGGTCCGCGGTGAAGATGTGGGTTACGAGCGGCTGGTGGGGCTTAGGTAGTTGTTGTTGTTGTTGATTCATAAGGCATCTCCTTTGGTATTGGAATAATAAAATCCTTCATGAATAGCGCTCAAATATCCGGCAATTACAGTATAATCATTGAATGCATCGTACCCTTCCTCTGCAATCAAAGCAAGCGCTTACAATATCTGTTGTAATTCTACACCCCCCGCTAGTTTTTTCCAATACACATACTAAAGGTCTTCCCCGAAAAAATGTACAATTTTCACCTATCCGATTACTGGAAATATACACTGATTGCTCGCATTTGGCTTATCCAATAGATATTTTTGTGAGTACTATTACAGGCTGCAAACTTTTTAGCAGACCTTTCCCCCAGACAATCTGGATCGGTCTAACAACAATACTACAAGCAGGACTAGTAGCTATAAATTACAGCAATCGGAAAAAGAGCTTGTACCGAAAAAATAAAAAAGCCGCTAAAATAGCGGCTTTAATGGGAACATGTTCTTGTCCCTCGACAGTGCAACTTGTTGGGCGTAAGCTCGGTATTATACAGGGCTCATGCCTTTTGATTTTAACTTTATTCGTTTGTGATGGCTTATTTAACCGATGCTGCCTTCCATCTCGAATTTGATCAATCTGTTCATCTCTACCGCATATTCCATCGGTAATTCTTTTGTGAACGGCTCAATGAAGCCCATGATAATCATTTGAGTTGCTTCGGCTTCGGTCAATCCGCGGCTCATCAAGTAAAAGAGTTGATCCTCGGATACTTTAGAAACCGTTGCTTCGTGCTCTAGTACAATGTTATCGTTCATGATTTCGTTATATGGAATCGTATCGGAGGTGGACTCATTGTCGAGAATTAGTGTGTCACATTTGATGTTGGATTTCGCGCCCTCTGCCTGGCGTCCGAAGGAAGCCAAACCACGGTACGTTACTTT